>PBTP01000131.1 GCA_002729275.1 Roseibacillus sp. | reverse complement strand
TCTTGGCTCCACCGAGCTCAGTAATAGGTTCGCTCGAGGGAGCCTCGTTCTTTCCCGCCTCTGCCCCACCGATTATCACCGCTTTCATTTCCCCGCCGCGGGAATTCCTTCCACCTCCAGCCTCATCAACGGAGCTCTCTTCTCCGTTTCACCCATCGCTCTTCGCCACAACCTTTCCTACCTGTGGCAAAATAAGAGAATGATCACCGAGCTTGAGACCAGCCGCTTCGGCACTATCCTGATGATTGATATCGGCGCCACGAACGTGGGATCCATTTCCCAGACGTTCACTCCCGGCGAAACAATCAACCGCGGTGATGAACGCGGTTATTTTTCTTTCGGAGGCTCCAGTACTATCACCCTCTTTGAAGAAGGGAAAATCACTCTCGCTAATGACCTGGTCGAGCAAACATCACGCCAGACCGAACTCTACGCCCCGATGGGAAGCCTCCTTGGCCGGTAAGTCCCTGCCCAGTGATATCCTCACTTCCGTCAGGAGAGCAATCCGCTCACCCCGACTAGTTTGGAAATGCCTCAAAAGCGGAGGGAAGGAAGCGAATGAGCAGCATCAGACAGAAGACAATGAAGGCTACTGCAGCACATACCTCAGCTCCCTCCGCCCACCGTTCCTGTCGTGCATGAGCCTTTCTCCCGGCGAGGAAAGCGAGAAGGGGAAGAACGATACTGACAGTTTGCAAGATCCTGCTCGAAGAGTCTGGATCTGACCAGGTCATGAACGCACCCAAGGCTGCAGTAGCTGGCAATAAGATGAAGGTAGCCAGACTGAAGAGCGGGGCAGGAACCTTCCGGTCATTCTTCCTCTCGTGGTGCGCCCAGTCCGCTGGCAGAAGCTCTGCGCCGTAATCCACTTCCCTACAGTATTCGTAGAGCCAGACATGGAAATCCCCGCCCCCTTTGGCGTGTACCTTCGTCTTCAGACGCTCAAACTCTTTTCCCTCAAAAACATCCAGCTCCCGCAGCGCTTCTCGCTCAATTTCGTAGATTTCTCCCCGGACCGGGACCCCTTCCTCGTCCAACCGCATTCCCGGATACCAATCAATGCGGTAGAGGCGCCCTAGAATCCATCCCTCTTTCACGAAAGGCGCCTTGCCCAACCTGAAGTGATTAGAGAATCCGCGCCGCAAGGTGCCATACACAAAAACCAAAGTCTTCTGATTTGCCGACATGGATCATTGATCTTATTGAAATCCTTCCTGCTGGCCTACGCCTACCGGTCTCTCTTTCCAACCCGCTCACATAGGAGCNCCCGCAACTCTTCAAGGCCTTCCTCCAGCATAGCTGAGACGGGAACAATCTCCACCTTGGGGAAACGTTGTCGGAATTGAGTCAGATTCTCCTCCGCCTCATCAAGGTCCATCTTATTGGCAATCACTATCCAATCGAGCTTGGANAGCTCCGGCTCATACAATTTAATTTCCGTTCGAAGNGTCTCGATATCAGAAANAGGATCCCGGCATTCGCTTCCGGCCATGTCCACCACGAAAAGAAGGAGGCCACACCTTGTAATATGCCTTAAAAATTCATGACCAAGTCCGCGGTTCTCATGGGCCCCTTCGATTAAGCCCGGGATATCTGCAATCGTACACCGTTTGAAATCATCAAACTCAACTACTCCGACCATCGGATTCAAAGTCGTGAATGGATAGGACGCTACCTTTGGACGAGCCGCACTCAGTTTTGTCGTGAGGGTTGATTTCCCCGCATTGGGAAATCCAACCATTCCGGCATCTGCAATACGGCGCAGCTCGAGATAAAATACTCCCTCCGCCCCCTCCGTCCCAATCGTGAACTCCTCCGGGGCCCGGTTCGTAGAACTACGAAACTGCCAGTTTCCCTTTCCTCCGTCGCCCGCCTTGCAGAGCACAAGCTCCTCTCCCTCGGATGTCAGGTCCGCAACGAGCTCCAAGTCTATCCCTGCCCCAGACTGTTCCAGCTGCACTGCCTCCGTGACGGTCTTAGCTGAACTCCGGTACACCAACGTTCCCGGAGGCACCTTNCCCACCACGGATTTTCCATTCTTTCCGTGGCGTTTCCAACTCTGTCCGTGCCCACCGTCCTTCGCNATCATCCGGGGGTTGTAGTGAAAGGACCTGAGATTATCGGTATGCTGATCCACTATGAGGATCACGTCCCCACCTTGCGCNCCGTCTCCCCCATCCGGACCTCCACGGGGCACAAACTTTTCTCGCCGGAAGCTGACCACGCCATTTCCNCCGTTCCCTGCCTGCGCATAGATCCTAGTGTGGTCAACGAACACAGTAAGTTCTTAGTCGCTAATTGTCGTTAGCTGAACCTCAAAATATCGTCCCCTCATCCCAAGGCCTGATTCCTCACCCCCCGGAGCTCCCTTGACGCACCCTCTGGCTGCATTCACGCTGCCTGCATGGCTGATTCAACCGGCTATGACGCACCAATACGCCTCGAGGGCCAACTGTTGATTGCTGATCCCACCCTGGGTGAGGGCCCCTTTCATCACTCCGTGATCCTTCTNACGGAGCACAATGCCGAAGAAGGNGCCTNCGGACTNATTCTGAATCACCCGTCNGATCATAACGTAGGCGATTTCCTTGAGCAGGAGGAATTCAAAGCTCTCTCCGGCATCCCGGTTTACCTCGGCGGCCCAGTTTCAAACGAGAATCTCTCCTTTGCTGCCCTGTGGTGGTCCGAAAGTGAAGGCCTATGCTTTGAAACAAGCATTTCTGCTCCGGATGCCGTCAAACGGGCCAAGACTCCCGGGGTCGTTGTCAGGGCCTTCCTCGGATACTCNGGGTGGTCCCAGGGCCAGCTGGAGGACGAAATTCGCCACCGTTCCTGGATTCCGGCCAAACCCACCGCTGACCTACTGATCAGAAACCATGATCACTCACTTTGGTCGGAGACCCTTCGAAACCTCTCCATATATCACACTATCATCGCGGAGTGTCCGGAGGATCCAGGAAAGAACTAGCGTCTCGCGTCTCCTCCCACCGGGAAGGGTCCGATCTAACCAAGTTCCTTGGNAAGCACGGCAGAACTCCTCTCACTTTCCTCGCACTTTCTTGCGCGATTCTCGGGCACGATCGAGGTATCCGCCATCCTGTAACCCAGGTTTTCAAAGAACGAAACTGCCCGGGTTGTCANCGCAAAGATCGTATGAATACCCCGCTCGCTGGCTCTCTCCTCAGCCGCCTCCACAAGCAATTTNCCATAGCCACGACACTCATGAGATTGCTTCACGTAGAGGCAGGCCAGTTCCGCAAGATCAGCCCGGTGACAATGCAGTGCAACGCAGCCCACTACGTTGTCATCCACACACAATACGAGGAAATCATCTGCTTTCTGGAGAATCTCCTCGTAATCGCGAGGCACCAGGTGAGACGCCCGGACTGAACGCCCGATCATGGCGAGAAGCTCCGGAACGTCGTCTTCGCGAAGGGCGCGTACGTCGCGGTAACTATCCGCATGAACCATCGTTCCTACCCCCTCATTAGAGAATAACTCGTCAGCCAANACACCCTGTTGTCGACCATCAAGAATATGAACCCTNGGCACACCCGCCCGGCAAACCACGGCGGCNTCTTTCAGAAGCTCNCCACCAGTCAGGGCGGCTCCTGAAGANTCATCCANAAATCCCNGCAGCATAGAGCAGGAAACGGCACGGACCGCCTGTCCACCTCTGAGAATNCCGGGGCCATTAAGCAATCCNATGAGCTTGGTNGCTCNAATTTCCNAGCCCAGGCTAGCCAGTGACTNTCCAAAANTNCCGTCNGCTGGGCACCTGACAATNGCTGCCTGTCCNCGCNCCAAAATCGGACCAACNGATTCCTCNCCATTCAANCGGGCAAANTTAATCTCGAGGTCCAGTGCCCGATCGGCTGCCACCGAGACCGCCTCTTCACCGCCTGCCACTGCAATGACCAGATTCACCCCAATTCCCTGAAGGACCTTGAGATCAAGCAAGGCCTCTGCAACTGCAGATTCCGGTAAGCCTTCATCGAATACCACGACGAATGTTCTCCCCCGGAACATCGGCACATATTGCAGAACGCCTCTGACATCACCACCAGCCATCAGGTGGCCTGTTATCGTCCTCCGGCGATACTTTCAAGCGTCAAGGGTCACTCAGCCCTATTCAATTCATCCTACCCTCTTTTTCCGAACCGATCCCTCCGTCGCATGATCCACCATCCAATAGCCGCCAGCAAGGCCAGCACGGCGAACCAGTCACCAAACCGGGCATAGGGGGTCAAAGGGCCGGCAAGTGGAACATATACGGTCGAATAGAGCCAGCCGCGGGTCAGATGTGAATCTGAATCATTGAGAAGAATTCGTCTCTCCATTGTTTTACGGTTCAATACCGTTCCATGGCTGTTGATCACCGCACTGACGCCGGTATTCGCCGAGCGTATTGTGGGACGCCGAAACTCAATGGAGCGGAACTTTGCGTTAGCAAAATGCTGCGCGGCTGCCTCACTGTTCTTAAACCAGCCATCATTCGTAATATTGACGATCAGCTGTCCTCCCCCCTTCACGAATTTTCGCATCTTTCGGGCAACGGTATCTTCAAAGCAGACCGTGGGTATCACTGAAAATTCTTCCCCTTCTGCCGAGGGGAACGGCAGCCTCATTGGCTCATGCTGATCCCCTGCGCTAAAAGATCCTCCGTATTCAGTTCCAGCCGACTTCTCCCAGAGCCACCGCAGAACACCAAGCTGCTCTACGTAAGGAATGGTCTCCCCGAAGAGAACGAGATGTTGCTTGCGGTAAGTCCGGAACATCCTCTCTCCCTTGGGAAGCGCAACCAGAGAATTGAAGGCCTTTCCCCTCTCCTTTCTGGTCAGCGGTGCAGATGGCATAATCCTCTCGGCCTCATATTCCAGCATTCCAAACAAGAGCGTGAATTGACCACGAGACTTCACCTCTTCAAGTAATGAAAGTGATCTCCGCCCGAGCTCCTGCTCATTCTCCTGTCCGTAGTAAAGCACGTCGGGAAGAGCTGACTCGGGCCATACAATCCAATCAGGAACATCCAGACTAACGGGCTCGGGATCTCCCGCCTCCATTACCTCCTTAACTCGCTGCTCATTAGCAAGGCTCAGACTTTCGAGCGCCTCCAGGGTTTCTTCCTCGTAACCCCTATAGATGTCTTCCGCAGACCAGAGTTTCTGGCTGGCCTCCTGCGGAATGTTTAACTGGACGAGGAGCACGTTCAGAGGAGTAGCGGCCTCCCCGCGCTCACCATGCAATTTCCAGACACCGTACATGAAACAGCTCGCGAGAACTACCATCGCACATCCAAAATCCCAATGAGCGCGTAACCGCCCGCTCTGAATTTCCTGATATAACCCTCGGCCAACCTGAACGACTACCCCCATGACGAAAACGGGGAGAAACGACAAACCAGAAACCCCAACAAGGTCTGCACCCTGCGCCAGAATTGGCTGATTATGAAANGCAACCCCAAGCCCNTTCCAGCCAAACCCCGTNAAAAACCATCCNCGGACCCATTCNAGNCCACACCAGCAACAAGCATTCACAATCGCAAANATCAACACCCTGCGAGACTCCTCAACNGACCTTCCTNGCCGCCTCTTNTCCTTCNTCNGNCGCTCGCTGACCTTGGCGGCAATNCCNNNCTCANNCTCTCCCAGCACTTCGGGNTTCTGCCGCCANGGGTTNCCTGNCCCCGAGGCAAAAAGNCCCCAGAGCGCAAAATAGAGAGCAAGGAAACAGGANACCGCAATCCAGCCAATCGTCCCCACCTCCGAAATCCACTTAAGATTGATCAACCAGAAGCTCAGGCCAGCGAGNTANCCCAGCGCGAACCCCCGNGGCCCTCGTTTCACACCTCCGCTNCCCCAGACCGCNGCGAANAGCGGGATCAACCCAACCCAAACCATCNCCGGNGTGTCAAATGGNGCGTAGCAGAGAGCCAGNAATACTCCTGAGAGCACCACCGCACACCACGGCCACAGCACCTTGATAATTCTCATCGAGGNTNGAGTCTCGCCACCCCACGGAATAAGCACAATTCCCTTATTCTTGGTTTTCAGNCTTCCAATTACTTAAGAAATACGTAGTAATTTTGNCNTAGGCTGTTCGTCATGAATATCTCCCGCNCCACTCTGCAGCGAAGGCGGTTTCTCCAGTCCGGTTCGGTTCTGGGTTTCGGCGCGATATCTTCCCTCTGTGCTGGCCGTAAGCTTCTTCAGCTCCCTNCTCACCTCGGAGCCACCAGACGGCNGAGCCCTGNCTCTCCAGNGCCTTNCACNCCTGATCTCAATCTCGCAGACCAGCAGGAATCCCCNCTCCCCGTTCCTGATNCNCCTTGGGAGACCGAGCCGANNCCTCCTCTGGGACGNCCTCTTGAGCTGGAGGACTCNTTCAGAGACTTTCTCCTCACNCTTNACCTTCGTCATCTCTCAGCCGAGGAAATCATTGATCCGCACCGAGGNGTCNTGGGTGGAGTTGAGAATACNCTNCCACCCGTNAANCTGTGGGAAAAACTTGCCCCTACCCTGAANGTAGCCGACGAACTTCGAGAGCGCCTACAAACCCCCATGTGCCGAATCACCTCNGGGTANCGGAGTCCGCGCTACAANGCCAAGGTCCCNGGCGCGGTCAAGGGCTCCTACCATACCCGTAATCAGGCGNTGGACCTCGTCTATTTCTGTTCACCAAGNAANGCTTTCGATNCAGCGCTGCAACTCCGCAGAGAGGGGTTTTTNCGAGGNGGGGTCGGACTCTANCCAACCTTTATCCATCTTGATACCNGGGGTTACGCTGCCACCTGGCGCAAAGTTTGAAGTTCTCNTCCNAAGNNCNCCTNTTAGGCATCTTTCCCTGAGGGNGCNAGCGAGNCCATNCGACTCAGNGCGTCCGATTCGAGCGCTNGCCAGAGCATCTCGACCTCTTTTTTTACATCCGCCTTGCTAGCTTCCANATCAACNGGNTCAGGCGCTCCACTCCCAAAAAGGTANAACTTGATCTTGGGNTCGGTCCCGGATGGGCGGATCGCANAGCGCCTTCCATCCGCTAGAGTGATCATCATCATTCCGGTCTTGGGAATACGGTCTCCCTCTTCATCGAANATCTCCTCTCGACTGAAATCCCGAACTTTCACCACATCCACTCCACCAATTGAGGATGGGGGATGCGTGGAATACGACTCGGCCAGACCGGCAATTTTCACTGCTCCNTCAGCACCCTCCATTACNAGGTGAGTGTTGAGCTCGTGATAGAAACCAAACTGCTGGTAAAGATCATCCAGAAGATCCGTCACATGCTTGCCCTCACTCATNGCAAAAGCGNCTAACTCAGCAAACATCACTACCGANCCATTCCCATCTTTATCCCNNACAAAGTCACTTCCNAGATANCCGTAACTCTCNTCCCCTCCAAACACGAAGAACTTGGAGTATTCCAGTCGCAGGGCTCGTGTTTTCTCTTCGTCCAGAGAGCAATAGTTCGCCCGCTTTTNTGCAGGGACTGCCTCCTCATATTTGCGAAGCTTCTCCCCGATATATTTGAAACCAGTTAAGGTATTCACAACCCCGATTCCATAATGGCGCGCAATTGCTGATTGAAAATCGGTAGTCACGAAAGTCTTGATCAGAGTCGCACGGCTTCTGTTCGACTCCGTAATAATCCCCTTATCGCAGTAGGTCTTTATTCGATACCAGGCGAGGAGAGTCCCTATCTGGTTTCCGCTCAACAACTGCATGTCCCCACTGGCAGCACGCACTGCCACCCCCATCCGGTCACAGTCCGGATCTGTCCCAATTACCGCATCCGCCCCGATCTCCTCTGCCAGCTCAATGGCTTTTTGCAGTGCCGCGGCGTTCTCGGGGTTCGGAGAGGCCACCGTGGGAAAGGCCCCATCCTGAGTGTCCTGCTCAGCCACTGTAAAGACCTCGAACCCCAGCTCTCTGAGCATGGGCACTACGATCCATCCTCCAGTACCGTGAAGGTTGGTATAGACCACCTTGGCAGGCCGCCCTTCAAGTAACTCCGGAGCCAACAGATTTTTTTTCAACCTCAGCATATACTGCTGGTCCATCTCCGCGCCAAGGACATGCACCGTCCCTCTTTCTTGATTCGGGAGAGCCTCGTAACTATCGCTCACAAGAGTGTTCACCTCTTCCATGATACGCTGCGCGTGAGGCTCAACGATTTGGCCCCCATCACGATAGTAGGCCTTGAACCCATTGTCCTGCGCGGGATTGTGGCTCGCCGTAAGAACCACTCCGCCATCTGCTCCCAGCTGCCGCAGCGCAAAAGAGAGTTCCGGAGTGGACCGAGGACCATCGAATAGATGAGCATCGCATCCCAACTCTGCGCAGACCTTCCCGCAATACCCCGCGAATTCAGCAGAAAAATGACGGGTATCGTGGGCAATCACAAACACTGGCCTGCGACCTTCTCCCGCATCCTCCAAATCCCTCTTCAGGTAGGCGATAAAGCCCCGAATCGCCCTGTTCAGATTATAGAAGTTCATCGTCGCAGTCCCATGGCAGGGCACCTCTGGCCTCTCTGAGGCCCCGTGGCTCCCACGCTCTGCAGCGGTAACCACCCTGCCAATCGTCCGCCCCCTCATTCCACCCGTCCCGAAAGCTAATTTCTTGTAGAACCTGTCATTCAGCTCTTCCCATCGCCGACCTTGAACCAGCTCTGCCACCGCCTCTTCGGCGCTACCATCGCTGGTTCCAGCAAGCAGAAGGCCTATATTCGTTGCCGACTCCTCAAGAAGCCTGCCCGTTTGCGCGGCTTTCGCCAGCTCTGTCCTCCAGGTGCTCATCCGCAGGGAGTATTGATGATCGTAAAATGATTCCAATCGTTTTAGCACTACGAACCACAGGATTTCGCTGGATACCCCTGCGACCTCCCCGAGACTGCGTCGATCAATCGCGGCACTCCCATGGTTGGCAAAATACAAATCTCCGAGAAAATCCGATCAGACCTGGGTCTGGGCGACACCGATTCATTCCGTCTTGTGGACGGTATCGGTGATAAGATGCCTGGTATCTATATTGACGAATTCGCGGGGCGGCGCCTGCTGTCTACTTCTTCTTCTGGGCTTTCCCTCGAACTCAGCGACTGGGCTTCCAACCTCTTACCGCCAGCAACTACATACTGGAAACGGCTTGATCAGACCGATCGAAAATCACCAATTCTGATATCTGGACCTCCCGTCGAGAACCATTTCGAAATTGCGGAGCGGGGAGTTCGTTATCTTGTCAGCTTCCAGTCAGGTTATTCTCAAGGAATCTTTCTTGATCAAAGGGACAATCGAACCCGAGTTCGGGATCGCTGCCAAGCGGGCGACACCGTGCTTAATACCTTTGCCTATACGGGAGCCTTTTCCGTTTGTGCCGCCCTTGCGGGCGCTACCACAACTACCCTTGATCTTTCCCAGCCCTACATTGACTGGGCGCAGAGAAACATGGAGCTTAATGGCATCGATGTTTCCTCACAATATTTTTGCAAAGGCGACACCTTTCACTGGCTCCAGAGATTCGCCAGGCAGAAGCGCCTCTTCACGGGCATTATTCTGGATCCTCCTACCTTTTCGAGAGATCAGGATGGAAAGGTCTTTCAGGCTGAAGATCACTACGGCCATCTGGTCTCGCTGGCTACGGCCTGCCTCTCTCCCGGGGGGTGGCTCCTTTGCACCACGAACTGCCGCCGCCTTTCCAGCTCATTATTCGACCGGATAGTGAGAGCGGCCATACCAGCTAGGGCCTGTTTATCCCAATTTCCGATGCCCCCAGATTTCACCGGAGAGCAGTACCTCAAAAGCATTCTCGTGGAGACCTAAGACCCACGTGGATCCGCACGGATCAAAAGCACAGCCCCGGAAAACGGAATTCGATGAGTCCGGTGTATTCGATGAGCACTATTCCAGATCGAGCTCCTCGTTTTCTGGAATCTCCACATCGGGCTCTGGAACCTGGTCGAGACGAAACTTGAACCGGTTCTGCTGGAACATTACGTCAAGCCGCTCACGAATGTCCTGCGGCGCAGCGGCCTTGTCCTGATCATTATCCCATGGCCCTTCAAAGACAATCTCTCCTTCGACGTCTCTGACGGTCACCTCTTTTCCCCCTTCCGTCGTTTTTAAAACGACACTTCCGTGCTCGTCCACAAACTTGACACTACTTGAGGATTTGAAGTTGAAGTTAAATGCGCCACCTTCCTTATTGCCCCTCTGAAGGTCATTAAAAAGGTCGAAGTCCAGCTTCAGGCCCCCTCCTCCTCCTTCCATCTCCCGCAGCTGCTTCTCAAACCTCTTCATGTGGCCTTCCAGCTCTCGCTGGAAGTCTTCTCCGCCCCCGGGGATCAAATCTTCGATCCCGCCTGGAAGCTCAGGCAGATCCCCAAACAGAAATCCTGGAGGCAGATTGCCTTCTAAATTTCCTCGGGGCACTTCGGGACCGTCCGCCGGACGCTCGGCCATTTCTACCTCCCGCTCTCCCTTTCCTCCTTGGACGATCACCTGCAACTTCACCTTGTCACCGGGTCGGTGCCCTTGGATCGCCTCTCGCAAGTCCTGCTGGCTGGAAATCGCCTTTCCCTCCACCGAAAGAAGAATGTCGTGCTGGCGCAAACCTGCTTTCGAGGCCGGGCTATCCGGGGCAACATAGTCAAGAACTACCCCTTCCTTCACATCCAGATGTACCCGGAGGGTCTCACTAACCGGCTTTGCCAACACCCCGAGCCAGGCTGTTCCCCGACGCTTTTTCTCCAGAAGGGCCTCGGGAGCACCTTCTTCTCCCTTTTCCCTGATTCCGTTATCGACTTGTTCCGGACCGTCTCCCGGCTGATCTCCATCCAGGGATTTGGGGCGCTCGATACCGTAGAGCGCAGAGAGGCTAAGGGCCAATGAAAGTGAAACGAGGAATGGGTATTTCATGTCTGATAACTTGTGTCTGCCTGTAGTAGCGTCGTCCTTGTAGGCGCTTGTTTAATTCACTCTCGGGAATCGATCACGAGAATAATTGAGGGATTGTCCCGGTGCTATTTGAAAACCGTTCTAAATCCAGCCCGAGATGACGGGCAATACTTAACCAGGCGTTACTGATTGGCGTGCCATTAGGACATTGTAGTTGCCTTGCACCCTTCATACCGGAATGAGCTTTGCCGGCCAAGATAAGCGGCAGATCAAAATATTGGTGAGTAGCCCCATCCCCCAGACCCACCCCGCAAGCGACGACCGAATGATCGAGCATGGAGGATCCGTCTGCCTCCTTCAAATTCTTCATTCTGGACAGCAGGTATTCATATTTTTCCATATGGAAAAGATCGATCTTCTGGAGCTGGGCATATCCGTCACCCTTTTGCCTGTGAGACATGGCATGATGCACGACCGGCTTCTTGAAAACGCTTTCATAAAGCATGGGCGCATTCCACCTCTCCGGACCGATCATCATCGTACTCACATTGGTGATTCCCATTCGCAAAGCCGAAATCATGAGGTCGCATTGCAATTTAATATATTCGCCCCGGGGCAGAACCTCGTCTGTCGGCCGGGCAACACCTGCCTCTGAAACATGTTTTCGAAGCCGTGCCATCCTGGTTTCAATATCCCGGATCATTGTCATTAGTTCATCGAGAGTATCCTTGTCACTGCGCCCCAATTTCCGCGACAGGGACTTCGCATCGGCCATGACCAGGCTCGTCACCTCACTCAAGTGATCGCTGTATCTCGCATCGTCCGAGAGGAACAAGCGATCGTAGAGAGCCTGAGGGTCCTTGATCGATGGGGCGAGCTGATCGACGCCGTACCACGAAATATTATCAAACTTCGTCGACTCCTTGCCCCGAGTGAAGCCGTTGCAACTAATCTCCAGGGTCTTCATGGGAGCTCCAAGACCAAGCGTTTCGCCAATGACGTGATCCAGGGTGCGCCCTTGCAGGAAGCGGAGTTTCTTATCCGCAGCCTCCTCCGGAGAGACCTCGCTCAAATAACAGGACGCTCCTTGCTCGTGAGCATCGCCACCTAATTTGTAGGGCCGGTCAAGACCTGTCAAAAGAGTGAGGTTTTCCAGATGCCCCGACAGCGGACTCATGGTCGACGTTAATTCCAGAGGGCGCATGCCCGAGGGCGTGGAATCAGCCTTTTCTCGTAATCGCTCGGAACCCTTGACCGTCTTGAATCCGGGAGATGAGCGCTCTCCCTCTCCAGGAATGAAGCAACGCCTCACAAGGCCGTTTGGGAGATACATCATGACAAACCTCTTCGCCGGCCCGGGAAGGGCTCTTCCTTTGGCGAGCGACGGCAAAAAGGGCAGAGTCAGAAATGCTCCGTTGCCAACAAGGAACCTCCTTCTGGACAAATTTCCCATCAGTCTGTTGGAGCTGGCACCAACTGGTAATTCACGGAGGGAACCTCAAGGTGAAACTCTTCTCCTCCCGGGCTAGAAAACATGACCCGGTCGACAAGATCCACCCGCATCAGCCGCAGAGGCCTTGCCCCATTGGGAATGATTACATTTCTCTCCGTTGCATCAACGATCGTCCGCTTGGCCGTCTTCGGTGCCAACTCGATGGTTTGCGCTGTTCCGGGCTTAAGCCTCACGCCTGACGCCCCGCCGTTTCTCTCATTCTCCGAATTGTTACTTGCGATCCCGGCAGGGACAGGCTCGGGGATCATCACCATACCAGCGACCGCGCCGAGAAGAGCCATACCGGCAACCGCCGCCCAGAGATACTTTCCACTCTTTTCCTCCTGCGAAACCGCCTCTCCTTTCGTCCGTGGAAAAGGAACCACCTTAGCTTCCTCATCCTGCCACGAAACATCCCGCCACCCCTCCATCGCAGCTTCCATTCTACTGATCATTCCCTCAGGCATACTCCCCGGAGACATACGCTCGAGTTCAGCTTCAATCTTCTGCAACTCCGGGTCCATTCTACTTTCAGTTATCGGAACAAGATCCGATCTTGGGATTTATCTGGGTTGTTCTAGGTTAAAGATCTCCCCGAAATCGGGCACCGGAGAGGCTCTTTCTTAAGGCGTCAATACCATAGCGATACCGAGAGGCCACCGTGTTCATGGAAATCTCTAAAATATCACCAATCTCAGCAAATGTCCGTCCTCCCCATAGCTTCATCACAATGACCTCTGAAAACTTGCCCGGAAGCTCTCTCAAGGCCCTCTCCAGCAGAACCCGCCGCTCATCACCGTATCCCGCGCACTCGAACCAGCTTTCATCGGGTCCCCCTTGCAGCTTCTCGTCTTCAACCACGATATCTTCCCGCCGCTTTCTCCGGTCATTACGTCGCCCAAGATCAATCGCCTCTCTTCGGATCTGGGTATAAAGGAATGGCATCCAGGCCTTCTGCCCGCCAACGAAACTACCTTCCTCTACTTTTCGGGCCAGCTTGACCAGGGCCTCCTGAAGGACATCCTCGCCATCTTCCTGCCTCCGCGTCTGCTGACGGGCAAAAAGGAGCAGCCGAGACCCATTTTCACGGAGCCACTCTCGCCAGTAAGAGCTCTCCTCTCTCCTCACATGTATCCCAACATTGGCCATGAATTTACCACAGACTAGCTGAAGCTCTTTGACTTCTCAACATCTCTCTCAGCTTTCGCAAGCCATTTCCCCGTGGGTGAATCTTTCTCTGAAATGAGATCTCCGGGCGATCCCACAGCGACCACTTCCCCCCCGTGTCGTCCCCCTCCCGGACCGAGATCGATTACCCAGTCAGACTCTGCAATCACCTCCATATTATGCTCAATCACTAGGACGGAGTGGCCCGCATCCCTGAGACGTTGCAGCACCCTGAGGAGGACTTTTACGTCATCGTGATGCAACCCTGTTGTAGGTTCATCCAGAAGATAGAGCACCCCATCATGGGAGGTCTTGGCTAATTCTGCTGCCAACTTGATGCGCTGAGCCTCTCCCCCGGAAAGAGTATTGGCTGACTGCCCCAGCCTGAGGTAGCCCAGACCCACCTCGCAAAGAGCAGACAACAGAGGACTTAGCCTCGGCACTTTGTTAAAGAACTCCCCGGCCTCTTCGGCGGTCAGATTCAGGACATCTGCAATACTCCGACCCTTGTAGGTCACCTCCAGAGTCTCTCGATTGTATCGCCTTCCGCCACAGGAGTCACAGGACACGAAGGCATCATTCAGAAAATGCATATCAATCCTTAAAGCACCTCCTCCCTGACATTTTTCACACCGCCCACCTTTTATGTTAAAACTGAATCGACCGGCACTGTATCCTCTCTGCCGGGAGAGAGGAAGCTGTGCAAACAAGGCCCTGATATGATCAAAGGCACCTGTGTATGTCGCAGGGTTGGAGCGAGGAGAGCGGCCCAGGGGAGCCTGATCAACAACAACGAGTCGGCCAATATGCTCAACGCCCTCCACCTGATCATGCTCACCCGGGATTGCCTTCGCGCCCTGCAGGGTTCTCGCCAACGACCGTTTCAAAATCTTGTCCACAAGCGTGGACTTACCGCTCCCACTCGGCCCAGTCACTGCCACCAGCATTCCCAGTGGAATCTCCACATCGACGTTTCTCAAATTATGCTCCCGGGCGCCCTTCACAATGATCCGCCGCTCCATTCCCAGAGGATTTCTGGCACGATTTCTAATTGCTGCATACCGCCCTGTTCCTCGTAACCAGCGTCCTGTGGGGGAATTCTCCTCCGCCATGACATCCTCAAGACTTCCCTGCGCAATGAGCTCTCCACCGTGCGCCCCAGCGCCCGGACCCAACTCGATGATATGATCAGCAGATCTGATCATATCCTCATCATGCTCAACCACGACGATGGTATTCCCGAGATTCCTCAACGACTCCAAAGCTCCAATCAATCGGGCATTATCTTCCGGGTGAAGCCCGATGCTGGGCTCATCAAGGACATAAAGAACTCCCGAGAGGCCCGCTCCCAACTGAGTGGCCAGCCTGATCCTCTGGAACTCTCCCCCCGACAGAGTCGACGCCCCACGATCGAGCGCGAGATATCCCAGCCCCACCTCCCGCAGAAAGCGTAACCTTCGACAGATTTCCTTCGCTATCGGGCGCACCGCTCCCTCACGATCATCCGGAATTTTAAGTTCCTCCATCCACTCCGCTCCCTCCTCGATTGGAAGAGCACAGAATTGATCAATCCCCAATCCACTGCCCTTCCCACGATTCTCCAACTTCACCGCAAGAAACTCTTTCCTCAACCGCCGCCCATGGCACGTCTGACAACTCCGGGTTGCCATGAAGCGCCCCATTTGCCCCCGCAGGGCATCACTCCCTGTCTCATCATATAATCGCTCAACGTCCCTGCATATTCCCCGGAACGCGACCTCCTTTGAGAAAATCCTCCCTCTGGACTGCACCCGCACCGAAATATTCATGCCTCCAGTCCCATAGAAGAGCGCACTCTGGAACTCCTCAGGCAACTCATGAAAGGGAATATCGACGGACACTCCAAAGTGTTCAACCAGCCCCTCCACTTGCTCTCTTTGCCAGCTCGCATCTTTCCCTCCCTTTTTTGACAGCCTGATTGCCCCTTCACTCAATCTCTTCGACCGATCAGGGACCACAAGATCAGGATCACAGAATTGCTCGCTTCCCAGCCCATGACATGTTCTGCAAGCACCCTTGGGACTGTTGAAGGAAAAGTGCCGTGGACTCAACTCCGGCACTTCAAACCCCGTCCTCGGATTACGAAAACTAGTGAGAAAAGATATATCTTTCCACTCCCCTGAATCGGGTGTCTGCAGTGACGCAATCGCCTCCGCACCACAAATCTGCAGGGCCGTCTCCACCGAGTCTGCCAACCTGCTGTCAACTCCTTCACGGATGACCAGCCGATCCACCACTACCTCAATTTTATCGACCTGCGTTTCGCCTGCAGTCGACCAACGTGCTTCGACTTCTTCCACCTCAAGAAGAACTCCATTTACTCTCATTCGAACGAATCCCTGCCGCTGCAGATCCGCAACCAGCGCCGGCATATCCACCGCGGCCTCCGGATCGAGGGGAGCCAGCAAGATAATCTTTGTCCCCTCCGCTCTATCCATCAGGCTATTCACCACATCAGCAGGCATCATTCGCTCCAGAGGCTCTCCAGTCTCCGGGTCATGAGGGACGCCGATTGCTGCGAATAAAATACGAAGATAATCGTGAATTTCTGTAGCAGTCGCGATAACCGACCTCGGGTTCGCCCCAGCTCCACGCTGCTCAATCGCGATCGCCGGGCTAAGCCCCTCGATGGCGTCTACCTCAGGCTTGTCCAGCTGATCGAGAAACTGTCTCGCGTAAGTACTGAGACTCTCCACATAGCGCCTCTGACCCTCGGCATATAGAGTATGAAACGCCAGACTTGATTTACCGCTACCACTCAATCCGGTCACCACAACAAGCTTCCCCCTCGGAATATCGAGATCGATATTTCGAAGGTTATGCTGCCGCGCTCCTCGAATCCGGATTGCATCCACAGCCGCATTCTGGGCCACGAATCTCAAAACCTGAATACCGAAATCGACCTTCGACATTCACTCTTCAATCTCCATCATCGATCCATGCTGCGACTCTTGGACAGCTTTCTTTCCCCCAACCGAGCCTCCCTGAAGGTTTGCGGAGTGACCACCTCGGATGACGCGAATGAACTCGCCCGGGTGGGAGTATCCGCTCTCGGCGTCAATTTCTGGCCCCAAAGCAAGCGCTATTGCCCTCCTGAGGAAGCCCGACAATTTCTTCCCGCCCTCAGCGAGCGCATCCTCCGGGTCGGGGTTTTCGTCAATGCGGACCTGGATCTTCCCTGCCAACTCCATGCTGAGGGTCTGATTGATGTCGCACAGTTTCATGGTGATGAGGATTATTGTTACTGCGAAAGATATTCCCGGGAGGGTCTGCCTTTTTTCAAGGCGATTGGAGTTGGAGATGGGTCTGAGATCTCCACGGCCCTCCGATACAATGCTACGGCCCTCCTCCTCGACGCCCATGCCCCAGGTCTCTATGGTGGCACAGGACGCACGATTGACTGGAACACGGCCGCTAGTTTTGTAGAGGAAAAATCGGCTCCTCCCATCATTCTTGCCGGGGGGATTACCGTAGAGAATGCCGCGGAGTCCCTACTCACCAGCCGGGCCTGCGCCCTCGATATCGCCTCGGGCGCCGAATCCACCCCGGGAATCAAGGATTTCGGGAAAATTTCAGCCCTCCTGGAGATCCTTCGTTCTCTGCCGGAGTAAAGCAGATTAGTTGCGATCATGGGTAGAAACCTGTAGAAAGAGGATCCCCAGCGATGCGCGGAAACCCCACTCTCCAGATCGTAGTTCTCACTTTTGCCATGGCCCTGATGGCCGCCTTGGTAACTTCCGTCCTGAGCGATGCGGGCGAGAGCGCCCCGGCAGGTCTGGATCCCAAAGCCGCCCCCAATCCCAATACAGTTTCCGCTCTGCTAAGCATCACCCTCTCAACGCCTGTAGTATCGCTTTCTCTAACTGAGCCCTCGGGCAGGATCATCAAAATCTCACCCGGTAGTGACCTGGAGATCGAGCAGGAAGTTGAGCTTACCCTCCGGGGTGCAGCATGGAGCGCCCTACTTTCCGTGAAGTGGCAGGAACCCTCTCCTCGGCAATTCCTCCGATTAGACTTTGAACCCGACAATCTAAAGAGTGCTCACGTTCTCCTCGATTTTAGAGGTGATACAGAAAGCTACCCTGTCACTGCTAACTTTGACACCCGGGCTCAATGACTCACTTATCGTCTTCAACCATTGGAAACAGAAAACCATAGCGAGCACGATTGTTGCGCGCACCACGAAAACCACCATGAGCTGGTGATCAGGAACGTGGAGGTATCTTATGGATCCGTTGCGGCCCTCAGGGATATTTCCATGGCCACTTCGTGCGGGAACCGGGTGGCATTAGTTGGGCCTAACGGGGCTGGCAAGTCGACTCTACTCAAGGCTATCGCAGGCTTGGTTCCAAGGCAGAGTGGGAGTATTCAGTGGCGCGGGACAGCGGTAAAAAAGTGGTCCCGGGAGTTTGCTTATCTACCCCAGCGTGAGGACGTCGACTGGGACTTCCCCATTACTGTGAGCGGCTTGGTAGAAATGGGAAGATACCCTCATCTTGGCTTGTGGAAACGCTACACAGACAAAGACCATCAAGCCGTTGAGAAGGCCCTCCATACGTTGGGCATTACTGATCTCCGTGATCGTCAGATCTGTGAGCTCTCGGGGGGGCAGCAGCAACGAGCCTTCCTGGCCCGGGCTCTCGCCCAGGAAGCCCATGTCCTCCTCCTCGATGAGCCCTTTACTGGTCTCGATCGGAACGCCTCCGAGTCTCTCGCTCGCCTGCTTAGTGAACTCTCCGAGGAGGGCCGCCTCATTCTTGCCTCTCACCACGATCTCGAATCGGCAGCCCAGCTCTTCAATGAGTGCCTCCTCCTCAATCTGACCCAACGTGATTTTGGTCCAACCTCGAAGGTCCTGACTGGCGCCGCGATTGAGAAGGCATTTGGCCAGGCCAATCTGCAGGCCTCAACGACTGAAACAAGTAATCCCTGACAGTGTTTGCACCTTTCCAAGACCCCTTTTTCCAGCGTGCCCTCCTTGCTGGGCTCCTGATCGGATTCACGAACGGCTTCTTCAGTGGATTCGTAGTCCTGCGCAGAACCGCGCTTTCGGTAAGCGCCCTCTCCCATACGATGCTTCCTGGAATCGCTCTTGGCATTCTGATCACGGGAGCTCTGACTCAGGCTAATGCCTTTATTGGCGCTCTGACTGCCGCTCTCTTCGTTGGACTAGGATCCGTGGTTGTCTCACGAACTTCCCGAATAGACCAAGGTACTGCTCTGGCCATTCTCTACACAACTGCATTCGCCCTTGGAGTAGCAGCCCTGAAGTATCTTGGGAATTATGGCGACCTGCAGCATTGGCTCTTCGGTGACATCCGACTTGTGAGCTCTAATGACCTCTGGCTGGCCTTCGCGATTGGGTCGGTCATTCTTCTCGGATCCTGCATCTTTTTCCGGCCGCTCCTTCTTACTCTCTTTGAATCAAGTGTCGCATCCGCTCAGGGCGTTCCGGTCCGAGCAATGAATTATCTCCTTTTCCTGATGCTCATTCTTGCCCTCGTCACCTCTCTCCAGGCGGTGGGCTGTGTTCTCAGTGTTGGGCTCCTGGTCGCGCCAGGCGCCACCATGTCCCTCCTTACCAACCGTACACCGGTCCTTTTTTGGGGTGGCGGCATACTGGGAGCGTTGGGATCAGTCCTCGCTCTTCTCTGTGCCTACTGGATTGATATTCCAGCCGGACCGGCAATCGTAATTGTCCTTGGGGCCGCCTTCCTCCTCGCATTCCTGCTTTCTCCAAAATACGGCCTCCTGAGTGGGATCCGTCGCTCCCAGCCC
>PBTP01000130.1 GCA_002729275.1 Roseibacillus sp. | reverse complement strand
CCTTGAGACTGGCCCGCCCGCAAGTGGACAACATCGCTTCCAGCATTTCGAGCGCACGGGATTGCCAGAGTCTTGCCTCCAAGAGGTCTCCATTTTCAAAGGCCTTCCTGACACGGTGATACAACGGAGCCGCATAATTATAAGTACTCCCTACTGCTCCCTCATAGCCCTGCGCGAGAGACTGGAGATACGCCTCATCCGTTCCACTCAGGAACTCAAGCCCTGGCCCGACCCTCTGAAGAGACGACAGATTGTAGGACGTTCCCGCATCCGTATACTTGATTCCGCAAAAGGTTGGAATCTCCTTTGCCGCCAACTCAGTAAAGCTCATGGGATTCATGGAAGCTCCTGACAGGATTGGAATGTGATAATAATAAAACGGCGTGGCTGGAGCCGCTTCGGCAATAACAGCCATAAGCCCGACCAACCCGCTTTCTCCTTCGGCCTGAAAATAACCGGTGGGCGTCGCCGAGATAGCATCTGCCCCACATTCTTCAGCATGAGATGCCAAGGCTGCCGCCGCCTTCATACTGTTGTGCCCCACCTGCACCACTGCCTTCAGCCGTCCCTTACAGTGCTTGAGATAAGCCGCCGCCGTCGCCATCCTCTCCTCATCGCTCAGGGACATTCCTTCACCTGTACTCCCCGCAATATAAATTCCCCGGATCTCATTAGCCACGAGATGATCGACGATCCCGGGAACCAACTCGAGGTTCAGCTCCCCATCATCAGTCATCGGGGTTACCACTGCGGCCACAAGACCCTGCATTCCAAGAGGCTTCATTGCTAATCTATCTATTCCGGAAAAGACGAAGCTTGGCGGGCAGGAGCGACATTTCAAGTCATTCAGACCGATCCCTCACCTCAAAAGGCGGACAAAAGGGCACCTTCTTGCTCGGCAGAAAGATAGATGCGCTTAAAATGTGGTTCTCGTGAACAGACGCACCCTCTGCCAAACCGCCTCAGCCGCCGCTCTATGCGGATCATTAAGGGCCAGAAATAACGGCGGCTCGTTCAAGCTCAACTACCTGGTCTCCTCCGCAATGTATGGGACCACCGCCCTCCACGAGATTCTACCCGAGATCCGGAAAACCGGGACATCCTTCATTGATATCTGGCCTCGACCGCATGCCAACCATCGCGAACAGGTCGCCATGATGGGTCTGGCGAAATTCGAGGAACTCCTCTCGGAACATAAGATTAAGCTCGGGGTTCTCACTCAATACAAACTCGGCCCCTTCGGCCTCGCCTCCGAATTTCCGGTCGCCCAGCGCTTCGGATGCCAGATCATCGTTTGTGGCGCCGCCGGCAACCGGGTAGCAATCGGAACAAATCTCAGGTCCGAGATCAGAAAATTCATCGAGCGCATGAAGCCGCATGCTGATGCCGCCGCCGAGCACGGCGTCACCATTGCAGTAGAAAATCATAGCGGTCAGATTCTCGCCACTCCAGACGGCATCAAGTGGTTCGCAGAGTTGGCCACTCATCCAAACCTCGCCCTCGCCTTCGCCCCTCATCATCTTCCTCAGAATGCCGAAATGCAGGGCCGCCTTCTTGCCGGGCTTGGCAGCAAGGTTGCCTTCTTCTACGGGCAGCAGCACGGAGCTGGATCCTCGCGGAAACAACCACGCGAGAAGGAACTGCTACAGATGCCCGGCCGAGGACCTCTCGACTTCACCCCTCTCCTGCAAGCCCTTAAGTCCATCAACTTCACCGGTTTCACCGAACCCTTCATGCACCCCTTCCCCCGCGGCGTCCCCATTCACGACTCCACAGTCGGGGTGACCACCGAGATCAACCGCTCCCGATCCTACCTCGAGAAGTGCCTGCAAAATCTCTAAGGGTTAACCCTCTTCCGCAGCTCGTACTTTACACCGCTTTGTAAGCTGATCCACTTTCCCCGTCATGTCTCAGGTCCTCATCATTGTCGGCGACGCCACCGAAACCGTCGATACTCTCTACCCCTACTACCGTCTTATCGAGAGCGGCTTCCAACCGGTGATCGCCGCTCCAGAAAAACGCCGCTACCAAATGGTCCTTCACGAGGTTCGACCGGGATGGACCATTACCCGGGAATGGGAAGGGTATTCCATAGACGCCGATATCGCCTTCAGCGAGATCAACCCTGCCGATTATCTGGGAATCTTCTTCAGTGGTGGGCGCGCCCCCGAATATATCCGCTACGACGAGAATCTCGTCAGGATGACCCGACACTTCTTTGATGAAAACAAACCAGTCGGCAGCGTGTGTCACGGGGTCGAAATTCCTGCCTTCGCGGACTGCGTCCGAGGCCGGCGGATGGCCACTGTGCCAAAGTGCCGGTTCGATCTCGAGATCTGCGGGGGCATTTTCGTCGATGAACCCTGTGTCATCGATGGAAACCTTATTAGCGGACGAACCTACCATGACAATGGCCACTTTGTTGGTCCATGGATCTCTCTCCTTGAAGAGGCCCGTGCCCATAAGGCGGGCTAAACACCCTTATTCTTCCTTTCCAAGGGCTCCTTATCTCTTCTACACTAAAGCCGTGAAAACCATGCGCCTCTCACTCGTCCTTACCTCTTTATCCGCCCTGTCCTCTCTTTCGGTCCAAGCCGAAAAAGAACTCCCCGTGATCCACAAGGAAGACTTCTCCAAGGATGCCAGCGCATGGAAGACCACCGATGATAGTAAGTGGAAACTCACCACCGTGGATGGCAACCAGGTCTACGAGCTCCTCGGAGTCTCCCGATATCGCCCCCCCTTTCGCAGCCCACACAGCATTGCTCTGCTCAAGGACAAAATCGTGGGCTCCTTCGTTCTCACCGCCCGGATCCAGACCACCCAGACCTCACGAGGGCATCGCGACCTCTGCTTTTTCTTCAATTACCAGGATCCTGCCCACTTTTATTACCTCCACCTTGGCGAAAAGCCCGACCCTAACTCGAGTCAGATCTTCATCGTCAATCAGTCTGCCCGGAAAAACCTTATCCTTACCAAGGAGGGGATTCCATGGAAAAACGGCCAGTTTCATGATCTCAAGATCGTAAGGGATATCGAAACTGGAACAATCGACGTCTACTTCGATGATATGGAGAAACCAGTGAAGTCGGCGGTCGACAAGACCTTTACCTGGGGACAGGTCGGCATTGGGTCCTTTGACGACAAGGGGTATTTTGATGACATCGTCCTTCGTGGTATTGAAATCAAGAAAGGCAAGCCCGAGGGTCTACACCCTAAGAAATGATCCGCGCTTGCCACCCTCGCATCACTACGCTAAATCAAAAANCTGCTGCTCGGTTAACTCAGTGGTAGAGTGCATCCTTCACACGGATGAAGTCACTGGTTCAAATCCAGTACCGAGCACCATCTCACCTCTGCTCCACGGCTCTGTATTTCGGTGGCACAAGCTGCCTGACTACCTGTTGGCGTCAGGGCAGAACACCACCGCCGCTGTAGGATCCCCTCTTCCCGGGTGAACCTTCCACTAGACCCGCTGGCATGAAGATTGCTTCTAGTCAATGCTTTAGGAAATTGACCCCGCAAGGCTAAGGCGATATTCCTTAACCCGCCTTTAGTTTCATGCACCCATACCATCTTATCATCAAATCTCGGGGCACGTGTGCTACTCTCGCAGCCAGCCTCGGTCTCCTCCTCCCCCTTTCTGCTGCTCCCGACTCCCTCGTCCAGACGATCAGTTTNGGGGACCAGACAGTCACCATGCTTCTCACCAGGCAGAACCTGAGAGGACCGAATTTTTCCTTGCGGAGACAGCAGGTCGGAGGCGGCATTCGTATTGTCAACCCAGTTCCTGAACGTGCCTATCTGGGAACGGTAGATGGAATTCCTGATGCAATCTCCTGTGGTATTCAGCTTGATGATGGCACTCTGAAGGGAGCTATTATCTTCAAGAGAGGAACGACGTGGCATACCCTGGGGGACCAGCTTGTTCAAACCAAGGCTACTGAATACGAGGCGTTCACCAACTACCGATTTCCCTCTGAATCTACCGTCTCGCCCGGACAGGGAGGAAGCATCATGTCCTCCTTCGATCTCGCGTTAGATATCACCAACGGGTTTTTCACTGCTTCGGGGACTGACATCACTCTTCAAACAACTGGTTCTCTCGAACGTATTGAGTTTGACGTTAACCTGCTCCGGGCGATCTACATGCGGGACAGTCTCATCCGCCCTTACCTTGGCAGGATTCTACTGAGAGCAGATCCAGCCAGCGACCCCTACAATGCAACAGTGGATGGCAGCGCCTTGGCCGACCTAGTAAGGGCCGAATGGAATACCAACCAGACTGACTCTGCCCGTGACCTTGTCTCCGTGGTGAGCGAGGGTGAGGNCGGCAATTTTTTTTCGTGGTTCTCATCAGTGGGCACGGATTCGGGGTATTCCCATGTCCGAACGGGGGCCAATGGGGAATTTGGCGAAGCCCTGCTTGCGGGTCTAAGCCTCAACTGGAATGCCCGCATCGGTTCGGGGGGCGATCCTGAGGGCCGTACCGCTACGAGACTCGGTGGAGCTCTCCGCATCAGCGGAACTGAAAACTATCGCATGCTGGCCTACCGGAATTCACTCCTTGCAAACAATACGATTTCTTCTGAAGGCACCTATTCCGGCGTAGAGCTACCCCCTTACGCGAGTCTCGACACTGTTCGGTATCCTGAGCGACTGATGACCGGGCGATTACTGATCTCGGAACATAGTCCAGTTCGGGTCATTGTTCCTGCAGAGGATCTCGGAGTCACCTGGCAGGGAGGAAATGAGCCCTACGAANACGGCGCATGGACGAGTGGATCAAACGGCGTCGGCTATGATCGGGGAGGCACTACCAACAACATAAGCTACAGCAGTTATATCGGGACAGACGTGATTTCTCAGATGTCCGACAGCACGAGCTGCCTGATCCGGATACCCTTCTCTGTTAGCGAGCAGGAAATCTCGGAGTGGAACCGCCTGCTGCTCAAAATGAGATTCGACGACGGGTTCGCGGCTTATCTTAACGGCAAGCCTGTTTTGTCTGTCAACACGCCACCTTCTCTCAACCACTTGTCTTCAGCTACCGGGTTAAATGAGGATGCCGCCGCAATCCTCTATCAGGATTTTGACCTTACCGCGCACCTTGAAGCGCTGAAGTCCGGCCTTAACATTCTCGCAATTCACGGCCTGAATGAGGGACCTTCCAGCTCTGATTTCCTTATCCAGCCTAAACTGCTGGCAGGCCTCGAAGCCACAAAGACCCCGACGCCGCGAAGCATTTTTCCTCTGGCCAATGATCATGATGCCAATGGTCAGTCTCTGACCTTGATATCCGCAGATACCACCAGCGCAGCGGGGGGAGCCGTCACCCTTGACGGAAACAGCATCTCCTACACCCCTCCTGAGAATGCCCCCGTAGAAGATTGGTTCCACTATGAGGTGGTAGATACTGCCGACCAATCCGCTCAGGGGGTCGTCCTTATCGGCTCTTCTCTCGCCTTGGAAAACCTTGCGGTCAGCCCCATGGCTCGCACGGTTCCNGAAACTGGACTCTCAGGAGGGCTCGGCCAGATTGACGTGGAGTCACGGGGCTCATGGACGTGGCGCAAGGTCCCGGAAGATGCGAGCTGGCTGAGCTCAGGGGNTGCAGAAAATCAGAACGGGTCACAGGTCTTCTCGTATTCGGTAAGACCAAACCAGTCGTTACAGACCCGGACTGCTGATCTGATATTTGAAGATGGCTCAACGACGCTGATACANACCGTCGTGCAGCAGGGAGTGGAAGACCCGCAAGGGAGTAGTCTGGAAACAGCTGGCTTACTTGAAATTGGATCCACGGTNGATACCACCATTGGCTATCCCGGAGATGCGGACTTCTACAGACTGGAAGTAGAGGCGGACGCAATTATAGAGCTAAGCGCCTCGGGAACTCTCGACACGTTGGGAGTTTTGCGAGATGGGTCCGGAGCAGTTCTCATTCTGAGCACTGACATCGAAGACGGTGCCCCAGATCTTAATTTTGCAATATCAACCAGGCTCAACCGCGGGACCTACTTTCTACAGATTAGATCGACCCAGAGAAACCAGACCGGACGATATAGTTTGAGAAGCTCNCAGGTGCTGGTCCCTGTTATTTCCCTGCGATCCGACCGCAACCCGGAAGGAGTCCCCACTATTGACCTTTCATTTACCGGCCAGGAGGGGTCACTGTATCGGGTTGAGCGCTCCGCTGATCTCGTAAGATGGGGCACAGTTGAATCGGGAATTCGCTTTGAGGGGAACCAGCTCACCCGGAGTTACCCGCTGACGCCTGCCACGGAATGGAAGGGCTTTCTCAGGGTCGTTGAGGAGCGCCCTCCCGGTTGGTTGGAGAACCCGATCTTGCTCGGAATCGTCGGCAGCCCGGGTGATCAGGTCTCGTTCGATACCTTCGCAAGNACAATTGATACCGAACTAGGACTCTTCAACGCGGAAGGGGACCTTCTCGAATTCGTTGATGATACCACTAACGAGGAGAGCAATTCAAACCTCCAGAGCCGGATTCAATATCGNTTCCCCGGGGCTGGGACCTACTACCTCGCAGCCACACAGTATAATACCGATTTCGGGGATGAATTTTCAGCCTCGGGCGGACCGTCAGGAGGCAGCATCACCCTCAATTATGGCACTGAAGACGCCGAACCTGGAGGGGCAGGAGGTATCATTGGCGAAAATGGNGCCTTGTGGTTTGCCTTCGAAATTGTAGCAGTCGGGGGAAACTAATACCCTTTGCTTCAGAACCAACACATGGAGTCAGAATTTCGCTTTGAGAACCTCGGGCAGATGATCCGGCGTCACCTCAGGACAACCATCGTCACTCTAGCTCCGATCATGGGCAGTATACCTGTCGCCTTCTGTGGAGAACAGGAGAACCCTCTGGATGAAGAGCCTGCTCCTCTTCATCGGGCTCACGCACACAACGACTATCGTAACAAGCGACCTCTTCTCGACGCTCTGGACCGGGGATTCTGCAGTGTTGAGGTGGATATCTTTCTTCGTGGTCAGAAGTTTCACGTTGCTCACACCCGATTCGGGATCCGAAAGGATCGCACTCTAGAGGAGATGTATTTAAAGCCCCTNGCCGAACGAGTGAAGAAAAACAAGGGAGTGGTTCTCCCACGCCAGAAAAGGTTTATTCTTCTGATTGATATNAAGGACGATGGGAATGAAGCCTATCCTGTCTTGGACCGACTTCTCACCAGTTACGGCTCTCTTTTTACCGCCGTNATCCATGGCAAACACCGNCCGGGCCCCGTCACTGCAATCCTCAGNGGGGCGAGGCCACGGGCCTTGGTGGAAAAGGATCACACNCGCTACTGCGCCCTCGACGGCAGACCCGGGGACCTCGGCGGCAAGGCTGCGCCTGATCTGATTCCCTTGATCAGTGACAAATGGTCCAACCACTTCAAATGGCGCGGGCGTGGACCGTTTCCACCCGAAGAGAGGCAACGTCTCGAGGAATTCGTAAAACGCACCCAGAAACAAGGACGCATCCTTCGTTTCTGGGCCGTTCCCGATAGGATGGAATCGTGGAAGGCCCTCTACGAAAGCGGTGTCGACCTTATCAATACCGACAAACTCGAGGAGCTGGCCCTCTTTCTGCGCTCAAACGAGTAATTTTATAAATAGAACCCACATCACGGGTGGGCTCCGGTATTTTCTCAGACACTTCGAAAATACAGGCATGTCGCTATGTGGTTCTATTACCTCACCAAGAGAGGTGTCTGGTAATCACCACGATCATGTCAGCCACACATGATCATAATCACTAAATCCACCTCTTACCACGCTCTCGCGGAGGCCAGGCCCGCGGACTTCTCCGGTATGAGCAGGACTCTTTGAAGCAGAGGGGAAATGGGCAATTTACAAGAATCACGTTGGGAGGAGCCCACTCCAGCGCAAAGACGCAGACCGAGCCCTAGGACAACTGGGAGTCAAATAATTCCAAGTCACCGGCAGCATTAACATGCCCTGCGATGATAGAGTTCTCCCCCACCGAGAGGCTCCTGTCGAGTGACGTAACTCAATCAATGCCGCTGATTATTAGTTTCTGAGCCCGGCACAGCATTTGCTCAGCCGACTGTTCACTAGCAAAAGAGAGGAGCTCCATAATCCCTCCTTTCACTCTAATCGCTCCTCTCAAGAAAAGAGTGACATTTTTGCCGGATGTTTGACGCATGAAATACATAATCTAATGGAAA
>PBTP01000129.1 GCA_002729275.1 Roseibacillus sp. | reverse complement strand
CATGGCCGCAGCAGGCTTATGTCCGATGGCAAGAAATCCCGTGGCGGTCAGATTGCGATGACGCTCCTCAATGGAGGAGGCAGGGAGGAGGTCTCCGGCGATTTGTTGTTTCAGGAAGGCGTCGTAGGGGGTGTCATCGTTGAATGCTTGGATGACATAGTCACGATAACGCCACGCATGAGGAAAGGTGGGATTACGTCCAAGGCCGTCATTGCCGTTTGATTCCCCGTAACGCGCCACATCAAGCCAGTGCCGGCCCCATCGTTCACCAAAGTGAGGAGAGGCAAGGAGTTGATCAACCAGATTGATTACGGCGGTCTGCCGGTTCTCCCGGCAAGCTTTCAGGAAGCTATTGATCTCTTCGTAAGTTGGAGCGAGTCCTATGAGGTCGAAGTAGAGTCGGCGGATCAGGGTGGCTGGGGGCGCATCCGGGCCCGGTTGAAAGTTGCTGGATTCCAATCGGGATAGGAGGAAGCGGTCGATATTATCGGTGGGCCAGTCGAGATTGTTTGTCTGGGGAGGGGAGGGATTGCTGATGGGTTGAAAGGACCAGAGGGCTGCCTCGTCGCCTGTATCTTCCTCCGGGGCATTTCCCCCGGAGGAACTGCGAGGGTCAGGGGCTCCGCGCTTTATCCATTCCTCGAGGTCGTGGATGACTGTCTTGGATACGTGGGCTTTGTCTTCCGGGGGCATAACAAGATCCCCGTCTGTTTTTCGGATCGCCCGGATCAGGAGGCTCTCCTCGGGTCGGCCCGGAATAATGGCAGGACCAGATTCNCCGCCTTTCAGNAGNCCCTCGGCGTNGTCGAGGNAAAGGTTGCCTCCGACCTTTTTNGANCCNGCGGAATGGCATTCGTAGCAATGATTGACAAGGGCTGGCCGGATCCTGCGCTCGAAAAACTGCAGGTCCTTTTCCCCGGCAGGGAGTTCGCCCATTACCCGGGTCCCGAATAAGCCAAAGGCAACTGCCGCAAGAGCGCAAATTACGCCGAGGGAGTGGTGTTTGTCGGGACAGTGGTTCACGGTCACAGGGCTTCCAGATCCACTTTTTGTAGACCTGAAAGTCATATTCCTGAAGCTAAAAGTGTAATAGAGGCAGTCCCCTTTTGACGTCATTCATGGGTTTGCTTTGACGGGGGGGGCGTCAACCGTTGTATTTCAGCACTCCCAAAATCCATGTGTTCCGTCTCTCATATCGTCTTCTTTGCCGGGCTCCTGTGTGCGACCCAGAGTGTTTGTGCCCAGTTGCAAGTGACATCGCCGGTTATCAATGAGGTTCACTATGACGAGGTAGACAAGACGGAGGCCGCCGAGTTCATAGAGATATACAATCCCACGGACGCTGCGATCAGTCTGGAGGGATGGGAGATTTCAGGCGGCGTAGATTTCTTCTTTCCGCCGGCTAGTCGGATTGAGAGCGGGGCCTACCTGATCGTTGCTCAGGACCCGGCGACGATCGCGAGCAAATTTCGGCGTAATGGAGCGCTGGGTCCATGGAGTGGAAGACTCCGCAATAGCGGGGAGACGCTGAACCTACGTGATCCCGATGGCGCGGTGGTGAGCGTAGTGGATTATCAGTTGGGGTTTCCGTGGCCCACAGTGGGAGATCTGGTGGGCGGAGTGAGCCCATCAATTCAATTGATGCATCCGGCCTTGCAGACAGATCTCGGAGGGAGTTGGAGGTCTGGTCGGCCAACCCCCGGGGTTCGCAATGTGGTATATTCCGAAGAGGCTCCTCCTCAGGTGCGTCAGGTGTCTCACATTCCGGCTGAGCCCCGGGCCAATGAGCCCGTGGTGATCACCGCCCAGGTAACGGATCCTGACGAGGTGTCGTCTGTGGTGCTTGCCTACCAGGTTGTAAGGCCGGGGTCTTACGTCAGCAGGTTTCTCAAGTATGATCAGAATGGTGGGGTAAACCTTGATCCGGAATTCGAGCAAGGATGGGTGAGCCTTGAGATGAGAGATGATGGAGAAGCTGGCGACGAGCAGGCTGGTGACGGGGTTTATACGGTGACTGTTCCATCTAATATCAACAGAAACCGTTACCTTATTCGCTATCGGATCACAGCAGAGGACCGTAATGGGAATGCGGTTGTTCTGCCTTATGAAGACGATCCCCAGATCAATTTTGCCTACTTCGTCTACAACGGAACNCCGAGCTGGCAGGGNGCGATTNGTGAAGGGGACGCCCCNGTGACTTTTTCGGGTGAATTGATGTCGAGTATTCCGACCTACTTCCTGCTGAGTAAATCAAGCTGGGTGGATGACTCGCAGTTTGGCGGGTATGGAGGATCGGAGTATCTCTGGCCGGGAACTCTGGTTTANGANGGNAAGGTTTATGATCATATTCGATACCGNCCCCGGGGTGGAGTGCACCGGTTTCAATTTGGGAAAAACTTCTGGAAGTTTGATTTCAACCGGGGGAAGCGCTTTCAGGCCAGAGATGAATATGGCAGNAAGTATAAGACCGAGTGGAGCAAGATGAACTTCTCCTCGATTGTACAGCAGGTTAATTACCAGCANCGGGGCGAGCAGGGTCTTTTCGAGGGAGTTGGATTCCGTCTTTTTGAACTCTGTGGAGTGGAGGCTAGTAAAACGCACCATGCGCAGTTTTACGTCATCGATCAGGTAAGGCCGGCGCGCTCACAATATGGGAGTGATTACTACGGGCTCTTNCTCGTGATCGAACAGATGGATGGTCAGTTTCTCGATGAACACGGGCTGCCCGATGGGAATCTCTACAAGATCGAAGGGCATTCCGGAGACTCCAATAATCAAGGCCCAACCCAAGTGAAGAACCGTTCTGATGTCTCTGCTTTTATCAGCGGTTACCGAGGAAGAAACCCCAGTGAGCAGTGGTGGCGTTCCAATCTTAATATTGAGAAGTATCTCAGCTATCGCACGGTGGTTGAGTCGATTCACCACTATGATATCGCTTACGGTAAAAACTANTTCTACTACAACAATCCCGACTCCGGAAAGTTCGAGGTGCTTCCGTGGGACCTTGATCTCACCTTTGCCAANAACATGTATGGCAACGGTAATCATGACTTTAAAACGAAAGTTGCCGAGAATTCGGCCTTCAATACGGATTACCAGAACCGGGTTCGGGAGGTCCTCGATCTGTTGTTCAACCGGGATGAGGGGGACAAGCTTGTGGATGAGACGATGAGGTTTGTTTACACTCCCGGGCAGCCGTCTCTTGTGGATGCCGATCGTCGCATGTGGGACAACAATCCCCGCCTCAATCACAGGGACCGCTATTATGATATCTCTCCAACGAGGGATTTTCAGGGGATGGTGGGTGTCGTGAAGGAGTGGATNAGTTCACGGGGAAGATGGATGACCCAGACGCTTCTCAGGGACGAGAGTCGTATCCCGGAAACTCCGACGCTTACCTATGCGGGTCCACAGGGTTACCCCTCCGATNGACTAGTTTTTAACAGTAGCAACTTCGTCAGTCCCAGTCGTTCCCGTTTTGCCGGGATGGAGTGGAGNCTGGCTGAGGTCCATAACCCGGAGGTGGCAAACTACAATCCCGATGAGCCAAATATCTATGAGATCGCGGGAAGTTTCGAGTCCGGTGAGCTTAATGCCTTCGCTCGCTCCTATCAGTTCCCCCCGGTGGCGGTGGAGGTAGGCCGAACCTATCGCGTGAGGGTGAGGATGAAGGATGTAGGGGGGCGGTGGAGTCACTGGTCGGAGCCGGCAGAGTTTCTTGTTACGGCTCCGGATCTTTCCGGCTACCTCCGTGACCTGCGGATATCNGAGTTCATGTATCATCCTCCCGAGCCAGTCGGAGAGGAGCGTCTAGTGTCTACAAATAGAGATGATTTTGAGTTTGTTGAGCTGAAGAATATCGGAAGTTCTGCCATTGATTTGCGGAACGTNCGTTTCACCAAGGGNATTGATTTCGACTTTGGGGGNAGTGCAATTGNAACGGTTGAGCCNGGGGNNTACGTGCTGGCGGTAAAAAATCGAGCNGCTTTCGAGGCTCGTTATGGGCCTCTTCTTCCGGTGGCGGGTGAATACACCAACGATAACCTGCGTAATAGTGGTGAGCGGTTGAAGCTGTCCTTTGGAGCGGGTAGTGCAATCCATGATATCAATCCCTACTCGGACGCGCTTCCGTGGCCTCCTGCCGCGGATGGCAATTTCAGTCTGGTTCTCCGTGGAGTGAATGAAGCGCTACCTCCTGATCACAATGATCCAGAAAGCTGGAGAATCAGCCGATACTCCGCAGGTAGTCCTGGAGGTGGAGACGGAATCGATTACGACTCATGGAAAGAGCAATATGATATCGCGGACGACCTTGGGGATGAAGATGGTGATGGAATTGTCTCTCTGCTCGAGTTCTTTTTAGGGGGAGACCCTGAGGCGGGCTCGCAGCATCTGCTGCCTGTTGCTGACACTCACTTGGTCGAGGGGGAGGCAGGTGCTCAGGATTTCCTGAGCCTGACTTTTGCCCGGGAAATCGCTGCTGATCAGCTAAGCTATGTGGTCGAATTTTCCTCGGATCTTGTGACGTGGGTGGAGGGTTCATCCCTCCTTCGGCAGGATCCGAGTGGGAACGATGACGGCCTCGTTGTCGAGACCTGGAGATCCGATTCCCCCGCCACGGAGGAAGCTCGGCTTTTTGCCCGTTTGCGGGTCTGGCGTTGAGTTCAGTCCGGGAGGACTCAGATATTTACATCTCCAGTGTGATGGGCGAGGGCTTCCTGCCCAAGGAGGCTTCGTAGTTCGGAGACTTCGTTGCGTAGACCTTCAGAAAAGAAAATTGCATCGGCCTTATGAATCAGAAGGTTGGCTCCCATGTCGACGAACTGCACCTGTTTTTCAGGCGATAGCCAATGATGGATTCCAGCGCCGATCCCCGCGGCGCGGGCTTTGCCCAGGATGAAGGCACAGGCTTCGAGAAATCGGGGGTGATCATATTGCTCGGGGACTCCAAGGCTGGTCGAGAGGTCGTGAGGGCCGATGAGAACACAGTCGAGCCCCTTCTCGGCAAGAATCTCGTCAAGGTTCTCCATCGCAGGGACACTCTCAATGTTAGTGAGGAGAATGTGGCCGGCGTTGTGGGTTTCGATGTATGTCTGCAGTTCGGGTTCGAGGTCTTCGCCGCTGAGGGCTCTTCGTGCCCGTTCTCCCTTGAGAGGGCGCAGTTTGGTGGCTCCTGCCATTGACCGGACAACTTCAGGGCATTCCACATAGGGCACAATGACGCCAGCGGCTCCATCGTCGAGAACGACGGTTGCGTCATCCGGGTCCTGAGTAGGAATTCGGACGAGGGGGGGGAGGCCCATTGAGGTGTAAGTGCGGCACATCCATGAGACAGTTTCTCGATTGAGAGCGATGTGCTCGGTGTCAATAAAGACGAAATCGAGTCCGCAGCCCGTGATCAATCCGGGCCATTTGGTCGAGGGAGAGACAATGCATGTACCGAGGACGATGCGCTCCCCTTCATGTAGAGTTGCTCGTAGTTCACTAGCCTTCATCAGATGATTTCAATTGGTTTTCCAGAGTGCGCGCTCTCTAGCGCAGCCTGCACGGTNGCCGCGATATCCCGGGCGCCGGCGGCATTAAGAATGGGCTCGCAGTCGAGGTCCAAAGCTTCGACAAAATTCTGCATAAGCAGGTAATNGTTCTCATCCGCAATGCGTTGATGTTTGAATTCCGTAGGCGCCTGATTTCGGGCGTATACTGCGACCTCGGGACGTGCTTCGCTGATAACTAGCGAGGCCTCGCTGCCCAGGAGGTGCAGCTTGATCTCTCCAATGTCGGGATGAGCTGCTGCGCCAATTCGACCAAGCGAAAGAGATCCGACGCAGCCGTTAGCCATCTCAAGAGANACCGTAGCGAGATCATCGACTTTATTGTCAACGTTGGCCTGGTGGAAGTGTGAAGAGGTTTGCGCGAAGACCCGCTTTACGGGTGAATCGACGAGCATGCTGATATAGGCGAGCGGGTAAATGCCCTCAATCTGGAGTTCTCCGAGTGGTCTGGTGCCCNCNCCGCCATCCGAGCCATCTGCATGAGCCTCCAGTTGGCGCTCCATCCAGTTGATAGGAGGGGCGTCCGGGGCCAGCGACCCTTTTGGAGGCCCAGCATCCTTGGAGAAATAGAAGTCACAGTGAATGGCTTGTAATTCCCCGATCGCTCCTTTGGTGAGATTGTCGCGGGCCTCTATCAGGGCAGGAAGAAAATTACGATTCCACACGAGGCACTTGACCCGGTGCTGCGCTACTGCGGCGACGAGATCATTGCATTCCGTCAGGCTGGGGGAAAGGGGTTTGTCGACCACGATATGCTTTCCAGCCTCTGCAGCCCGGAGGGCGAGATCGCAGTGCCGTTCGGCTTCTGGGCTGACGACAACAAGGTCGCAATCCGCGAGGGCGGTCTCCACATCCCGGCGGTAAGGAATGTTGTGCTGATCGGCAAAGAGCTGGTTGCGCTCNTGGGTCCACCCGGGGCGATCGGGGTCGTCAGCAACCGCCACAAGCTGGAACCGTGGATGAGCCGCCACGGCGTTAGGCAGGTAGTCGTGCTTGACGACGCTCAGGACGAGGGCGCGGTAAATGTGATCAGGCATCAGCTCCTGCGGNTACAGTTGTAAGGGCATTCAGAGTGTCCTCTGTAGTGACGGCCCAGGGGCGTTCCTCAATGATCCCGTTCAGGAATTCCTCGAGCATGTTCCTGATGGTCATTACTTCGTTGGCGGGCGGAATAAGAGAGTGAAGGCCGGTCCTCCCGAGGAGGAGGTGGTTGTTTTTATGATCATCCGCGTAGGCTGCGCCATGNGATCCAATCAGGTGCATNGAGTAGTAATCGTTGCTTCCGGCACGGTTGGTGGCGATGTCGATAAGGCTCATTCCGGAATCTGGATAGCCCAAGTGTAATTGGAGGTAGTCTGAGCTGGAATGGGAGTAGCGCGAGCTGGGTTTTCCAGAGAAAAACCAGTGGGAGAGGTCTACCTGATGAAAGGCCAGAGAGGCGGGGCAGGTTTCTGCTGTCAGCCAGTGATGAATACGGAGGAGGCCTGGTTCTCCCAGTTTTCCGCGCAACCTGCTTTCCTGCAGTGGGATGACATTTGGTGCGTAACGCCATTGGTGTGCAGGCATGGTGGGTGCCCCCCGCAGCTCACGCAGCTGGTCGAGGCTCAGCTTTTGCGGATGATCGATGAGAGCGGGAAGAGACCGGTCCGGAATCGTATCAGTGACGAGGGCGTCGGCATTCTTTTCGACGGCCTCGACCCCATGGATCCGGGATAGTGCCTCGAGATACACAGTTCTCCTTGGAGAGGTGAGGTTAACTTGAATCTTGAGCATAGCCTTCGATGCTGAGGAGGCAGATTGACGGTGCAGCTGAGCCAGTCCAGTAGAAATCCCTCCCTGAAGATCGCAAGGATACAATCGAAGATCGACCGGGAGGATGGGTTCCGCTAAGGCCATGTCCATGGCTGATTCTCTATTTAAAGTGGGCGTGCTGGGAGCCACTGGTTTCATCGGTTCTCCTTACCGGTCAGAGATCAGGGACTGCGATGAGGCCGAGATCGTAGCT
>PBTP01000128.1 GCA_002729275.1 Roseibacillus sp. | reverse complement strand
CGATCGAGCGCCACCCACTCTTTCAAGGGCACTGCCTGGGTCAGATCCATCATCCGAAGACCAAGCTGCTGGGAAGAGGGCTTGGGACCAACCTTGATCTTATCCCCCGGTTTGCAGTGGTAGCTGGGAACATCCAGCTTTCTTCCATTCACAAGGACATGCCCGTGTCCCACAAGCTGGCGGGCAGCCTGTCGACTATTTCCAAATCCAAGGCGAAAACATACGTTATCGAGACGAGTTTCAAGCAACTGAAGCATGATATCGCCGGTGATACCCCTGCGCCGAGCTGCTTCCTCGTAGCAACGCCGGAACTGCTTTTCCAGAACTCCGTATTGGAACTTGAGCTTCTGCTTTTCACCAAGCGCAATCGCGTAGTCGGATTTCTTCCGACGACCAGCCCGCAAGCCATGCTGTCCCGGCGGATAATTACGACGCTCGAGAGCGCGGGATGAGCCGAATAACGGCACCAGAAAGCGGCGGCTGATTCTGTCCTTTGGACCTGTGTAGCGTGCCATGAGAAGATAGTTTTTTTGATTCGTCGCTTATTTCCCTAAACCCTGCGAGCCTTTTTGGGCCGACATCCGTTGTGCGGAATGGGGGTCACATCGTTGATAGCCAAAACGTCGATACCGATGGCTTGCACGGCACGGACAGCAGATTCGCGGCCAGCTCCGGGGCCTTTCACCCGTATTTCCGCCTCTTTCAGGCCGTGGCCCATGGCCTGCCTGCAGGCATCCTGTGAAACTACCTGAGCAGCGTAAGCGGTGCTCTTCCGGGAACCCTTGAAGCCCATCTTTCCGGAACTGGACCACCCGATGGTATTCCCGGTTTGGTCCGTCACTGTTACCATTGTGTTGTTAAAGGTGGCCGCGACATGGATAATTCCCTTCGAGATATTCTTACTCGACTTGGCCTTGTGAATCTTGACCGCATCGGCAGCTTCCTCGCCCATGATCTCGGCGAAGATATCTCTTTTCTCGTCCTTTTTCTTATCCTCCGGAGCTTCCTCCTTCGACCCCTTATCGCCTCCTTCAGCTGACGATTTTTCAGCCTCTGCAGGAGCATCCTTCTCTACCTGGTCTTCTCCCGATTGAGCACCTTCCGATGCTGTTTCAGCCGCAGGAGCCTCCTCGACTACTGGGTTTTCCTTTTCCGGTTCAACCTCTGGGGTCTCTGGTGTCTTGTTCTCTTCCTCAGACATGGTGGGTTTCAACAAATTTTAATACTCTGCGGCAGTCCCTAATTTTTACTGCTGACGGTCTTTTTGCGGCCTTTTCTCGTGCGTGAGTTTGTTCTAGTCCGTTGTCCTCGAACTGGGAGACCTCGCTTGTGCCGTTGTCCACGATAGCAATTAATGGAAGTAAGTCGCTTCAGCGCGGACTGCTTCTCGCGCCGGAGGTCACCTTCAATGGCGATTCCTTGGCTCTGAATTACCTGCGCGATCTTTACCAACTGATCCTCTGACAGCTCGCCAGTGCGTAAATTACCATCGACTCCAGCCTGCTCGAGAATCTTCAGGGAACTCGTGGCTCCGACTCCATAAATGTAACAGAGAGAAGCTTCGATTCGCTTCTCGTTGGGTATTTCAATTCCAAAGATTCTTGCCATGTAGTGAAAAGGCGTTGTGACCGCGCCGTTGGCCCTGACGCGAAAGGGGCGAGCTGTTTAGCAGAGTTGCCCTTACTGGCAAGCGGAAATCCTCAATTTCATAGGGTTCAAGCCTCCCAGCGCTGATCCCAGAGGCCCGGCTAAAGGCCATTCGGCCCCGCTCACGCTTCCATGAAAGCGCAAATACTCCCAAAACCAACCCGTTATCCCGGGAAGAGACCCTGACGCTGGAATCCCCGCTAGACAAACTAACGGTGGCCAGTAGCGTCCTTCACCGTTACTCAACTAAAGCAAACTTCATGGATTCCGCACCCGCTGACACCCCCGATCCCGAGAATGCTCCATCAGACGACGAAACTCAGGATCCCGAAGAAAAACCTCAAGATCTAGCTAGTGCGACCGAAGAAAGCACCCTGCCCCCGGACGATGTTGCTGCAATCGACGAGCTAGGGAAGGTTTATCAATCCCTGAGGGATGAGCTTGCCAAGGTGATCATCGGGCAGGATGAGGTAGTTGAGCAAATCGCCATCTGTCTTTTTTCACGAGGACACGCCCTTCTCATGGGTGTCCCCGGGCTTGCCAAGACTCTGCTGGTCTCAAGCGTGAGTGAGTGCATGGATCTCTCCTTCAGCCGGATCCAGTTCACCCCTGACCTCATGCCCGCTGATATTACCGGAACGGACATCATTCAAGAGAGCGCGGTCACAGGAAAGCGGGAGTTCGAATACATCAAGGGTCCCGTCTTTGCAAACCTGCTTCTTGCCGACGAAATTAACCGGGCGCCAGCCAAGACGCAATCCGCTCTTCTGGAGGCCATGCAGGAAAACAAGGTCACTGCTCTCGGGCACACCTATGAGCTCGATAAACCATTTTTTGTTCTCGCGACCCAGAACCCAATCGAGCAGGAGGGCACTTACCCTCTCCCCGAGGCGCAACTCGACCGCTTTATGTTTCTCGTGGAAGTGGACTACCCATCCGAAGATGAAGAGCGTCGCATTGCACGGGAAACCACAGGGGTAGATCACGAAAAACTTAACGCCCTGGTTACGGGCAAGGAAGTTGTTGAGTTTCAGAAACTCGTTCGCCGGATGCCAGTCCCCGATCACATCTATGACTATGCGGTCGAGATCGTGAGGAAAACCAGGCCAAATTCTGATGACGCTCCTTCCTGGATCAAGGAATATGTAGGCTGGGGTGCTGGGCCCCGAGCAGTTCAGTATCTTGTCCTAGGGGCAAAGGGCCGCGCCGCTCTCCGGGGCAACTACATGGCCTCCCTGGAGGATATCGAATCGGTTGCCGTCCCGGTCCTGACGCATCGAGTCATTACCAACTTCGCAGCGGAAAGCCAGGGAATGACCTCCAAGAGAGTAGTCGAGCGCTTGATCGAGGAAATGCGGGAGGACTAAGGAACGACTGGACCACCCAGGAGCCGCATAACCCCCCGTAATGAGCAATTACAAATTCGAGAACTACCCCGGGTCGTGAAATACGACTTTCTAGACTCCGACGTCCTCTCTCGCCTTGGCGCCCTACCGGTCGAAGCGAGGCTGGCGATGGTGGGCAACGTGGTAGGCAAGCACCGCTCGCCTCACAGGGGCTCGTCAGTTGAGTTCGCAGAGTATCGCAAATACGTCCCGGGTGATGACACTCGAAGACTCGACTGGAAGGCCTATGCCCGGAGCGATCGGCATTATATCAAGGAGTTTGAAGCAGACACCAACCTGCGCGCGTATTTCGTCGTCGATTGCAGCGGTTCGATGAAATACGCCTCCGGCGAGTTCGATTCCAAGATTCAATTCGCCCGCAGATTCGCCGCTACCATGGCCTACCTTCTCGTCAATCAAGGTGATGCGGCCGGCCTTTCATGCTGCGACGAAACCATTCATCTGGAACTCCCCCCCAGCAGGCGGCCCGCGCACCTCCAGAACTTCTTCGAAGTCCTCGGCAAGCTTGAGCCCAAGGGTGAAACTGGCTTAGTCGACGCTCTCCACACCGTTGCCGAAAAAGTCGGCCAACGCGCCCTCGTTATAATTCTTTCTGATCTCTTCTGCGATTCCCAGTCGTTCGCTGATGCTCTGCAGCACCTGCGCTACAGGAAACATGATGTGGCCGTTTTTCATCTCATGGATCCGCAGGAAATTAACTTTGATTTCACGAGACCTCATCGCTTCGTGGACCTTGAAGATAGCACCACGGTCGTCGCCGAACCTAACTTGATCGCTGAAGAATACACTGCCGCAATCCGGGAATTCCTCACGAATATCGAAGCAAGCTGCAATGACGTGCGGGCCAATTACCACCTCGTTACTTCCGATCAGGATTACGAGAAAATCCTCCGCGATTTCCTGACAAACCGCCTGCCGAAAAAAGGGAAAAAATGACCTTCCTCCAACAGGCTATGCTCTGGGGCCTCCTCGCGGTCTCCGTTCCAGTCATCATCCATCTGCTGAATCGCCGGAGATTTCGCACCGTGGAATGGGGGGCGATGCAATTTCTTCTCAAGGCGACAAGAGATTCTCGGGGAAAGAAGCGCCTGAAGCATATTCTTATTCTTNTTATGCGCTCTCTTGCAGTAGCCGCTCTGGTCTTCGCTATTGCTCGNCCACTGGCNGGNGGGTTTTTCGGCTGGGGCGGCGGACAGGTAGAAACTGTGGTCCTCATTCTGGACCGCTCTGCCAGCATGGAACGCTCCGAAAAAGATATTCAGATAACCAAGAGGAAAAGTGTTCTCACCAAGGTGGCGGACGCAATGAATGAACTGGANGGCGCCCGCCTTGTCGTGATCGACAGTGCCACCGGCCAGGCACAGGANGTTCCNTCACCNGACGTANTACCCGAACTTTCCTTCACGGGCCCAACCGANTCAGGCGCGGATATTCCNGGCATGCTGATCAATGCCCTTGACTANCTNAAGGAAGNAAAGACCGGACGCAATGAGATCTGGGTCGCCTCAGACCTCCAGNNAGAAAACTGGGCTCCGGATGACAGTCGCTGGGAAGCCTTTCGGACCTCNTTGNATGAAGGGGAATTTCAGACCAAGGTCAGAATCCTTGCTTTGAANGGGCGTGAGAGAAATGATTTNGCAATCCGGGTTGTCTCTGCTCGCAGGGAGTCCGNAGAACTGGTTCTCGATCTCATGCTGAGTCGGGAAGANGACAATGGNCCGACAACCGTTACCGTAAACGTNGACCACATGGGCGCCCGCTCNGGNAGCGAAGTNGCNTTCAACGGACANAGCCANTCCTTCAGAAAGCGTATCGCGCTCACAGGAACAGNCGGGCAGGGCTATGGCTGGGTTTCTATCACGGANAATGCCAACAAGAGAAACAACGTATCCTANTANGCTTACGGCGANGAAGCCCCCGTACAATCTTACCTTATTGCTGAGAGTTCAACCGACGAAGAAACTCTNAAATCTCTNACCGCAGCTCTGGCCCCGGGCTTCGCNAATCANCAGGTGATTNNGCGAAGCCCAGAGCTTGCATATCAGGTTAANCTCGATTCCGCTTCTCTGATTGTCTGGAAGGCTCCGATTCCCCAGNNNNCCGCATCNGATCAGCTGTTCGACTACGTNAAGGGNGGTGGNGTTGTTCTCTTTCTTCCCTCTTCCGANGATTCCGATTCTTCATTTGGTGGCTTGNCGTGGGNCGAGGTCNNGGAAGCACCCNGNGACAANTANTTCATCGTCAAGGAGTGGGAACGGGNGGACGGAGCATTCCGGGACGCCTCTGANGGATCACCCCTTCCAGTNGATCGTATTCGAGCCATNAAGCGACGTGGNATCACNGGTGATTACACCCCGCTAGCAAATTGGGTCGACGGAGAACCCNTCTTGGCCCGTCGNGTCATTGANGCNGGACANGTTCTATTTCTCTCCACCCTGCCNAGTTATACATGGTCCAACCTNGAACAGACTGCANTGCATCTGGTGGCTCTNCAGCGCAGCTTGGANGAAGGCAGCCGCCGCATCGGAGCAAGTTTTTTCACGGTAGCNGGGGAAGAGTCATCTNTCCCGGTTGGAGATGAGATCCGGACTCGNGTAGANTCCTACGAGGAGATTATTGATCCNGGGAATGCAGATTTTGAGGCNGGGGTCTACCGACTTGGAGAACGCCTCATCGCNGCGAACCGGCCGGCCGGNGAGGATTCCATGGAANCACTTACCGGAGCAGANCTNGGCANCGCCCTTGCTGACACCGGCTATAGCCTGCTCGAAGANCAAGACGCATCCGGGGACAGCAGCCTCTCTCGCCCGGTCTGGCGTTGGTTCCTGATCGCCATGCTTCTCTTCCTTATTCTGGAGGCTCTTCTCTGCCTTCAACCACGCCGGNCNGTGACCAGNAGCGCACCCTCACCCCAGCCTCTGACGTGAGTTTCAATATTGAAAANCTCTACTTCAGCGCGCCTCTTCCGATTTTTATAACGGGACTGGTTGCNTGGTTACTCATCCTTCTGCTTTGTATTGNTTCTCTNAAAAGAAGCGNAAGGCCGGGACGAACCGGCCTTCTGGAATTACTCCGTCTGCTCTGCGCAACGGTGACTGTATTCTTTCTANTCAACCCTGAATGGAGAANNACTGTTGAGCCCGCCAAACAGCCGGAGATNATCATTCTCCACGATGAGTCAGGATCCATGTCCACCGCTGATGCNCGACTNCCNGGGCAAGCGGATGGNTCCGGAGAGGTCGTAACCCGCAAGGAGGTNTCAGANGCAATTCTCGCAACAGAATTCTGGAAGCTCCTCGAGAAGGATGGAAAACATCGCGTCTCCGTNGANTCCTTTTCAAAAGCTCCNGAAAGCGAAGACAACGAGGCCAGCNNTCTTGCCGTAACNGANATCTACTCGGCGCTCTCCGATCGGGTCGAGGANCGACCGGACCTNCGTGCCGTCATCATGATCGGGGATGGCGACTGGAACGCNCGTGAACAACCTGCNCCAGTCGCTGCNGCGCAGAAAATGCGCCTGCAGGANATCCCTCTTTTTTCAGTAGTGACCGGCGCTCCGAAGCGCCTNCCCGATCTTGACCTCCTTGCNGTGACGGCTCCNACTTATGGTATCGTTGGGGAAAATGTTCAGATCCCATTCACGATTGAATCNTCCCTCGACCGCGACGTCCGGACCATCGTCCGCATTCGGGATCAGGCGGGTGTCGAAAAGACCAAGAACATAACCATCCCGCGAGGAAGCACATACTATGACGCCATCCTGTGGCGCCTTCAAAAAGAGGGCAGCTCCACGCTGGAGCTCTCCATTCCGTTCGCAGATGGCGAGCTGGTCGAGAAAAACAATAGCCGCAGGTTTAACATTGCAGGCCGTCCAGAATCAATTCGAGCACTCATTATCGAGACTTTGCCACGCTGGGAATATCGATTCATCCGCAACGCTCTCTCGAGAGATCCCGGTGTAGATGTTGACTGCCTTTTACTTCATCCACAACTTGAGGAAGGCGACGGCCCGGATTACATCACCGCCTTCCCGGACAAACTTGAAGAGCTTCAGAAATACGATGTGATTTTCATCGGAGATGTCGGTATCGGCGAGGGAATGCTTACCAGTGAGCAAGCCGAATTATTGAAAGGCCTGGTTGAAAACCAAGCCTCCGGCATTGTCTTCATTCCAGGCTGGCAGGGCAACCAGTTCAGCCTGCTTGAAAATGAGCTGGGGGGATTGTTGCCAGTAGTACTCGACGAGGCCCTCAAAAGCGGTCAGGAGGAAACTACGGATTCTCCCCTCTCACTCACTTCCGAGGGCCGAAGCTCTCTTCTCACGATGCTTGGCGATACCGAGGAGGAGAACCCCGATATCTGGCGAAGCCTTCCGGGATTTTACTGGCACGCCCCAGTGGTCCGGGCCAAGAGCGGGACTGAAGTTCTCGCGGTTCACGCCAACCGGCGTCATCCCAAGTATGGGCATCGCATACCTCTCATCGTTACGAGTCGGGCCGGCAATGGGAAAGTCCTATTCATGGGGATCGATTCCGCCTGGCGTTGGCGCCGGGGAGTAGAGGACCTCTATCATTACCGCTTCTGGGGCCAGGTAGCCCGATGGATGTCCTACCAGAGGAACATGGCAGCAGGGGAGAGAGTGCGCCTCTATTTTACCCCTGAGCGTCCGTTGCCGGGTGAAATTGTAACCATCAATGCTAATGCCTTTCAGGAGAGCGGGGCCCCCTTGGAGGAGGGGTCCGTTCTGATTGACCTCACCGCTCCTGACGGGAGCGTGCGCAGGTTTGAGCTTGCCAAGGAGGACGGAACCTGGGGCTCTTTCACAGGGCGATTCAAGGTCACCATGCCTGGCGACTGGATCATTGCCGCCCGCACTTCTGAAAGTGAGGAAGGGGCCGTAAAGACAAGAATCATTGCGGAGGGAGCTCAGATTGAGAAAACCGGACACCCGGCGCGCCCCGATGTGCTTGCTGAGCTCTCCCGGGTTTCGCGAGGGCGCGTTGTTGAAGCCTCCCAACTTGGGATTCTGGCCCAGGAGATCTATGACCTTCCTGAACCCCGCCCACAGGTCATTCCGGAATCGCAGTGGGACAAGTGGTATGTTGCGGCAGGCCTTATGGGGCTTCTGGCGATCTTCTGGATTGGGAGAAAGCTTAACGGCACCTTCTAATCAGCTCCCACTATCGAACCTACCATCGGCACCTAATCCTGCCTCAGATGCCTTAAAGAGCCTTCGAACCTCTTCAAGGTCCAGTTGGATCTGATTTTGCAGCTCAGCGAGTCCTTGAAACTGCTTTTCTCCGCGAATCATTTTCCCAAAGAATATCTCAAGAGTTCTACCATACAGGTTCCCCTCAAAATCCAGAAGGTGCACCTCCAGCAGGTGCTGTGTTCCTCCAACCGTGGGCCGTATTCCAAGATTTGCCACCGCTTCTCGCTCTCTGCTCTCCCCATCAATCCGGACTGAAACAGCATACACCCCGTCCGGCGGAAACTGCTCATCGCCTGTCTGGATATTCGCAGTCGGAGCTCCCAGCTCTCTTCCCACCTGCTCTCCTCTTACGATCGTCCCCATCACACTGTAGGGGCGGCCTAGCATCTCCCTTACCGAATTCAGATTCCCCGCACGTAAGGCCCTCCTGAGGCGAGTGCTACTGATTCTCTCCCCTTGCCACGTAACCGCGGGTATCGGCTCAACTGATACGTTGTAGTCCATGCCCCGGCCTTGGAGAAAGGCCATCGTGCCCTGACGGCCCTGTCCGAACTTCCAATCTTCTCCTGCCACTAGCTGACGCAAGTCGGGCACCGATAACAGACTCTTGGCAAAGGTATCGGCAGTCTGCCCAGCCATAACCTCGTCAAAACGCAACACTAACAGGATCTCTACTCCGAGGGCGCTCAGAAGAATCTCTTTTTGCTCGAGGGACGAAAAAATTCGCCGTGGTGCGTTCTCAGGAGAGAGAACCTGAATGGGGTGAGGCTCAAAGGTGAGCACTCCCGGAGCACCTCCACTGATCTCCGCCCCTCTTACTGCAGCCTTGATAACCGCCTGATGCCCAAGATGCAGCCCATCGAAAACACCCATTGCAAGGTGCAGTGAACGCCCGACGTCCGCCAGCTCTGCGATGGTCGAAAAACGAGTCACTCCCTTTTTCTGAAAAATATTAAGCTCCCCGCATCAGGGAGATTTCAGCCAAGCTCACCATCGAGTTGATTAATTCCTCAGCTTCTCCTCCCTTCAGATCGTCCACTCCGACCGCACGCTCGAGAGTGAACTCACCCGAACGAGTCCTCCGGAGGGCTGACAGGTGGCCACCACAATCCAGAGTTGCCCCGATATCATGCGCATAGCTCCGAACGTAGAATCCCTTGGAGCAGTTAACCGTAAAATCAATTTGCGGAAGTGAAACTCTGGTCAGTTCGTAATTGGTTACGTATACGGGGCGGGGGTCTCGCTTAACCTCCTTGCCCTTCCGCGCCAGTTTGTAGAGAGGAACTCCGTCCTTCTTGATCGCGGAGACCATTGGAGGAATCTGTTCAAAGTTCCCTGAGTATTTTTCAAACGCCGCTCGGATTTCCTTATCGCTTAACGCCCCAACCTCTCTTTCTTCGATGGTATCTCCTTCCGCGTCCTGGGTCGTCGTAGTTGCTCCCAGCGTAATAGTTCCTACGTATTGCTTATCCTCACTCATCAGAAGATCCTGTATCTTTGTCGCCCGCCCCACTACCAGCATGAGAAGCCCAGTCGCCATAGGGTCGAGCGTTCCACAATGCCCGATTTTCTTAATCCCCATCGATCTTCGCGCGATTGCAACGACGTCGTGAGAGGTCATTCCAGGATCCTTATCAACAAGAAGAACTCCACTCGGAACAATATTAGGGTCATTCATAGGTTTTTTGGGGGAAGAGATTTCTCGGCTACCTCTAGAAAGCGTGAGACCGCCTCACTGAGAGGGCCCAAGGTTTTGGCCCCTGCCGCAAGGGCATGGCCACCTCCGCCAAATTGAGCGCATATGTCGCACACGTTAACGGAAGAATTTTTGGAGCGTAGGGAAAGCCTGATTTTTCCATCATCCATTTCCTCGATGAATCCGCAGACCAGAACACCCTGAATCGCGCGCAACACATCAATCAGCCCTTCCCCATCACCAGCCTGCATTCCAATCCTCGCCTTCGTATCGCACGACAACGTCCACCACGCTATCCTCCCGTCGTCAGTTAACTTCATCGTCTCCAGAAGGGATCTCAAAAGCTCCACTCTCCGGAAGGGATAGTCATGGTATAGACGTGAGGTAAGAGCTGCCACGTCAAGACCTCTCTCCACCAGGTCGGCTGCCATCTTATGAGTACGCCCCGAGGTGTTCGAATACTGGAAAGACCCCGTGTCTGTGGACAGCGCAACATAGAGAGCATCCCGGGCTATATCCGGGAGAGGCCAATTGAGCTCCTTGACGATCTCATAGAGAATTTCTCCCGTCGCTGCTGACTTATCATCAATTAGCCAGTAATCGCCGTAGTTTTCATTTGAAATATGGTGATCTATGTTCACCCAGATCTTCCCCTCTCCCAGAGAATCAAGGCACTTAGCTCCCAGCCGTTCCCGGTTTGCGGTATCGAGCGCGATAACAACCTCTGCCTCGATGGGACCGGAGGGGCATTGAAGTCCCTCCGCCCCTCGCATAAAACGAAGATTATCAGGGACTGCATCCTCATTCAGACCCACGACCGTCTTGCCCAGCGACTCAAGAACCGCCTTGAGTGCGACCACCGAACCGATCGCATCCCCATCAGGACGCGCATGGCTCAAAAGCACGAAGTTTTCGTGGCTTGAGACAATCTCAGAAAGATGAGACGCTGTGATTGGTTGACCCATGGACGGTTGGAACGTGCGGCGGGAAGGCCGCGGATTGTCTACGTCGCCTGCTCGATCGCAAGCAAAAGTGGGATTCCTGCCAACCTCTAATTCCACCCCGGTCCTTTCTCGCTCGTTCAGGCCGTAAGGTTAGGGGCCCGCTTTCTCCCAGAGAACGTTCAGGAGACCTTATCGCACGTGTATGGAACGATGGCAGGTCCTTACTTTTCTTCCTGGCCATGGCACTACCGAGCCTCCTCCGGCAGCAATCCAGAGACGTAATTTACTACTTATATCCCGCCTCCTTGTCCCCATCCTCCTCGGGTGGCGCAACCGGGAGCTCCGCTACCTCGTCGAGAAGATTGACGATATCAACCCCGCGAACCACCGAGTCATCTCCTACAAACCTGAGAACTGGGGTGTTTTTCAACACTACTCTCTTCATGACTCGACCCTGAATTGACCCTCTCTCGCCGTTAAGTCGCGCGATAACCCTTTCCTCGTGGCCGCCAAGGACGCCTACGTAGACCCTGGCGTCCTTCAGGTCCTGAGAAACCTCCACCGAATTCACCGTAACTAGCAACCCCTTCCACTCAAAATCTCGCTGCATGACGCTGCTGATCTCACGCTTGAGCAACTCATTTACCCTGTCCATACGTCTCGACATGGCCACCGAATGCTTATTCCAATAATCCCCGGACAGAAACGCTACCTAGAGCGTCTGAGCAATCTTCTCCAGCTCGTAGCACTCAATCACGTCACCGACTTCATACTCATTGAACTCACCCAGACGAATTCCGCACTCAATTCCCTGTTTCACTTCCTCAACGTCGTCTTGGATACGCCGCAGCGTAGACATTTTCCCATCGAAAACGGGAGTCCCCTCCCGCAATACACGGGCATGCGCTGTCCGGGTAACCTTTCCGTCGGCAACAAGACAGCCCGCTGCCCGACCCCGCTTCACCTTGAATACTTGTTTCACTTCTGCGTGACCCTGAATTTTTTCCCTGAGCTCCGGCTCCAACAGGCCAAGCATCGCATCCCTGACTTGGTCGATCAGTTCATATACGATCGAGTAAAGTTTAATTTGAACACCTTCCCTTTTAGCAGCCTTAACGGCATTGCTCTCGACCTTGATATTGAATCCAAGGACCACGGCATCTGCGCTACTAGCCAGAAGAATATCAGACTCACTTATCGAACCTGCTGCCGCATGGATGAAATTCACATCCACCTTGTCTGATTCAACATCAGCAATCGCGCCCCTGATTGCCTCGACTGAACCCTGGACATCGCACTTCAGGATAATCTTAAGTTCTACATTCTGCCCACCCTGCACGCGTGCCAGCATATCCTCCATGCGGCTCTTCTTCGGGCGCTCCAGACGGCTCTGCCTCAGCTCCAGCTGACGTTCGTCGCTGAGCTTTTTGGCCGCTCTCTCGTTCTCCATTCCGACGAGCTCATCCCCCACATTTGGNAGTTCAGCAAATCCGAGGACCTCCACTGGAGTGGCCGGACCAGCCTCCCCAACCTGCTCGCCCCGGTCATTGAGCAGCGACTTCACCTTGCCCGCATAGGGNCCNCAGATGAAGGGAGTCCCTACTCTCAGAGTCCCNGCTTCCACGACCACAGTGGCGGTTGGCCCCTTCCCCGGCTGNATNTTGGCTTCGATAACTGCNGCCCGTGCATTCGCTTCCGGATTGGCCTTGAGTTCGAGCACCTCAGCCTGCAAAGCCATCAGCTCGGCTAACTCGTTCATCCCCTGTCCCGTAATTGCAGATACTTCAACAACCTCGGTCTTACCCCCAAGATCAGCCGACATGAGGTCGTGCTCCATGAGCTGGGTTTTCACCCTCATCGGGTCGGCCCCNGTAACGTCACATTTGTTGATTGCGACGATNATGGTCTTNCCCGCAGCCTTGGCATGACTAATNGCCTCTTTTGTCTGGGGCATGATCCCATCATCAGCTGCCACGACGAGGACTACGATGTCTGTGACATCCGCCCCCCGAGCCCTCATTTCCGTAAAGATGGCATGCCCGGGCGTATCAATGAAGGTAATGGGATGCCCTCCATGCTCGACCCGATACGCNCCAATGTGCTGGGTGATCCCGCCCGCNTCTCCGTCTACCACTTTTGACTTTCTGAGGTAGTCNANGAGGGACGTCTTCCCGTGATCAACATGCCCCATGAAGGTGATAATTGGCGCCCGAAATTCGAGTTTCTCCGCAGGCTCATCCTCCTCCGGCTCGGGCTCCTCAATAACCTCCTCCACCTTGTGGACTCCGCCCCCCTTCTCCCGCTTCTCTCTTTCAAAGACAAATCCATGCTGCTCGCAGACTTTTTCAGCAATCTCAGGCTCGATCGCCTGGGTAGGGGCTACGAACACTTCCAAGGCGATGAGATCGGCCATGATCTCGAAAGGCTTCAGCCCCATCATCTCTGCAAGGACACTGACGATGATTGGCGGCTTGATGCTGATGGTATTTCCTTCAACAACTCCAGCTTCCTCCGCAACTTCGACTTCCTCCCCAACCTCACTAGGGGCGGCCGGAGCCGCGAAATCAACATCCTCTTCCTCCGTGAGCTTTGAGATGCTTGGGAGCTGCTTCTTCCCCGACTTTTCCGTTTTCCTTACCGCTGTCTTTTTCTGCTCGTCCTCATCCAGAATGTCCAGCGCTTCATCTTTCTTGTCCTGGACGGTCTTCTGCCCGGAGGCCTGAGCCCGCTGCCTCTCACGGCGCGACGGNTTCTTGGGTCCATCGACNAGGTCGAGAACTTCCTTCTTTTTGTCGCTGTCGCCGTTGTCTGGCATGATGGTCCTGTGGAGCTTTCGGGGCGCCTGCTCTAAGCGTCTTCCTCGGNTGGGGCGGGAGGAGCCTCCTCCTCCACCGGTGGGTTCTGATCAGCTANTGNTGCGCTCTCTGGCACCTCAGCAGCCGCCTGACCCGAATCTTCAGCCGCTGGCTCACCAGCTGGGTCACCACTCGCAGCCCTTGCCTTGGCTAAAATTTCCTGGGCCGCATCTTCCGTCGACTCCAAGGACTGGGCGATGTAATCAGCTGGCATCTGCATGACCATGTCAGCCGAGACACCACCTGCACGATAGAGCTTGTCTGCGACCTGAGGGTCCACCCCGAGCTCATCAGCCAGCCCCATTGCGGCATCGGTGACGCGAGCCTCAAACTGCTCGTGCTGGCTTTCATCCTTCCGGACCTGCACATCCCAATTCACCAACTTTGAGGTCAAGCGCGCATTCTGGCCCCGGCGGCCAATCGCCTTACTTAAATCCTCTTCGTCTACGGTCACGTTGATCACCTTGTTCTCCTCGTCGAGAGTGATGGAACGGATCAAGGCTGGCTTGAGGGCATCAGTGACAAANGCTTCCGGCTCGTCACTCCACCGAATGATGTCGACCTTTTCATTGTTGAGCTCCCTTACGATATTCTTGACGCGTGCTCCTCGTAGCCCCACACAGGCACCAACCGGNTCAACCTTTTCGTCATGACTGAAAACAGCTACCTTGGTTCGGTATCCTGCCTCCCTCGCGATACCGCGGATCTCAACTGTGTGATCTGATATTTCGCTCACTTCAGCCTCAAAGAGGCGCCGCACAAAGTTAGGGTGACTTCGAGAGAGAATAATTTCCGGACCCCTGAATTCGTTGTCTACAGAAACGACGTAAGCCCTGATGCGATCACCCACGTTATAGTCCTCAGTAGTCACCCGCTCTCGCGACGGCATTCTCGCCTCNAACTTCCCAAGGTCGATCATCACATCGTTCTTTTCGAAACGCCGCACTGACCCCCCGACGATGTCTCCAGCACGATCCTTGAACTCGTCATAGATCATCTCCTTTTCCGCCTGCCGGAGCTGCTGCATCATCGTCTGCTTTGCTCTCTGAACAGCAATCCTTCCAAAGTTTGGCGGAGTCACATTAAACTCCAGAGGATCGTCCAACCCTGCCTCAGGATGTTTCTTACGAGCCAACCCAACCGGGACCTCGTTGAACTTATCCTGATGATCATCATCTGCCACAACCCGGAGGGTAGCAAAGATTCGAGTTTCTCCATTCTTGGTATCCACCTCTGCACGGAGCTCCTCGATATCCTCCGCTCCAGGCACCATGCCCCGGTAAGCGGACAAGAAGGCATTCTCAAGAGCCTCGACCACCTTCTCGCGCTCGATGCTCTTCTCCTTTTCGTAAAATTCTATGAGGGCAACGAGATCGTTCGTCATGATCCTTTGATCGTTGTGGTCTAGGGACGCAAAAGAGCGGGTCTGTGGAACCCACTCCTCGAAAGCGTCAAGAGTTGTTCTGTTGGCGTGGCTATAGAGCCGCTCACCCCACGGATCAAGAGAAAAACCGGCACCCGGAGCAGGTGCGNNCTACTCGGGCGGCGGCTGAAAAACGGTGTTTCGACCCTTCGAGATGCTTTCAGCCCCAATTACTCGGGCAGCTTTCGCCATCGCAATCCCCGAAGTTCCGCAGTTGTCTGCCAGGTGGACAGGCCCAAAGGAGCGCACTTTTCAATATCTCCGAAGCGCAAGCCCAGTTTTCTGCCCTCGGTGTTCACGTCGACAAGCTCTCTTTTACCGACCCACGCCTTCAGGCTATCCTTCCGAATCTCGAGGCGGATCTTGTACCACTCCTTATCCTTGAACGCCTGATAACTCCCAGTCTCATTTTCGGATGCGTCCATTCCGTCCAAACTTGAAAANCCAACTACCCCTCCACCCCANCCCCCNCAGATGAAGGTGACGCAGGTTTTCGAATCGCGAACCGGCAAAGTGAGCCCGCAGAAAAAATCGACTCCTGAGGTCCTTCGGGCCTCCAACTCAAGCTCATACGGAGCTTCCGGAAGATTCTTTCCCCTGAACACCACCCCCGAGAGCTCCGCCCCTTCTTCAATTGTCAAAGTTCCTTCCTTCCAAGTCGTATCGCCCTCTCCTCCAAAATTCAACGCTTTCCACGATCCCATACCCTCCTTTAAAGGAGCAAGAGACACCCATTTTCTTTCGGCTCCAGCGGCCNCCTTNTCCAATTCTGCTCCCTTTTCGTCTGCCCACGACACAATGATAGATAAGAGAAACATCCCTGCGCCGANCCTGNTCGATGGTGTCATGGCATAACTATTTACCCTGAGCGTGATGCCGACAAGGAAAGACACAACTGAATCGATCAGAGGGGTGATGACAGCACCGCCGGANACGAACGACGGCAATCGGACCCTCTAGACTTATTCCCGTAATGCTGATTCTCCTAGATTCCTCTTTCACCCTGATAAAGCCCTCTCAACCNGTCGGCTTCGTCTACGCTCAACATCTTGAGGCAAGCACGAACCTCATCATCGACCCTGAGACGATTCAGGCTGCCTTCCGGAGCTCCTTTGCGCATGCGCCAAACCCTGACTACACGCGCCATGATTCTGGACATGGCGCGGAAGTCAGTTGGTGGCGNTCTCTGGTCCTCCGAATCNTTTCTGAGGTCCTCGAGAAGAATTCTCTATCTGCGCCTGCCTCGAGGTTGGAAGCATGCTTCGATTCTCTTTTTAACCATTACGCGCAACCGACCTCCTGGACCCTCTACCCCGAAACCATCCATTTCCTTGAAGCGGCCTCCAGGATTGGCCCCATGGTTGTAATTTCAAACTTCGACAACCGACTCGCACCGGTCCTGAACGGCCTGGGAATCGGTTCCTATTTTAAAAAAATCATCACCTCGGCCGACGCTCTGGCACGCAAGCCTGAGCGGATGATATTCGACTTTGCCCTCAAGCAGATGAACTGTCGCTCTCAGGAAGCATGTTTCTGCGGTGACTCCTACGAGGCCGACTATCTCGGCGCCTCTTCGGCCGGCATACGCTCTTTCCATCTTCAGCGTCCGACCAACACCTTGGTCGACTTCCTTGAATTCTGCCAGTCGTGAGGAGCCCCAGAGAGAGGATCCGCGATATTTTGCATCGGGCGGCAAACAAATGGCAATAAAAGCGAAAGAGCTGACGAGGGCAGANGGGCCCACCACCNCCCCCGTCTGGGAAGGCACCGCGCAAAANCCATTNNACGCAGCCACCCGGCAAAGAGAAAANCGTGGGCCTCCAAGTTCCACTCACCATNACGATGTTGGCGACGTCGCACNNTAGCTGCAGCGTTGGCCGATATGCGGGCGGGCTCCTTTGCTGCCTAGTCCAGCTCGATTCCCTCGACCTTGGCTAAGTGCTGCAAGGCCTCTTCCATTTTCCGCCTCACGTTGGCTGTCGCCTTGTGAAGGAAGGAGTGCAACGCCGCATCCTGTGGGTTTCGATCCTCACACTCTCTACTATATTTTTCAAAAGCNGTAAGCCCTTGGAGCAGACCAGCGAGGTGCTGAGGGCATTCGCAATCCACCGAGGTAGANACCCGGGCAAACTTCAACAGCTGATCCGTTGTGTAGACCCGCTCGGGTATCTCCTCAGGCACCACCGGGGTAACCTCGGCAGNAGGAAAAAGCGAGCCAAGCTGCAGCAGGACCTCCCGCCTGATCTGCCCACTCTCCATCGGAGCAGAAAGCAACTTCAAACCAGGAATCGCTCTGGCGAGAGCCATNGCAGTTTTTGACGAGCTGAANCGATATAGCAGAATCGTGCTGGCGGCTTTTGTACGGCTCACCACTTCACGGACAGATGCTACCGTTTCGGGATGGAGGGTCTCAGCCTCGATAAAAAGGAGATCTGTTAGCGGGGACGGCTCTTTCTGAATCANAGCCGTTATTCCGGAGAAATGACCTACGATCTTAGGCTCNAGGACCTCATCGTTCGAGAGGACAGCGGCAGCGGCTTTTCCCACGAGGAGCAGCCTACCACGGTGCGAGGAGGCAACCGGGTCACTTGNGANCGTGGGACCGGCTTGCTCATCCTCCGCGAGCTGCTCCTGAAGAAGAGGAAGCTCAAGATTGGCAATGTTTCGGATAGAGTGGCCCCTTTCGGTCAGGGATCGCAGGAGACCCAGCCGGGTTACATCCTCNGCGCTGTAGAGCCGGCGATTCGTTTCCGTCCGACCAGGCTTCACTGCTCCGTAGCGTTTTTCCCAGATCCGGATCGTTGGAGCGGCGAGCCCAGTTCGCTTCACCACCGCTCCAATCCCATAAACCCCTTGATTTGAGTTTTTCATAACGAGGCCACTTTAGCTACCGTCAGCCAAATGTAAACAAATAATAAACGATTTTGATATAATCCGAGCTTGATGGGGATTTGTGTTGTGCTTGTGCCTATTGTGCATAGATTTTGAGTAAGTTAATTCGCAAACAACATCTACAAATGAACAACGCAATGTCTCTAACCTCCCACACAGCCTTCCTATCCCGGCCAACTTCTCCAGATTCNGGTCGGAAAACGTCGGAGCAGGCAGCCTATCTGAACCTCCTCAGCGCGGTTCTCCAACGACCGACCAACGGAGTTTCCACCTCAAGGTCTCGCAAGCCGCAGTACAGCGAGGCGACCTCTCTCCCCTCCTGACCCTGCAAGCGGCCACCCAGGCGACCCTCGAAAGGGGCTTCATCCCANAAGGCCCACAGATCATAGAATACCATGAATCCAGCGCCGCCCACATTCGGAACAAAGGCGGAGCTCCCCCGCCCGGCCGGAGCCAGTGCAGCGGCCCCGGGGACACCAGCCCCCTCAGTGCAGTCCTCCAAGGCGGATCTGTCCGCCCCACTCAAGCAGTGACCACGATCTCGCAACCACCCCGCGAAGCCCCCGGCCTATCGCGCGGGGCCGCATTCCGGCAACCGGCTCTCACGGACCGTCTTGCTGTGCGGAACCGGCCGGGGAGTGGTCACGTCATGTGTCAAGGTTGGAAGGATCTTCTCTTTCTCCATTGGAAAGTCCCCGTTGCTCAAGTTCAGGCCCACCTCCCTCGAGACTTGAAGGCAGATAACTTCGGTGGAGGAGCTTGGATCGGAGTTGTTCCATTCTCCATGAGGGGTGTCAGGCCGAAATTCCTCCCGTGCCTTCCGGGCTTGTCCAACTTTTTGGAGTTAAATGTCAGGACCTACGTCTACGACAAGTCTGGTGTTCCCGGAGTATGGTTTTTCTCTCTAGACGCGAACCAGCGGATCGCTTGCGGCCTCGGCCGGAGCCTCTTCAACCTGAACTACCGCATGGCGGAGATGGAAGCCGAGAAAGATGTTTGGATCGACTACCGGGCACGAAGGGAAGGTTGCACCGAGACCGCTGCCTTTCGGCACCGGCCCTCGGGCCCCCGCAGGGTTGCCAAACCGGGCACACTGGAATTCTTCCTCACGGAGAGGTATGTCTTGTATGCAAACTCTAAGGATGGGTCCCAAATGTGGAGGGGGAGGGTTCATCATCCTCCCTACGAGCTTCAGGACGCCGAAGTAGAGTCCTTTTCTACCCTCCCGATTGAGTGGAACGGACAGGATCGGTTGTCAGGGCAACCCCAACACACCTGCGCTTCCATGGGGGTAGATGTGGACATTTTCTCCTTGGAGCGACTTTGAAAATTTTCTCCCCACCTGAGCCGAATATCGCTTATGAGTAAAAACATTCTGATCGCTGGGGGAACCTCCGGAATAGGCGCTGAAGCCCTGAGCACCCTTCGGGCGGATGGGCACCAAGTCTACTGCGCTTGCCGTTGCCCTGAAGCACTCCCTGAAGACCCTCAGGTTCATCGGCTTCCGTTCGACGCCACAGGCCCAACTCACGATCTTGCCCTCCCGGAACGGTTGGATGGATTTGTCTATTTCCCGGGCACCATCACTTTGAAGCCTTTCGGCAGGCTCTCGGCCGACGACTTCCTGCGGGATTATCAGGTCAATCTTCTCGGCGCGGTAACTCTTCTCCAAAGGGCCCTTCCCTCACTTTTGAAGGGTAAGGACGCCGCAGTAGTATTTTTCTCTACAGTCGCCGTTCAGACCGGCCTTCCTTTTCACGCAAGCATCTCAGCGGCAAAAGGGGCCGTGGAGGGACTCACCCGGTCCCTTGCCGCCGAACTCGCTCCCCGGGTTAGGGTGAACTGTATTGCTCCCTCCTTAACCGATACCTCACTCGCTGCACCCCTGCTCAACAGCGAGGAAAAGAAAAGCAGTTCTGCCAAAAGGCATCCGCTGAACAGAATCGGAGATCCAAAGGAGCTGGCGGGATTAGTGAGTTTTCTCCTGGGACCTCAGTCCCGTTTTATGACCGGAAACATCATTAAGGCTGATGGAGGGCTCTCCTCTCTTAAACTTTTCTAACTGAAAAATCGGCTGGGGAGAATCCCCCCCACGATCACCATTCACCTACAGCAAATACAAAAACTAACAAACAATCCCACAACAACAGATACACATGAAAATAGTAACAACATCATTAGTAGCACTACTCGCCTTCGCTTCACTAGGCTCTGCCGAGAAGAAACAGAAATTGGATATTGTCGATACCGC
>PBTP01000127.1 GCA_002729275.1 Roseibacillus sp. | reverse complement strand
CGGCGAAGAAAGCAGCAAAAAAGGCGGCGAAAAAGACTGCCAAGAAAGCGGTGAAAAAAACCGCGAAGAAAGCGGCAAAGAAGGCCGCGAAGAAAGCTGCGAAAAAGGTCGCACCTGAGGCTGCACCTGAGGCTGCTCCCGAGGCCGCTCCCGAGGCTGCTCCCGAGGCTGCTCCCGAGGCTGCTCCCGAGGCTGCACCTGAGAGTAAGAATTCTCCCGCCGAGTAGGTTGCTTGCAGTGACCTCTTTGGTCGTTCTGGTGTGACTCTGTGAGTCTCCTCATGAGAGGTGTCGTCTCCCGAAACAAAACGGTTGGCACGCTATTGAGGTGGTGGATGAAATATAAAGTGGTGGCTTGGGTGGTCGCCCTTCTTGCTATCTTGGTGACTGCCCTTTTCACAAGGAAGGCGGTAGATGAAAACGCCCTGTTGTTCCAAAGCCCCTTGCATGAGAGTTTGGAGGAGAACGATCGCTGTAACGCGATCCTTGCCATCTCCCCGGACTTGCAAGTGCAGCTGGAAGCACTCGATTCAACAAAAGAGCACGGACCCATGCACGGAGTGCCCGTTTTGGTGAAGGATAATATTGATGTAAAGGGAATGCCGACCACGGCAGGATCGCGAGCGCTGGCAGATAATTATGCAACTGCAGATTCTCCAGTGGTTGCAAACTTGAGGCATGCAGGAGCTCTCATTGCTGGTAAAACGAATCTTTCAGAATGGGCGAACTTTCGGTCGACAGAGTCAACTAGTGGATGGAGTAGTGTAGGAGGCCTGACGACTAATCCATTCGATTCCTCCTGTAGCGCATGTGGATCAAGTTCAGGCAGTGGGGCGGCTGTGGGATCTGGTCTGGTAGACATTGCCATCGGAACAGAGACAGACGGTTCTGTTACCTGCCCGGCTGCGATGTGTGGTATTGTTGGGTTAAAACCAACTGTCGGGCTGCTTTCGTGCGACGGGATTGTTCCGATTTCCGCCAGCCAGGACACTCCTGGGCCCATGACCCGGACTGTGAGGCTTGCAGCCAGGGCCCTCAGCGCGATGGCTGGGGAGGGCGCTCGGGATTATGAGGCTGGTCTTAAGGAGGGAGCCCTTGAAGGGGTCAGGCTAGGTGTTCTCGTTCCCCTCTGTGGAATGTATGAAGAGCCGGTTTCAGATGCCTTTGCCGCTGCTCGGCGCGCTCTGGAGCAAGCGGGAGCAACCCTGATAGAAATTAATGGTCTTCCAGACCTGAGAAGAATCAGCCAGCTGGAGTGGGAAATTCTTCTTAGAGAATTCAAGCGGGACCTGAACGTCTATCTATCAGGAAGGCCTCCCTCAGTTGCCACCAGGACCCTTGCGGAGATCATCGCTTACAACAAAACCCATGCTTCAGAGGTGATGGCTCATTTTGGCCAGAATATCTTTGAGCAGTCCGAGGCGACAAAAGGTGGTGATGATCCCGAACTGCCTGGGCTCGTGGCTGAGGCCAAGAGACTGGCAGGCAGGGAAGGAATCGACCGGCTCCTCTCTGATCACGAATGCCTGGCCTTGATTGCCCCAACTACGGGGAGGGCATTTCCGGTGAATCTTGAAGAGGGGGATGCATTTCAGGGGGCATGCACGACTCTTCCTGCGGTTTCAGGATACCCTCACCTCACAGTGCCGATGGGTATGGCAGATGGCCTGCCAGTTGGATTATCTTTCATGGGGTCTCAATTTTCGGAGGCTCGCCTGCTGGCCATGGGTTTTGCTTTTGAGCAAATGCGGATGAAGTAACTACGAAACCATGTTGAGCTATGGCGGTTGAGACCCTTCTCAGGATTTGACCTTGGCGGGTTCCCGGGAGATGCTGATTTTAATGCCTGGGAAAATGAGCTGGTTTTCTTTTGCCGTGATTGCGGCAAGGGCTTTTCTGCAGCTTCGCGAGACACGGAGAAAAATTATTTTCTATACGATTGTGGTGCTTCTCGCAGTGTTCGCGCTTGGGAACTGGCCTCTAGCCTCCTGGCTGGAGGAAACGCCGCTCAGGTTTCTTTTTTATTGGGCGGGATGCGCCTTCCTCGCCATCTTCCTCTTTCTTCTGGGGCTCTACGATTTCCTGCGGATCATCAAGGAGTATAAGGATGTGCGGGGAAAGCTTCGCTAGAATGCCGCCGGGGATCACCGAATTCCTGGCAAGGACAAATTAAACTAAGAACTAAAATACTGTGAGTCGCTGGATTGACGAATTTCTTGAGTTGTTACGCTTTCCCAGTGTTTCAACGGACTCCCGCCACGATGCGGATGTAAGGGCCTGCGCTGAATGGCTGGCGTCTCGCATGACCTCAGCCGGTTTGCAGAGTGTCATTCATGATACCGATGGACATCCGGTTGTGATTGGGCGTAACACGCATGAGTCCGGTAGACCTACCGTGCTTGTCTACGGACACTATGATGTCCAGCCGGTTGATCCCCTAGAGCTATGGGACAGCGACCCATTCGAGCCAGTGATTCGTGATGGAAAGATCTGGGCTCGGGGAGCGACGGATAATAAGGGGCAGTTCTTCGCTCATCTTTGTGGTATAACGGAGACTATCGAAGAGTGTGGCGGATTGCCGGTGAACCTCATCATGTTGCTGGAGGGTGAGGAAGAGATAGGCTCTCCAAATTTGCGCCCATTTCTTGAGGAGCATCGCTCAGAGCTAGCTTGTGACGTCATCGTGGTTTCTGACACGGGAATGGTAGCTCCGGGTGTGCCAACCATGGGCTACGGCTTACGTGGAATCACGTGTTGTGAGGTCGCAGTGCGGGGGCCAGCTCGTGATCTTCACTCGGGTGTTTACGGTGGGGCAGTGGCAAATCCTGCCACGGTAATTGGGCAGCTGGTGGCGAGCCTGCATGATCACGATGGACGGGTGGCAGTAGAGGGTTTCTACGACGATGTTGCCGGCCTGGAAGAATGGGAGCGTGAAATGTGGAGTGTGGTCCCTGGGATGGCTGAAGAGGATCTGCTTAAGGTTACGGGGTCGCCGTCCATGTACGGGGAAACCGGCTACACACCTGCCGAGCGGCTTTGGGCCCGCCCCACGGCTGAGGTGAATGGGATCTGGGGCGGATATCAGGGTGAGGGTTCGAAGACCGTTTTGCCTGCCGAGGCGTTCGCAAAACTTTCCTTCCGTCTCGTTCCCCACCAAGACCCCTTGGATGTGATGGATAAGGTAGAGGCCCATCTCAGAAAGCATTGTCCCGAGGGAGTATCCCTGGAGGTGACCCGGGGGCATCACGGACAGGCTTACTACACGGATCCTCACTCACCGCATGGAAAGGCTGCTCAGCAGGCGCTCAGCGAGACTTTTGGATCCGATCCTGTGTTGATCAGGGAGGGAGGAAGTATTCCGATCATCCAAGACTTCAAGGAGGTTCTGGGGGTTGATACCCTGCTGCTGGGCCTCGCTCTTCCTGACTGTCAGATCCATTCCCCCAACGAAAACTTCACGGTTGAGAATTTTGAGGGTGGAATTCGTCTGAACAGAGTGCTTTTTGACAAACTTGCCTCCATCGGGACGGAATCATGAGCGAGGATGACCAATTAGCTAAGCGTGATTTTATTCGTGAGATCATCTCGAAGGACCTGACGACGGGAAAGCACATTAAAATTGTAACCCGGTTCCCTCCAGAGCCCAATGGCTACCTGCACCTTGGACACGCCAAGGCGATCTGTCTTGGCTGGGGTATTGCGCAGGAGAATTCTGCCAGCGGATCGGAATTTCACCTGAGGTTTGACGACACCAACCCATCCAAGGAAGAGCAGGAGTATGTCGATAGTATTCAGGAGGATGTAAAGTGGCTTGGTTGCGACTGGGGAAAGCACCTCTATTTCGCCAGCAATTACTTTGAATTTTTCTATGATTGCGCGATGCATCTGATTGAGGAGGGAAAGGCCTTCGTAGATGAGCAATCTCCTGATGAGATCCGCGCCGCTCACGGAACCGTGGCCGAGATGGGGACCGAGTCGCCTTACCGTGACCGATCGATTGAGGAAAATGTAAACCTCTTTAAAAAAATGCGTTCCGGTGATTTTGGGAACGGAGAAGCTGTCTTACGAGCCAAGATTGACATGGCTTCGCCAAACATGCACATGCGGGATCCGATCATTTATCGTGTATTGCATGAGACCCACCACAATACGGGAGACAAGTGGTGTATCTATCCGATGTATGACTTTGCGCATCCCCTGGAGGATGCTTACGAGCACGTCACGCATTCACTCTGCACGCTGGAGTTTGAGGTTCATCGGCCTGTTTATGACTGGGTTATCGAAAATTGTCCGGTCCCAGCGGTCCCTCGCCAGATTGAGTTTTCTCGGCTGACCCTCAATTACACGGTTGTGAGCAAGCGAAAGCTCCTTCAGCTCGTGGAAGAGGAAAAAGTGGATGCATGGGACGACCCTCGGATGCCGACCCTTTCAGGGGTTCGGCGTCGTGGCTTCCCAGCTGAGGCGATACGTAACTTCTGCACGGATGTGGGAATCACAAAGTTCAAGGGTGTTACAGACGTAGCGAGGCTCGAAAATGAGGTGAGAAAATTGCTCAACCGGAATGCGCCCCGGCGTATGGCCGTTCTTAATCCCCTCAAGCTCGTGCTGGTGAACATGGACGCCGGGGCCGCAGAGGAGGTTGAAGCGAAGAATAATCCGGAAGATGAGTCAGCGGGTTCCCGGAAGTTGACCCTGGGACGGGATTTGTGGATAGAGCGAGACGACTTTGTTGTGGAAGCTCCTAAGAAATACTTTCGTCTGGCCCCAGGTCGGGCGGTTCGGCTCAGAGGTGGCTACATCGTGCAATACGTGGGTCATGAGACAGATCCAGACACCGGAGAAGTCTCCGAAGTTCAGGTAGAGTTTATTCCAAATACGATCGGGCAGTCGCCCCCTGAAGGGGTTGTCTGCAAGGCCGCTATTCACTGGGTTAACGCCTCCGAGGCAGAAAATGCTCAAGTGCGCCTATACGATCGCCTCTTCGATGATGAGAGCCCTGAGGCCGCGGAAGGTGGCTTCATGTCGGTTCTAAATCCCAATTCTCTTAAAGTCATTGAGGGGGCAAAATTAGAGCCTGGGTTGGGCGCAGAAGCGCCGGGGTTCGTCTGCCAGTTTGAGCGCTTGGGATACTTTTGCGCGGATTCCCGCGATCATCTTCCGAGGTCGCAAGTTGTCTTCAACCGGACCATCGGGTTACGCGATTCGTGGGCGAAAAAGTAGATTGATGGATTTCCAGTCTGCCGAGATACCGCTTGACGCGGTGCGAAAAGATACACTTTCCCAAGTCAATTAGAGTGCTTGTTGATCTCGGGAACCTAATCAAAATGGGGTTTTGTCGAGAATGGGGGAGTTTGTTTTCCGAAGAATAAAAACTGTTCGGGCGCCTTTTTTACCGTCCTTTCAAGAGCGGCTTGGCGATTGGGGCAACGCTATTTTGGATAAGCGAAAGGGACGGTAATCCGAACAAAAGAAATATTCATATGCACTGATAATGTCCGCGCTCTGATGGCTTTGTTCCATCAACTCCTCAGGGCGCATGAAAACAAACCTTTCCTTTGCAGCATGCTTTCTCCTGCTCTCCCTGACTGCCGTGAGCGCGGGTATTCCAGCAGACTTGGAACCTCTGCTCCCGGGTTCAGTCCTCGATTGCCGTCACCACGGGAAAGAAGAGCTGTTGTACGCTCCAGTAAACCCAAGACTGTCACTCGATTCCATTCAGAGCGAGATTGCCGATCCCCAAGTCAATGTGACTATAGGAGGCGACCTCTGCCGTTCACAGGATTGGCAGAAGCCGAGTCGTAAGGTCCAGCGTGGGCCCCATTACCTCTCGGTGGAGCTCGCGTGCGTCGATGAGGGGCCTACTCAGATTCGCCGGGCTGGACTCAGCCCATGGCTTCTGCTGTTGCTGCCTCTCCTGCTGCTGCCTTGCAGCCTCCTGCGCCCGGGAGGTAGGTGAATAAAATTCGGATTGGGACGATTTCGAGGANGGGACGGACCCTTCGAGCGNTTCATGTGCTGCAAAGAGNGGTGGCNGCCTTAATCGCCCGCCATTTTGCCGGCATCGAGAGCGGAGTTCAGCTGGTCTTCTGTAAGGCCGAGTTCTTCAAGGCGTTCGGAGCATAATTCTCGGACTGTTCGTCCGGATTCCACGGACTCTTTGGCGATATTGCTGGCCTTGTCGTAGCCAATCACAGGCGCCAATGAGGTCACCATGGAAAGTGAATACTCAATGAGCTCGTTACACCGTTCGACCTGAGCTTCGATTCCCTCAACGCACTTTTCCCTGAAAATACCGCAGACGTTTGTGAGGAGACGAATGCTTTCCATAACGCATTTTGCCATCACGGGCATCATTACGTTGAGCTCGAAATGCCCATTCGCGCCACACCAGGTGACAGTAGAATGATTGCCGAAGACACGGGCAGCGACCATGGTGACGGCTTCGCTCATGACTGGGTTGACCTTGCCCGGCATGATGGAAGATCCGGGCTGGGTTGCTGGGAGTGAGATTTCACCAATTGAGCATCGAGGACCCGAGCTCAGGAGTCGTATATCGTTAGCAATTTTGTAAAGACTGGCTGCGATAGTGTTGAGGTGTCCATGGCACTCGAGGAGAGCGTCCTTGCTGGATTGGGCTTCAAAATGGTTTTCGGCTTCGCGAAACTCAATACCGGTTTTCTCCGCGATGAAGGCGATAGCCCTGGGAGGAAAGTCGGGATGGCAATTGAGGCCCGTTCCGACGGCGGTTCCGCCGAGGGCGAGCTCATGGATAGCTTTGAGGGCTTTGTGAGCGCGGTCCGTGGCTCGGGTAAGCTGCATGGCGTAGCCGCCAAATTCTTGTCCGAGACGAACCGGGGTCGCATCCATGAGGTGGGTTCGTCCGATTTTAAGGATGTCATGAAATTCCAACGCCTTGGATTGAAGGCTGTCTTGAAGACCTTCCAGGGTGGGAATGAGGTCCTCTTTCAGGGCGACTCCTGCGGCGATGTGCATCGCGGTAGGGAAGGTGTCATTTGATGACTGGCCTTGGTTAACGTGATCGTTGGGGTGAACAGGTTTCTTCTCTCTGTCCGCATCGATCTCTACTCCGGCTATTTGTGCGCAGCGGTTGGCGATCACCTCGTTGGCGTTCATATTGGTCGAGGTTCCAGAACCCGTTTGGTAGACATCTACAGGGAATTGATCATCGAGCTTTCCCTCATAGACCTCCCGTGCGGCCTGCTCGATGAGGGGAGTTTTATCCGCAGGGATATGGCCCAGCTCGCCGTTGACACGCGCAGCAGCCCATTTGATCAGGCCAAAAGCATGCACAACCCCTGATTCAACGGGTTCGTTGGAGATCGGGAAGTTCAGGACCGCCCTCTGGGTGGAAGCTCCGTAGAGGGCCTGCGCGGGAACCGGCATTTCTCCCATGGAGTCTCTTTCTAGGCGAGTATCGCTCATAGTCCTAGAACTACGCCGCGAGATCCCTGTTGCAAGTAACGAGTGCACAGGAATCTTCGGGAAATGGTTCCGGAGATGCTTGTTTCCTAGCTTCTTCCCTCTTCAAATGGCCTCACCGGGTAAAAAACCCTTGAATAGGACCGGAATCCACGTAAGACCCCCCCTCCCATGGCAAAGAAGTGCTGGATAGAGCGAAACAAGCGCAAGCAGAAGACGGTCGAGAAGTTCAAGGACCTTCGGCACAAGCTGAAGAAGGAGAAGGACTATATTGGTCTCAGCATGCTGCCAAGGGACGCAAGCCCTACTCGTGTGGTCAATCGGTGTGAGGTCACCGGTCGTCGCAGGGCCTTTCTTCGGCGCTTCAGACTCTCTCGGATCACCTTTCGCGAGATGGCATCAGCAGGGCTGATTCCCGGCGTGACAAAGTCCAGCTGGTAGGCTACCTCCTGCGGTTCGAATTGCAGTGGTAATCACACCCTGCCGACCGCTTCACAGATGCCCCTCTACGAGTATCTATCTGAAAACCCGGATGATCCTTCCAAGAGCTGTGTTCGCTGCTCTCGTGGCTTCGAGCTGAGAAGGCCGGTAGATCGACCAGCGTTAGAGGTGTGTCCTCTGTGCAGAAATCCGGTCCGTAAGGTGATTAGTCGCGTTCATTCACCACGGGTGGCAAAACCTTTTTCTGCAAAGGCGGCTAAGAATGCCGGCTTCACTGTCCTCGAAAAACGAGACGAAGGTGTTTTTGAAAAGCTGTAGGGACCTCCCCTCATGAGTTCGCCCATCCAATTTCTGCTAGCGAGTGGCTCCGAGATTCCGACAAGTCTCCCCGGTTGGAATGAGCTTCTTTTGTATCTCGCCGGGATTTTCATCTTCTTGGTTCTAAATGCGTTTTTCGTGGCGGTAGAGTTCGCTCTTGTCAAAGTGCGCAAAAGTCAGGTCCTTGAGGCGCAAGCCAAGGGGGCCCGGGACTCGCATCTCGCTCTGAGAGCTCTTTCGAAACTGGACGGATACCTTTCTGCAGGCCAGCTGGGAATCACGGTTGCCTCACTCGTGCTTGGCATGCTCGGTGAGCCGCTGGTCTTCAAGCTGGTTGCTCCTCTTCTCCAGGACACCGGATGGCACCCAGTGGCGATCAGGGTGACCTCCTTCCTGATCGCTGCGGCTTCGTTCTCGTATATTCACGTGGTCGTGGGGGAGCAGGTTCCAAAGGTTCTCGCCATCCGCAAGGCGCTGCCAACGACCCTTTTGTTGATTCGCCCGCTGCACTGGTTTTATTGGAGCTTTGGATGGGCGATCTGGATCATCAATGGATCAGCTGGGTGGATTTTACGTCGGTTTTTCAAGGTGGACCCTACAGGCCATGATGAGGTCCACAGCGCAGAAGAGCTCGCTCAGCTTGTCGAGGAGAGTGAGAAACATGCAGAGGTGACCACCACGGAGCGCGAAATCCTCATTAAGGCGCTTGAATTGAACGAGCTTAAAGTGCTCGACGTCATGATTTCGCGAGGTGAGGTGATTGTCTTTGATCTCAAGGAAACCTATCAGCGTAACCTTTCCCGTGCGATCAAGACACAGCATACGCGTTTCCCGCTGGTAGAAGGGCATCTCGATCGCACTCTCGGGATGATTCATCTGAAGGATCTTCTTGCCGTTTCAGATGATACGGAGCCGGACCTCCGTGAGCTCCGGCGTGATATGCCCACTGTTCCCGGGGCCATGCGGCTCGATGCCCTGTTGACTCTGTTTCTCAGAGAGCGGTCTCATCTCGCGTTGGTCGTGAACGAATTTGGGGATCCCATGGGAATTGTGTTTCTTGATAACGTGCTTGAAAAACTGGTGGGAGATATTCGTGATGAATTTGATGCCGAACCTCATCAGGTGACGGTCTCGGACAGCGATCGCATTCTGGTAGCGGGTTCTCTTCCGCTGAGTGAGCTGGGAGCTCATGTTGCCTCCCCGAGCCTTGAGGCGGTGGAGGCCACCACTATAGGCGGATACCTCTCTGCCAAGCTTGGGCGTCTCCCGGTAGTGGGAGATAGAGTCGAGGCAGGGGAGTATCAGATTGAAGTCACTGCGGCCGATGAGCGTCGGGTCAAGGAAGTGGCATTCGTGCGGACGGAAGATTCCGGAGAATAGAGCTCAGCCTGAGTGCGGGCTGTTACGTCGGAAAGGGTCGAGCTTCAGGCGTGCTCGAGGAGGATGGAGTCAACGGCCTTCTCAACCTGAAAGGTGTCAGAAAAAATCACGAGGGGAGTCCCCGCGGGGACGTCGCGGCGGTTGCGAAGGGTAGCAATTGCCCCGGCGATCGTTTCCCGGGGTTTCTCCTGAAACGGGATTACAAAGGGGCGAACCCCACGTGAGAGGGAGAGCCCTCGACAGACTTTCTCGTCCGGGGTGAAGGCATAGATCGGGCCCCGTGGCCGGAGAAGGGCGGCTTGATTGGCAGTAGCTCCAGTTCGGGTAAAGACGACGAGAGCCGCATCCGGGATTGAGTCAGCCAAGCCGACAGCAGCCTTGACGGCCCTCTGTCGTTTGGTGGGCAGGTCCGCGTCTCGAGCATATCCGAGCCCCCCAGAACGCTCGATCCGGCGAGCCACGCGGTCGAGGACCTCAATGCAGCGGCGAGGATGGCGTCCGACGGAGGTTTCCCCGGATACCATCAGGGAATCCGCCTCTTCATAAACAGCATTGGCACAGTCGGTGACCTCGGCTCTCGTGGGAGTAGGGTTGTCGATCATGGACTCGAGAAGGTGGGTAGCCACAATGACTCGGCGCCCAAGCTCGTGACACCGCTTGACGATCCGACGCTGGATGATGGGAAGTTCCTCGATATGCACCTCAATTCCCAGGTCTCCCCGGGCTACCATCACGAGGTCAGAGGCTTGGACAATATCATCGAGGTGTTTAATGGCCTCCTGGTCTTCCAGCTTTGAGATGATCTGTGCGTGACCTCCAGATTGCTCGATCTCGGCCCGTAATTCGTGGACGTGCTCTCCATCCCGGACAAAGGAGCCCGCAATAAAGTCCGCGTCGCATTCCGTGGCCACCTTGATATCGGCCCGATCTTTTTCGGTCAGGGCAGGCAGGTTCAGCCTGACCCCGGGCAGGTTGATATGACGCCTCGATCCTAGCGATCCATCGGTTCTTACCGTGCAGGTGATACGATCCTCATCGATCGCTTTTACCCTCATGATCATACTTCCGTTATCAACCAGCAGGGAATCACCTTCAGAAACATCCTCAATAATCCCGCTATAGTTGACTGTGGTAGACAAGGGGATGCGTGGTTCACTTTCGCGGCACCGGAACTCAACCTCATCTCCCTCCTTCAGGGAGAAGGCTTCAGGCAGGGTTCCAGTACGGATTGAGGGTCCCTGGAGATCGAAAAGCAGTCCGACCATACGTCCTCTGGGGGCATCCTTTGCAGCTTCCCTGACATTGCCCGAAACCATCCTAGCCCATTCGTGGGAGGCGTGACTCATATTGAGCCGAAAGGTGTCGGCTCCTGCCACTATCAGCTCCCTGATCGCCTCAAGGGTCTCTGTTGCCGGTCCCAGAGTCGCAAGTAATCGTGTTCTCCGCACAGAATCATTCTGCCGGGATAGAGGGGTGTGGACAAGAGCAATGGATGAAAAGAAGTGTTCCCCCAGGGGCTGGCCGCTCTGATTGCAGCTCCCAGAGAGAATATCGTGAACTCTGAGCTTCTCTGTTTCTTCACGGTTGGCACTTGGGTTACTGATAGTCCATAAACCCCTTCATCGACTGATAAGGGTTCGTCTGNGCTNCCAGTAAGAGTTCTCAATNGCTNATGAACGACAAGTTACAGTGGAACGCTGAATTACCCGCTTGGCTGGATCATCTTGATNATGCCAAGGTGCCTGAAGATCCCTGAGTGATGCCCTCTTACCGTATCCTTTTTATTGGAAGCGCCATGGCCCTTTCTTCTTTTGCGTTGGGTGAGCCCCGTTGGAGGCAGAGCTATCATGCGGGCCATCTCGACCAGTCGGGAGCCTATGCCGGGGGGTCCGAGATCATGCATCTNGTGGCGCACCAGGGGAAGATGTATGCTGCTAATGGTTACTGGGTGGACGCTCGCTGGGTGATTCCTCCGGAAGGGCAGAGGCAGAGTGCCCAAGTTCTTCGCCTCGATAAGGCAGCAGGAGAATGGCAGGTCGACCTCGATACGGGAAAGAGTAACGGAATGGGNCTGGAGTATATGAAGGGGAATGTCCTGAAATCAGTGACGTTTACCCGTAACAAGGATGGAGGTTTGCTTGCCAATCCCCACAAGCTTCTCGTCATGGCAGCGGGAGCCAATTTTGAGAAGGGAGGGGCGGTCTCGGTCTGGGTTCGGGATGATGAAAAAGGAGCCTGGATCCATACTCTTGTGCGACACGGGTCCAGTGCAGGGGGAATCCGCTGGGTGCCCAGGGACATGGAAGTGCACCGAGATCAGGTGAGCGGCGAGGAGCGACTCTTTCTCTCCCTNGGGAACCCTGGAATTATTTCGGGTATCTATGATGAAAGCCTCCCGGGAAAAATCAGATGGGAGCGTCACCTTGAGCATCCCTTTCTTTCCGAAGGGTCTTTTCGAACAAGACCCCTCGGAATAGCCAGGGCAAATAAGGCACTGTTTTTTTCCGAGGGTGGTGCCATCTACCAACGAATTGACGGTGAACCCGCTCACTATCGTGTGATTCTTGATCTCCATGAGGATACCGATACCGATGTCGGAGGTATCCGGGGGTTAAGTGCAGTCAGGAATCCAAGAGGAGATGGGGAATCCCTATTGTTTCTCTGGGCTCCCGGAGCCCGTTCTGCAAGCCAGGTCAAACGTCTGGATCCCGACGGGAAGGGTGGGTTNACGATGCATGACGAGGCTAATATTATGAAGCTGATGAGCGAGAAGCTTGGGGTCGAGGTCACCTACACTCTGGGCGCTCATAATATGATGTATCCCGTGGCAGATCCGGAAACCGGAGAGATCGTGCACATCATTGGCTTCCAGGGAAATATTCGAGGGAAGAACGAACTCCGCTGGAAGGGAAGCGCTCTCTACGGCGGAGCGATGTATGCGGTCCGCNGAGGTGACTTGAGTTATGCGCTGCACGAGATCAATAATGAGTACAAGCCCGGGAAGCCGATTCTTGTCTCTCCGAGAGCCTTCTGCCTGTCTCCCTTCTCAGACAGGGCCATGTATGTCGGAGGTCATGATGCAAGTCGTAAGATATCCGATGATATGGCGTGGATTTTTGAAGCACCCCTCGATGTGGTGCTGGGACAGGCGAAAGGAAGGGATGCCAACCTGATTGAACAGGGATCCCTTCGTTCTCCGCGTCTTACGGCAGGGCCGCTTCATGAACTGCGGATCTACTCAGCGGCTGAGGGGAGGCACGGGGACCTGATCAAGCGCTTCAAGGATCACACGGACCGGATTTTCCGCAGGCACGGGTTGGAAGCCCTGGGCTACTGGATCCCCACCGAGGGTCCTGCCAAGAAGCGGCGGAGGTTGGTATATCTTTTGAAGCATGGCTCTCGCTATGACGCGTATCGAAACTGGGTTAACTTTTCGAATGATCGGGAATGGGAGAAGGTCCNGGATAAGCCCGAGTTCCAAGGCTTGCTGGCAAAGAGGCCGGAAAGTGTTTTTCTCAATGAGGAGACTTTTTCGCGTCTTCAGGAGGTTGCGATCAAACAACCAGGAGGAGTGTATGAGCTGCGTAGTTACGTCGGTGCCCCCGGAGATGGCGGAGCGCTGCGTGCCTGGTTCAGGGAGAATCTTAGAAGCTTGTTTCGCAAGCACGGGGCGAGAGAGCTGGGGGCCTGGGTTCCGTTCGATGAGCCGGGCTCGGCAGATACCATGGTCTCTCTTCTACACCATCGGAATCGTGAGCAGGCTGATATTGTCTGGAAGGAGATTCGTTCAGACCCTTTGTGGGGTCAGGTTCTGGGAGAGGNAAACGTGAAGGGTAATGTCCTTGCCGCTGAGCCAGANGTCATCTTCCTGNGNGCCCTCGGGTTTTCGCCGCTCAGGTAGNTGTGAGAATTGCAGGGGTCAAGGGGTAGNACTTGTGCCGAACTGGGGCATGCGGACAGGGTTGCCAGATCTAAATTGGGACTGGTATGAGCAGCCCGGAGTAGGCCCGCGGCGGTTTTTGTACTTTCGTGCTACGAGAAGAGGAAAAAAAAGGTCCAAATCAGGGNCNAATTAGCGGATAGTGAGGNAGAGAGACGCCATTGAAAGATGGGAAAAGAAGTCCAGATCATGAAACAAGTTGCTCGAATACACCTCGTTTGGGGGGCAGCNGCACTGCTAGCGTTTTTGGTTGGCTACTTCGTCTTACCCTCAGCCTCAGANCAGGGTGTAGCCTCTATTCCCCGAATCGGAGGTCNGCAGGGCGAGGACGCGAATGCGGAAGGCCAAAGGGCAGGGTCGCAGGGGAAGCTTAGTGAACTGGCTGGGAAGGGACTAAATTCGGGAGCGAAAGAGGGCGTCTCAAGAATGCTATCTGAAAAGGTGGTCCTCAGTGAGGGAGACATCGGTAATCTGGGAGAGACCTTCCGGGANTCCTCTGATCCCGTAGCGAAGCGTCTGGCATTTTCCAAATTGCTCCAGGGTTTGACCGCTGAAAACGCGCTGCTCATCAGAGAAGAGATTGCGGGGCAGGATCACCGGAGTGCGGAGTTCCAAGAATTCCACTACGCGTGGGGTGCTGTGGCAGGAGTGGACGCGATCATGTTCGGGATCGACACTGAGGAGGACGATATGAAGCCAGCTCTTGCAGGATGGGCCGGTGTGAGTCCGGGAGAGGCGATGGCATGGATCGAGGGGCTGGACATGGAAAATGATGCTCGCTTTGATCCGTTACTGAAGGACCGGAAACTTGAGGTCAACGGGTTGCGCCATCACCTGCTCTCGGGGATTGTCGAAGGACTGGCTGATACGGATCCAAGGCAGGCAGCTGAATTCGTTGAGAGAATGGTCTCAAGTGGCCAAGCCCATCCGGGCCACATGCATATTGTGACGGGAGAGATCCTCAGAGCTGCCGATAATCCCTTGGAAGCGTCCACCTGGGCAGACGGTCTCCCGGAGGGAAGAATGCGCAATGAGGCTCTGGGTCGGGTGGCAGATCATTTTGCGGGGCGAGATCCGGCCGGCACCGCCCAGTGGGCTGAGGGATTTGTGAGNGAGCCAGGGATGGAGAGAGTCTTCTGGGAAGTTGGAGCGAACTGGGCCGGGCGAGATCCCGAGGCAGCTCTTAATTGGGCGAGTAGTCTACCCGAGGGTGAGAATCGTCAGGTAGGGATGAGGGGAAGTTTGAATTCGTGGGCGCGTAGGGATCCAACTGCCGCAGGAGAGTATCTTCAGGAGATGCCGGCATCACCAATGCGGGACGCGGCAGTCGCGGGATATAGCACTCATGTGGTCTGGGAAGATCCTACTGCCGCCATGAGCTGGGCAGAATCCATTGCCTCTCCTGAGCAGCGACAAGAGGTTATGGTGGAGGTTGCGCGGTCCTGGAGGCGGAAAGGTGGGCAAGGTTTGCCGGAGTGGCTGAGTGGCTCAGGNCTGTCAGCGGACGTACAGGAATCGATCATGAGCTCGAGGGATAGGAGGCGTCGATGATGAGTGGNCGATTGAATCGGAAAGATGCAATCGTTCATTTTTCATGGGCTCTTTTAAGCTTAGNAGCCTTATGGGGCGGTGCGCAGTTGGCGGGCAATCAGGAAGATACGGATCTAGCCCCGGTGAGGATTCCACGGTCTTTCGACTCAGTTAGGGGTCCAGAGGCGTCGGAGGGTAGCGAGGCGCACGTTTATGTTCCTCTTCCGGGAGTGAAAGGCACAAAGCCCGNGGAGATCGGTCAGGTGCCTGGTCAGAAAAAAAGTGCGATGGGGCTGATGCGCGACAGGAAGCGGCAGGCAGCCCAGCGTTTGCTTGCGCGGGAGGCTTCTGCGGCGATCAGGCAGAGGGGAGCGCTTGGTAAAAGGGAAATCAGCTCTCTGGTTACTCAGGCAGTCAAGGCCTCAAAGGCAGTCGATCGCCGAAGAGCGTTCGACCGGATTCTGGAGGAGATGCAGTCCTCGACCTTCAACCGGGAGCAGGCTTTCATGATGAGAGGNGCGATGGCCGCAGCTGGGGTGGACGGTAAGTTATGGCAACTCTTCGATTATTCGTGGGGAGCGAATGATCCTGCCACGGCCATTGCTCATCTTGACGAAATCCCAGACCATTACTTTGAGGGTTTTCTTGGCAACATGATCCCGGGTTTGGCGAGCGTTGATCCACAGGCCGCCATCGAAGTGTTNTCAGGACTTGAGCGTGAGGTAGCGTCCCGGGTGGAGAGGCGCCTTCTAGAAGGGCTTGTCGATAATGATGTAATGGTTGCAACGGATTTTATCTTTGAGACTACAGATCTGAATAATTTTGACTGGCGGCCTATGGATACTCTGACCCGTGAAATCGCACGCGACAGTGGGATGGGAGAAACTTTGGAATGGGCGGCCGAGCTCCCGGATGGGCCCCTGCGGTCGAGCGCCTGGAGCGCGGCGTATGCTGCNTGGGCGTCCCAGAACCCTGAGGGGGCGATCGAGTCGATCATGGNCATGGATACCTCCCATGAGAGGAATATGGCCCTGAATGGCTTTACCGCGGCCTTTGCGCACTCGGATGGTTCTCTGGCGGTTGAATGGGCCAATGAAATTTCTGAGCCCGGAGTCCGGGAGGGTGCCCTCATGCGAGCGTTCCGGCAGTTTCACCGGCAAGATCCTCAGGCGGCGGCGCAATCCTTTGTTTCGATTGACCTACCGCCGAATGTCTGGCGTGAGGCGACCGGCCAAGCATGGTCTGGCGTAAATGCAGGCGACCAGGGANGAGCTGGTGGCGCAGCTGCAGGGGGTAGATCCCCGGAAGCGAACTAGAGCCGGCTACTTGGCGATGAAGAAGGCATTTACAGTTCAGAACAGACTTCGGCAGGTCTCCCCGGNAAAAACGGGCCTTAATTGGTTGTGTCCACTGGTTGTGCTGCTCCTGGCAGGAATTGCCGGGGTCAGCACAGCGGATCTAACACCGGGCCACCCGACTCTCCTAAGTCCGCACTCTGATCCTATTGCTTTTGATAAGGGAAAGGTGTTTGTGGTGAACACGCCTGCAGACACTCTCGATGTCGTTGATGCTTCGAGCTCGCAGGTCGTCGNTCGCATTCCGACGGGAATTGATCCGGTCTCGGTNGTAGTGCGTCCGGACGGAAGGGAAATCTGGGTGAGTAATCACCTCTCNGACTCAGTGAGTGTCATTGACAACGATTTAGAGAGTNNAACCTATTTGTCGGTCGTTGCGACTATTCAGGATATCGACTTGAGCAGAAAGTCGACCCGGTTTGATGAGCCAGTGGGTATCGCTTTTGCGGATAATGAAAAAGCCTACGTAGCGCTTTCCTCGACGAACCGGATAGCGGTCGTAGACGTCGCCTCCCGTAAGGTTGTCAAACATCTTCAGATTCCTGCTCAGGAACCACGGGCGATGGAAGTCCGGGAAGGAAGGCTCTATGTGATTCCCTTTGAGTCTAATAACCAGACTCAGCTCTCAGGCGGGAAAGCAGAGGACGTGGATGGAAAGCTGGTCACCTTCGACGCTAAGAAACTGGCCGGCGCTTTCGATTCAGCGGGATTTACGGTCGACGTAGTGAAACAGCCGAAAATTCCGGACCGGGATCTCTTCATCTACGATACGCGAACCGACAAGCTTGTTTCCACTATCAAGACCTTGGGAACATCCCTTTTCGGTCTGGCGGTTGATCCGGTAGGCAACGTCTTCATCGCCAATACGGATGCCCGGAACCATATTAATGGCAAGGCTGGAACTGCGAAGCATGGTTTGAAGGAGTTGGATAACAGGCCCTACCTGAACCGGGTAACGAAAGTATCGTCCGGAGGGAAGGTCGACTTCTTCCAACTCAACCCATTGCCTCCACTACAGCCGAACCGTAATGAAGCGGTGGCGACACCGTTCGCGGTCGAGTCTAGCAGCGATGGAAAGATACTCTTTTTGACCGGGGCTGGTTCCGATGTTCTCCTCGCTCTCTCTGCGAAAACAGGAAAGGTCCTCAGCAAGGCAAAGGTCGGGTCTGTTCCGCGAGGCGTTGCCTTGGAGGAAGATGGCAGTGGTAGTCCTGTCAGGGCATGGGTGCTGAATGCGGTATCGAACAGTGTATCGAAGGTTACGGTGGGGCAAAACTTCTCGCTGCGGGTAGAGCATACCACTGCGCTCCTTGACCCAACCCCACCCGCCTACAAGGAGGGACGGATGGCCTTTAACACTGCCAGGGCCTCTTCGAACGGCACCTTCTCCTGTGCGAGTTGTCATGCTGATGGTCACACCGATCATCTCCTGTGGGTGCTNGAGACGCCGCATCTTGTAGGCGCTGACCAGATTGAACCTCGTCTTTCACAAACCCTGCGAGGGCTCCGGGGGACCGCGCCATATCACTGGGATGGAGTTCCCGGAGATCCCTATGGAGGACGTAACGCGGCCTCGCGGAAGCACCTTCCTCCGAACTCAGATATTGATAAACCAGAAAGTGCAGTCCGCCATGTCATCGACGGATCAATGGCCACAACAATGTTTGCGCATGGGAGCNAGGTCACGAACGATGAAGACAAGCTAGGATATCTCAGCCGCAGGGAACGGGACGCAATGGCCGTNTTTCTTCTAAACCTTTCCCACATGCCAACCCGGGGGCGGGCTTACAGTGATAAGCTATCGGAACAGGCTCTGACGGGGTTCGAGAGATTTCACGTTACGGGTGCTCGGGACCGTAAGAACCTCAACACAAGCGTCTGCGGGAGTTGTCACACCCTGCCCTACCTTGCCACAGATCAGGAGTCGATGAACGTGCCGAGCTTCCGGGGGGCTCTTGACCGGTTTATCACGCAGGCCCAGGGGCGCAACAGCGTGATCGATCTTGGTGGAGTCAAGCAAGTGGCTGAGGAGGGGTTTCCGGAGGAGAAGGTGTGGGAGCGTATGCTCAACATGGGTGAGCACGGGAGGCTTTGGCCGGTGATCGACATGTTCAAGGAGTCCAGNATGGGGTTCTCTGGGGCTTTTGCCAGGCAGGTGACCTTGAGCGAGGAAACTTCAGAAGAGCTACTTACTGGAGATGTCATTGCCGCCTTGGAGCGAAGCGCACGAGAGGGAAGTGTTGTNCTGGAAGTGCACGGATGCTTTCACGGTCCTGATGGCGCGCGGCGGGTGAGGCTATCTTTTGCCGAGGGGGAGTATCACACGGTGGGGGGCGGACCTGTCCTGAGCCGAGAGAACCTCTTCGAGCGCGCTTCGCGAGGAGNATTTACGGGGACCTTCACCGGATATCATGGGGAAGATGTGACCTCTCCTCCGCCGGCGCTCTGGACTGCTGGGGTATTGCACAAGCAGCGAGGGGCACAGTTGTTTCCAAGGATCAATGAGAAGAAGCGCTCCATGGTTATCAGTGCTCTCTATTTACGAAAGGGAGCAAGTCTTCTGGTAGATGGGAAACAAGTGGAGGGAACGATTCAAGCNGCGGGAAAGGATCTCGTGGAGGTTCGGTTGGAGAGCTTACCCTCAAGAGGGCTCAGGATGCTGCAGGTGCAGAATCAGGGGAGTTACCTCAGNAATGAATTCATTTTCTATGTTGAGTCCGAGGACGAGGCAGTGGAGCGCTATCGNAAGGAGCCTGATTATCATCTCACCACCGTTCTGAACTCTGCCTTGATCAATAATCATCCAGCGGAGGCGAGGATACTGATGGAGGCTGGAGCCGATTTGAACATGCCTCATGAGCATTTTGAGAAGGAACGGCCACCGCTGATTATCGCCGCCCACTATGGAAGAAGCGCCATGGTGAAGGAACTGCTGAGGCGGGGAGCAGATCCAAATATTCGAACCAAGAATGGGGATACGGCTCTGCACCGGGCTGCTCANATGGGACGGCTGGAGATCTGCGCCATGCTGATGCAGGCGGGCGCCGATCCCTCCCTTGCCGACAACAGGGGGAAACGACCTCTTAATCTTATCGGGCAATTTAATCGACCCGGGCATTTCGAGAAATACCACGCGCCCTACAACGTGAATCTGGTCCTCGACCATGGGAGGTATCTCCGGGAGAGCCCCCTTGTAGAAAAGGTGCTGAAATCCTCTGAGTCCCAAAAGCGACCGAATATCGTTCTGCTGCTGGCCGACGACTTGGGCTCCAAAGACATCGGGTGTTACGGGGGGCCGGTACGAACGCCTGCGTTGGACGGTCTNGCGGATCGGGGAGTGCGATTTGGTCAGTTTCATGCGGGTGCTCCGGTATGCTCACCCTCAAGGGCCACCTTCCTTACTGGACGCCAGCATCTGCGGACGGGGGTTTACACCGTGATTCAGGACCACGAGCACGACATGCATCTGCTTGATCGTGAGGTCACGGTTGCTGAGCTTCTTAAGAGCCATGGCTACCAGACAGTCCATCTTGGCAAGTGGCACGTGGGTGCGCCCTTTCGTGGCAGGGATAAGCCCAGTCTGAACGATCACGGTTTTGACTACTGGTTGGCCACCGACAACAACGCCAGTCCTAGCCACAGAAACCCCTCGAACTTTTACCGCAACGGCAAGCGAGTGGGAGAGATGGAAGGTTATGCCTGTCAGATTCTCGCTGACGAGGCGATCAAGTGGCTTGAGAAAGAGCGCAAAAAGGATGCCCCCTTTTTCCTCAATATCTGGTTTCAGGAACCTCACGATCCGATCGCAGCCCCTGATGAGATTGTGGCGCGTTACGGAGCCCTTGACGATCCGGCCGCCATCTATTCGGCGACCATTGAGAATACCGACCGGGCCATTGCCCGTCTGGTAGCCAAACTTGAGGAACTTGGGGAACTGAACAATACCTTGATTGTCTATACCTCTGACCACGGCAGCTACCGGGAGGATCGGAATGGTGGCCTTCGGGGGAGCAAGGGATCGCAGTTCCAGGGAGGGTTGCTCACTCCGGGTATCTTCTTCTGGCCGGACGGGTTTGAAGGNCAGCGAGTGGAAGATCAGCCAGCTGGGTCTGTTGATCTTTTACCCACGCTGTGTGGGCTTCTCCGGGTATCCCGACCCCCGGGTGTTCATCTTGACGGTGCCGATCTATCCCCCTTGCTGACCAAGTCTGGTAAGTTTGAGCGGAGGCAGCCTTTATTCTGGAGCTGGCCGACCGGGCAGCCAAGCGCATCCCTGAGGAAGGGCAATTACACTCTGATGGGCTACCGGGCGGAGGAGTTCAGGAGCAAGAGAGAGAAGGAGGTTATCGAGCAGCTCGTGAGAAAGATTCACCCCTTGGTAGAGAAAGAGGCCGGGAAGAAAATCGAGAGACGGGAGTTGTTTACCCTCCTATTCAACAGCAGCTTCAAAACCCGTTCTACCGAGGCCTTACGGAGGGAATTTGTGCACCTGAATGGGTTTCAGGAGTCGTGGAGCAGAGCAATCAAGGAGGGCTCGGGGGGGTTCAGAAAATTTGAGCTTTATGACCTCGCCAATGACCCTCGCCAGCAGGTGAATATCGCGGATAGCAAACCGGAAGTTACGGAGCGCTTGAAGAGGGAGTTGCTGCGGATCAATGCCAGTGTCCTCGCCGATGCCCCAATCTGGGGTAAGGAGGGAATCCAGCAAAAGAATGGGGNAGAGACTCTGGAGCAGTTGCTCGTGAGGTTGCATGCTCATGAGCTTCCTGCCGCCTACAAAGCCGCCGTGCATCAGGACTATGTCGACAGGCGGATTGCAGAGATGGAGCCCACCCAGAGACCACTGGTTGGGGCGCTTTGGAAGGAACAACGACGTCTGCATCCGGAGATGAAAAATCGGGGCCACTCGTTTATCCGGATTCTCGAGTATATCGCCGGTGGGGGACAAATACCCACGAGGTGAGAGTTTTTGGCTCGCCGGTTTCGTAAGGAGCGGAAAAGATGGTTCCCGTCTCGGAGGCGTTGAACTGGCGGATCGGGAGGGATTCGAACCCTCGATACCCTTTTGAGGTATACTCCCTTAGCAGGGGAGCGCTTTCGACCACTCAGCCACCGATCCGTTGTTCAATTTACCTTAGTGAGTGCGGAAAGAGGGAAACCATAAGGACGGAGATTCGTCAATGGTGTGGAGGCTGATATCTCTGAATTTTCGTGTCATCTCGATTGTTCAGACTATGAAAAGGTGTGCGGTGTTATTCCCAGCTATCATCATTGGGTTTCATGATAATGATTCTCTCCGGATCAGTAACCAGTTGTGGTCTATCCGGAAAAGGTAATGTTTCA
>PBTP01000019.1 GCA_002729275.1 Roseibacillus sp. | reverse complement strand
TTGGACGAAAAGGAATGGGGTGGGCTTTTACTTAACGCCCATCAGTTGGCGGATCCTTATAACCTTGGGGACGGAAAGGCTGCGGTTACCATCGACTCCTTGGCCCCCTTGGCGGTGCGGCGGGTCTGGGGCCTCCTGCTGCCGGTCATTACGCGTGTTGAGGTCGTTGTGCTCGGGCCGGATGACGGAGCCGCCGAACTGGGGCTCCTGTCCAGAGAGAAGCTTCTATTGCGTAATCTTATCGGCACGGACCGGATGCGGGAAGTTCACCGGGTTGCCGGGGCTGCAGGGGTTCCGCTGACGCTCTATCTGTTTGGGGAAGGACCGCAGAATGCAGGCGATGCGGGAAAGGGAATCTTTACGGCCCACGAGTCAGCAGGCCGCATACTTAGTTTTTCCATGCCTCCGGACCCAGTGATCCACAAGGGGGACGTAGCACATCCGGGCTGGATGGAAAAATCATACGGGAGGATGCTGCCNGGGTTCGTAGTCCATGANGTTGGAGAGGGTGTTGAATTNAGCGGAAAGATGCTGTCTCAGAACGTGGTATTACCGGGCTGGTCCGTGGACGAGCGAGGNTTTCTCTCCGAGTCATAACGGGCACCAATNCCCAGGTNCCTCTTAGGATCCAGCCCGCTTACCGGGCACCGCGTATACTTGGATGTCGANCAGGAAGAGCTGAGCGCTTGACTCAGGGGGCCATGCGGTCTCTCAACTTCCGGGCCATCTCACTGATGATTTTCCCTACCTCAAACTCATCGGAGGAAAGCGGGGCGGTTATCGCCTCCGAGGTGGGGCTGGAGTAGCCTTCAATGGTGCCTTCCTGCCCGTTAATAATGATCGTGATTCCCTCGGCGGCGGGTTCACCGTTGATGTTTTCACTCACGACAGCAACCTTCGGGTCGAGAACGCTTTTAATGGCCTCCGCTCTGTCAGATGCCAGTCCGTAAAGGACGACGGATGTGGTGGGGTAGTCAGGGCTCGCTATTTGTTTGCCTCGCATTCCCCCCCCAGTCGGGTCGTTNCGATCGGGTATCAGGAGAAAGGCGGCCACGGCGATGAGCGCAAAGGCAGCTATTGCCCCGCTGAATTGGGGTTGGGCGAAAAGGCGCGAAATTCTCGCGATCAGCGATTCATCGCGGGTTGAGGAAGAGACAGCNCCAGCTGAGCTTTTTCTGCCGTATTGATCCTGAATACGATTTCGAATTTGATCAGGGATGGGCGGGACATCCTCGCCTTCTTCAGCGCTGAAGCTCTTTGAGAGCAATGCTTTCAGCTCTTCATACTGGTCAGAGGGATCAGATTTCATCTTCCTTTGCCCNCTCTACCGTAATCATTTTCANCCATTTTCAACTTAACAGGCATTTTTGTAGCTTCGCAAGGGCCTCCTCCAACGCCTCATTGAGAATCCGGCGNTTTTTGGAAATAGAGTGAGAGAGCTCGAGTCCCAGTTTGCCGAGAACTTCAGGATCCTCGCAGAGTTCCCCCATGGTGGCACTCTGGGAGACATAGACGGTAAACACCAGATGCCATTGGCACTCGGTCAGAATTTCCCCNCATTGCCGATAAATTTCTTCAAAACTCAGAGCGCCGAGGGCCCGCCCGGGATCTGCGCTCTCGTCCTCGAACTGCATCGCACCATCCTCTCTNTCGGTGAGGTCCTCGAACGAACTCTGGGTGTTGGGCTGGTTTTTTAGTGCGCTCTGCCTGCGGCGCCAGTCGATAGCCCGGAATTTTATCATCTTGGAAAAAAGGGGGATTACCTCTTCGAAGACAACGATTAACTCGATGGGAGCCTTTCGGTCCTTGACCCGCTCACGAGCAAGCTCAGCAAACGTTTCGAGGTANACGTCCTCCGCGTCCTGNTTACCAAGTCCCTTGCGCAAGAGNAGATGAAATCCGAAGGGNCGCAGGACAGGGTCAAGATCGCTCCANTCACGGTCTGAGAAACCTCCGTTGTTCTTCTTCTTCAGGCGCTGGAGATCAAGGTTCCGCTCGTAGCGCGNATCCTCTGGATCGTGCCACAGCTGAGGATTTTCCTGGTTGGTCCGATCGGAGGAAACGTTATGGCGGGAGTGATCGTAGGCTCCCTCCATCGCTTCGGCCGAAAATTCCGCATCAGGAGGGCGGGATTTGTAGCGATCGAGAAGATTTTCGAAGATCTCGNTGGTNAGTGATGCNGCAGCNTCCTCGGCGACGAGCACGCCCTCGACCGGTCTCCGGGCNCTGCGGTATGTCGCGCGCCAGAGTTTCTCGAAGAANNCAGGATCAACCTCGNCGGACCGATTCATAGTAAATTTTCCAGAAGGAAGACCCTAGGAAACAGTGCCTGTTCTCTAAATCAAGGACCGTTTCCCCCTGCTACGGATCTATGGGACTTCTTCATTCAATGCAAAAAACTTGGAAATCATTTCCTGTGTCTCCCGGTTGAGATACCGTGCTTCAAATGTGGTCAGGAGGCCGATCCCTCAAATTAGTTGCCTTTGCCGGTGTTTTAGCGGCATGGCAGGGCAGTGCGAATGGTCAGACACCCTTGTGTGATCAGCAGCACCCGGGCAATCCGGAGTTAATTATGGGAGCGGCCTCCTGCTTTTACAGTGAGGTCAATGGAGGCCAGACATTGATTCAACTGAACTCCGGAAGCATTATTCGTTGGGACCATCTGGGGTTGCAGGACCCATCCAGTAGCTTGGTCTTCNAATGGCTTGGTNATGCCGATACTACCGGGNTGGTCCTTAACCAGGTCGATCAGACNGGCAGGCAGGAGGCNGTTCTGGGNGGAAGNCTCTCTTTNCCTGATGGCAACCTGATTATCAGNCATCCCAATACGGGTCTGAATATTCTTGGTGCCGTGGAAGCAGGATCTGTGACGATCGTAACCCAGAACCTCGATGCGCAGGCCTCCGCGCAGCTTATGNACGGAGAGGGTGCAAATTTCATGAACGCAGCACCGGGTAGTCGTCTCAATATTCTGGGGGGGAAGGTTTCGGCGACCTCCGGGGATGTGGTCCTGGGCGGACCTGCGGTTCTGGTCGGAGGCGGGGACGACGGAGGAAGTGAGATTCTCGCGCCCGCGGGATCGGTGAGAATCTTTGGAGGGGAAAGTTTCAGGCTATTGCCGGAAGGTGGTAGCGCGGGTTCGGTCCGTATCGAACGTCTCCCGGGTAGTGTTAATGGGAACGTTCTTAACTCCCAGGAAATACGTGCGGGCCAGATGGTGGAGATTACCGGTGAAACTGGAATCAGTAATAGCGGCCTTCTTCAGGCTGACCAGCTGGGCGGGATTGTGATGATGAGGGTTGACGAGGGAGGNGTGCTCATCAACGAGGGAGGCGCGCTCATTTCTGCTGATATCATCATTCCGTTTCCCCTCCCGGGACCTGGAGCTGCCCTCAACCCGGATCGAGGAGATGCTCCTTCTTCGCTGAGCACAGGTCTGAGCCGGATTCCTGTAGTTTCGAGTCCTGGACAGTCCAAAAGTTCGAGGCGTGTCGTCCTGAGGGAATCAGCTCCCGTCACTGGTAGTGCGAGCTCCCAGAGGCAGAGAGCGAATCAGGCAAGGAAGGATTCCGGGGAGCGCGACGATGCCGTTGCTGGCAATCCTAGNAGAGGAACCGGTCACCTCGCGCGGGGACGGAGTTTCTTCGGGACTCGTGGCGGCTCGAAAGCAAAAAAGCGCTAGGGGAGAATATTCCAAACCGTTTAGCGATCGACTTGGGNCCGNCAGGGAAGCAAAGAGAAGGGGGAGAACCGAAGTTCTCCCCCCTCTGTTGGGTTGCCTATGGAAATGGGTTTCCTTGCGAAAGTGTGCTGGGTGGACAGCTTCAGGTAGTCTCGGCTCCACTGGCGGGGTGCGTCAACCTTGAAGTTGCGTGTTTAGTTCATCGGATATTACGTTTAACCGTATAAAAACGGCTAGTAAGATGGGCCGGGCAAACTGAGATCAGGAGCGATTTATCCTTCGCGATGCAGGCATTCCAGCATGAGTTGGGCATGGCGAAAGTATTGCAGCGATTGGTTCTTAATAATGTTCGATCGTCGAAGACGAAAGATTGCGGCCTGCAGTCTCTCGCGTTACTACCCACTTCGTTCCCTGAATACCGAGACACTTTATGAAACTTTCGATCCTCCTGGCCACCCTGTTCATCTCGCTAGTAACAAGCCTGTATGCCGCGGAAGGCAGCGACCGTATTTTCGAGCTACGNACTTACTATGCTAATGAGGGGAANCTGGACGCTCTACATACGCGATTTCGTGACCACACNTGTGAGCTTTTCGAGAAACACGGAATGCAGAATGTAGGGTATTGGGTTCCGGTGAAGAATGAATCCAATGCATTGATCTACATTGTTTCGCACGCGAGCCGTAAAGCGGCACAAGAGTCATGGAGCGCCTTTCTCAAGGACCCGGCGTGGGTTGCTGCATACAAGGCTTCGATCGCAGGCGGGAAACTTGTGCGTAAGATTGAACGGGTATTTCTTACGGCCACGGATTACTCCCCNNCTCTAAAGATTGAATCCCAGAATCCCNATNGACTCTTTGAACTGCGGACTTATACGACTCATGATGGCAAGCGAGCCAATATCAACAAACGCTTTCGTGATCACACATGCGCGCTTTTTACCAAGCATGGGATCAGCAACCTTCTGTATTGTGATCTGATGGAAGATCAACAGTCCGCGAATGTGACCCTGACCTATCTTATTGCTCACAAGGATGAGAATGCCCGTGCTGCATCGTGGGAGGCCTTTCGAAAGGACCCGGCTTGGCAGGCTGCCCGCAAGGCCTCTCAGGTAGACGGCCCGATCCTCCTCAAAAAAGGTGGGGTCAAGTCGATCTTGCTTGCTCCGGTTGATTACTCCGCAATGAAGTAGAATTCGGGAGGGGAGCGCGACCGGCAGCAGGCGTTGCTTCTGACGCTTTTACTAAAGGCCTCTTCGAGGGGCTATTCGTAGAGCAGAACCTTGCAGAGGAGGCCTTGTCTCCCGGTCTTGGGAATGGTTAGCTGGGGCATCATGCTCCGTCTTATTTTATCGCTGTCTNTCGCTAGCTTCGCTTCGGCGGCGGACCTTCCTCAAAAACCAAATATCATCTGGATCATGTGTGATGATCTCGGGTATGGCGATCTGGGATCCTTTGGGCAAAAGAGTATCTCCACTCCGCGGCTTGATGAAATGGCCGGGGAAGGAATGCGATTCACCGATTTTTATGCGGGATGCACNGTATGTCGGCCCTCCCGGCTCTCTCTCTGGACCGGTAAGCACATGGGGCATACTCCCATCTCCTCGAACGCAAACTACAATTTCAAACCCGAGGACGTCACAGTTGCGGAACTTCTGAAGACGGTAGGTTACCGCACGGGAGGAGTTGGCAAATGGGCGATGGGGGGAGTGGAAACCAGCGGGTTCCCGCTCAAGAACGGATTCGACTTTTGGATGGGCTATCTCGATCAGGGACAGGCTCACAACTACTATCCCACTCACCTATGGCTGAATGAAAAGAAGTTTCCTCTCGCCGGCAACGTCATTTCCAAACATCCGGGCGCGCGTGGAAGGGTAGCTTCCCAAAAAGTTACCTGGTCTCACCCGATCATGACTGATCAGGCCTTCGGCTTCATCAGGGAGAATCGGGAAGAGCCCTTTCTCCTTCATGTTCACTGGACGATTCCTCATGCGAACAATGAAGGGGGTCGCGTCCACGGTGACGGGATGGAGGTGCCGAACTACGGGATCTATGAGAAACGAGGCTGGAAAAATACGAGCAAGGGGCAAGCTGCCATGGTCAGCTGGATGGATCGAGATGTTGGCCGGCTTGTCGATCTTCTTCGTGAGCTGAAAATTGATCACAGAACTCTTGTGGTCTTTACCTCTGACAATGGGCCCCATTCTGAGGGAGGGCACAAGCATGAGGTCTTCAATGCCAATGGGCCCCTGCGTGGATTCAAGCGGGATCTCTACGATGGAGGTATCCGTGTTCCTACCATTGCGTGGTGGCCCGGGGTGGTAGAACCTGGGACAACCTGTTCCGAGCCGCTAGCGTTCTGGGATTTTCTTCCAACAGCCTGTGAGCTGGCTGGAGCGGAGGTGCCTCATCCTGTTGACGGCATTTCGTTTGTGAATGCGCTCAGGGGCGGGAAGCAGGAAAGCCACGAGTATCTCTACTGGAAGTTCGGTAGCAAAGAGGCTGTAAGGGCAGGAAAGTGGAAGCTGGTTCAGAATAATCCTGGGAAGCAGCCAGAACTTTACGATCTCCGTCACGACCGAGGAGAACAGCGTAACCTTGCGGGAAGAGAGGGGAAGGTCCTGCAGCGGTTGCAGGGTTATTTGGCCGAGGCCGTGAAATAGCAATAGGGCGGAGCGTCACTCGATCGTGTCGCTAGAGTGATGCCGCAACCTTTCGTCCAGAACGGCAAGCTTGCCAAGTGTCGGCGAGGACTCTAAATCCCGGCTCATGGCAGAAACATTGCGTTGGGGCATCCTTAGCACGGCAGGGATTGCATGTAAGAACTGGGAAGCGATCAGAAATTCCGGGAATGGGGTTGTCACGGCAGTGGCAAGCCGTGATGCGGCCAAGGCCCAGCAATTCATTGATAGCTGTCAGGCCGAGGTTCCTTTTGAGGACGTGCCGCGGGCGATCGGGGGATACGACGAGATCATCGCCGCGGATGACGTGGATGCGGTCTACATTCCCCTGCCCACCGGCTTGCGCAAGGAGTGGGTCATCAAGGCAGCCAACGCGGGCAAGCACGTGATGTGTGAAAAGCCCTGTGCAGTCAGCCACGCGGATCTGGTGGAGATGACAGATGCCTGCGCGGCCAACAACGTGCAGTTCATGGATGGAATCATGTATGTGCACAGTGACCGGATGCCCAAGTTGCGTGCGGCCCTCGATAATCCCTCCAATGTTGGTAGAATTACCCGGATTGCTTCGGCCTTCAGTTTCTGCGCCCCGCCTGAATTTCTGGCAGGAAACATTCGGCTCAGCAGTGAATTGGAGCCGGCAGGTTGTCTTGGGGATCTGGGTTGGTACACCATCAGGGCGACGCTCTTTGTGATGAATTATGAGATGCCCAAGTCTCTCCGGGCCACCATGCTTTCCAGTGCTTCAAGAGCTGACAGCCCGAATCAGGTGCCGACCGAACTGAGCGCTGAGCTGTTTTTCGACAACGGGATCTCGGCTACCTTCTATAATTCCTTCCTGACCAATCACCAGCAGTGGCTACATGTTAGTGGCGACAAGGGCAACATCCGCCTCGATGACCTTGTTCTCCCCTATCCTGATGGGGAACTCGACTTTCACGTCAACAACGCGGAGTTCGTGATTGAGGGCTGCAAGTTCACGATGGAGAAGCATCTACGGCGTGAGTTCGTCCCTGAGCCCGGTGGCAACGACCCTGCGGCCCAGGAAACCAAGCTCTTCCGTAATTTCGGTGATCTTGCGCTGGGAGGAACACCGGATCCCTTCTGGGCAGAGGCGGCGCTCAAGACCCAGGCGATCCTCGACGCCTGCCTTGAATCCGCTCAGAATGGGAGCAAGATGGTTGAGTTCTAAGCGGGCTTGGGATCTAGCCGAGTAGAGATTCGACCACCTCTCCAAATTCATCAGTGAGGCGGAAGTTACGGCCCTGATGAGAGAAAGTGAAGTCTCTGTGACGTAGTCCGAGGCAGTGGAGAAGAGTCGCATGGAGATCATGAACATGGACTTTGTCCTTTTCGGCAAAGTAGCCAAATTCATCGGTTGCCCCATGAACAATCCCTGGCCGAATCCCTCCCCCTGCNAGCCACATTGTGAAGCCGTGCGGGTGGTGATCCCTGCCAGCCCCTTGCCCACTTCCCTGTGACATTGGGGTGCGGCCAAATTCTCCACCCCAGATGACAAGGGTGTCGTCGAGGAGCCCNCGCTGGCGTAGATCGGTCAGCAGAGCGGCAATAGGCTGGTCCACTGATTGGCAGCGTTTCGNGTGNTCCTTCTGTATGGAGCCGTGGGAATCCCATCCCTTGTCGTAGAGCTGAATAAAGCCGACTCCCCGTTCGGCCAGTCTTCGTGCAAGGAGACAGTTATTGGCAAAAGAGGATTCTCCGGGTTTCGCGCCGTAAAATTCGCGTGCCGATTCAGGTTCATTGGAGATATCAGTGAGTTCTGGAACGGATACCTGCATACGGTATGCCAGCTCATACTGGGCAATTCGGGCGGAGATCTCGGGGTCATTGACGGCGGCATGCCGACGNTGATTCATCCATTTCAGGAGGTTGAGCTGACGGCGGCGCTCGGACCGGCTGACCCCGGGAGGATTGGCAATGTGGAGNACAGGGTCGCCTGAGGTACGGAAGGTCGTGCCCTGGTGTTCCGAAGGGAGAAAGCCTGCTCCCCAGTAGCTGTCGAGAAGCGGTTGGCGATTCTGGCCCGAAACCAGAACCACGAATGAGGGAAGGTCGCGGTTTTCTGATCCCAGGCCGTATGAAAGCCAGGAGCCCATCGAGGGTCGCCCGAAACGNACGCTTCCGGTGTTCATGAACATTACCGCAGGATCGTGATTAAAGCTGTCGGTGTGGAGAGAACGAATGACAGCGATCTCATCAATGACCTTCCCGACGTGGGGAAAGAGGTCAGAGACCTCGGTGCCGCTCTGTCCCCGGGATTGAAAGTTCCACGGAGAGCCTTTTACCTTGGGACGGGCCTCTTTGATCATCGCGAACTCATGGTTCCTGATGAGTTCCGGAGGCATTTCCNTTCCGTGTTGCTGCGTCAGAGTGGGCTTTGGATCGAAAGTGTCGACGTGGGAGGGACCGCCCGACATGAAAAGGTAGATTACTCGTCGAGCTCGGGGGGCCAGATGCTGCAGGCCTGCACTTTGCCCCTGTTCCGCTTGATACAGGGAGGCAAGGGCTAACGACCCAAGGGCAAGGGGAGCGCGCCCAAGGAGTTGCCGCCTGGTTATCTCGTGGCTGAGAGAGTCCATCATCATTCGCGGGTCAGCGTTTCATCGAGGTTCAGCAGGATCGCCGCCACTGATATCCATTTTTCCGCACCTTCATCCTCGCCTGCGAGAAAAGTGAGGAACATTCTGCGCTCTTCGGCATCAGGTGATCGGCTCAGACATGCCCGAAAGGCATACTCAAGACGCTGGTGACTACTGGGGTGAGAGGCGGCAATCCGCTCGGCGAAAAATTGGGCGCATTCGTGGAAGACAGGATCGTTCAGAGTGACCAGAGCCTGCCGGGGGGTGTTGGTTACTGAGCGGTTAGCGACGCAGACTTGGCGGGACGGAGCATCAAAGGAGGCCAGAGAGGGATGAAGCAGCATGCGTTTCCAATAAGTATACATCGACTTACGGTTGCGATCATCCCCGGNGGATTCTTTCCAAGTGAAATTGGAATTCGCAGGTTCATTCTGGCCAGTTTCCTCGTAAAGCCCTTCTGGCTGTGTGGGAAAGACCGGCGGTCCACCAACCCTGTGAACAAGGAGGCCGCTGACTGCAAGGGCGTTGTCTCGAATTTGTTCGGCTGGATGACGAGAGCGCGACGTGCGGGCAAGCAGCCGGTTGGCAGGATCTGCCTCTTGCTGCTTGGGAGTCTGGATTGAGGATTGCTGGTATGTCTCCGAGTTCACNATCAGCCGCACGAGGTCCTTGCGGCTCCACCCGCTCTCCACGAATTCCACTGCCAGCCAATCGAGGAGCCCGGGGTGGGATGGTGGTTCCCCCATCGCGCCGAAGTCGGCTGGGGTGGCTACCAGGCCGCTACCGAAAAAGTGCTGCCAGAGATAGTTNACNGCCACGCGGGAAGTGAGGGGATGATCCGGTTGCACGAGCCACTTCGCGAAATCGAGCCGATTGGCTTTCTGACCCTCGGGAAGAGCAGGCAGGACGGTGGGAACCGCAGGGTAGACCCGTTCGCCCCGGTCCTTGAAGTTCCCCCGGACGTGGACGTGTGTTTCCCGGGGGGNAGGGAGTTCATCCATGACGTGGATCTTGATGGGCTTCTGGCGGAGGGATNTGAGTTCGCTNTGCAGTTTCTGGATTTCAGCTCCAGTTTTTCCAACCTGGCCCGGGTCGGGGAGAGCTTTGGTGTAGAGGCGGACCTCGCGCAGCTCGCCCTGAAAGTGGAAGGCGTTGGGAGTTTCCGAGTTCGTGTAGCCGGCTCCGATGGCGAGCGGTCGCGCACTCACCGAAATCCGCCCGGGAATTTTCCCGATCACCCTGGCAGCCTTGTCCTCCACACCATCGACGAAGAGCTTCATGGATTTACCCGCCTGAAAGACGAGGGCGACATGATGTTCCATGCCGTCGTTGACGGGGATGCTACTGTGTATTTCGGCGCCGTTCCACGGCTCGTTGGTTGAGGAAATCCANGCGAAGAGATGACCGGGGCGGCTGTTCTTGTTGGCCTCCCCCCCAATCCCGAAGACGAAGCTGCGGGTCTTGCTCTTCCAATCGTATTTGGAGGCGATATCCGCTACTTTTTCCCTGGTCCTGAGCACAGCCGTGATGCTGAGGTCATCGGTGGGTGCGAATTTTGCCGGGTCTTTCTCCACATGACCATTCTCCCAAGTTCCTAACAGTGCCGCGTCGGCGGGTGAACTCGCCCTCGGGACGGTTTTGCGAAGGGTGGCGATCCGGGCCTCCAGCGTCGTNGTCCGGGCGCTATTGTCTTGGGGTACAAAGTCCATTTTTGGACCGTGCGTGTCGTAGCCTTTTCCAAGGTGAGGCACGTTGTTGAAAATGGCGAAGAGCTGGTAATACTCTTTCTGGCTGATGGGATCGTGCTTGTGATCGTGACACTCGGCACATTCCAGAGTGAGCCCCAGCCAGGTACGGCCGGTGGTCTTGAGACGGTCGACAACGGTCTTGATCCGGAACTCTTCCTTTCGTGGGTTGTTCCCCTTGGCTTGCATCGCGTTGCGGTGAAAGCCAGTCGCGACCTTTTCAGCAAGTCCGCCATCCGGCAGAAGGTCCCCGGCAATCTGCTCGATGGTGAACTGGTCAAAAGGCTTGTTGGTGTTGATGGCGTTGATGACCCAGTCGCGATAGACCCACATGTTACGGGTGCGGTCCGCAGCGTAGCCCGAGGTGTCAGCGTAACGGGCGAGGTCGAGCCAGTTCTGAGCGAGACGCTCTCCGAAATGAGGTGAGGCCAGAAAGCGCTCCACTAGCTGGGACCAGGCCTCAGGAGACGTATCAGACCTGAAGCGGTCTACCTCTGCAGGGTCAGGAGGGATTCCTCGGAGGTCAAAACTGAGGCGGCGAATCAGAGTATGAAGAGGGGCTCGGGGCGATGGGGACAATCCCTCCTGCCTGAGGCGTTTATGTGCAAAGTGGTCGATAGGGTTGATTCCCCCGGGGAGGGAGGATTTCCGGGGCGGTAGAAACGCCCAGTGGTCGGCTTCTGTTTCCCCGATTGACTGGAGATGGGGGAGAAAAGCAAGAAGCAGAAGCGCGGCTAATCTCAGGGAGAAAGGCGCTACGGAAGAATGGATACTCCCAGTGGTTTTAGATTTTCCCTGCACGCCTTTCAGGGTCGCCGTTCTTCTTCAATATCATAGACATCAAACCAGACGTAGATGGGATGACCAGCGGGAACACATTGTGGAATATAGCCCTCGAGAAATTCCTGAAGCTGGATTGGAAGTTCGCAGATTCGCTTTCCCCGCATATTGTTATTCCATTGAATGATTTCGCGGCGCTCGTGCGGCCGGGCGTTGTCGGTGATCCATTGTTCGACCGATTCGTCATCTGCACCTGTGGACACGAATTCCCTGAAGGACTCGGCTGTCAGTCCGGCAAAGTCGAAAAAGAAGTTATCCAGTGGGCAGTCAAACTTGTATTCCCCAAGCGTGCCTGTAATCGCCGCGCGACATTTGTCGAGAGTTCGGGCGGCAATGACGTAGCCAGCTAGGGTTTCATGCGGACTACGTGGATAATCGCCTGCCTGAGTAAAATCAGAGGTGGGCACGTTGATGATTCTTGCCGGCTCTCCAGCGGGGTCAAGCCACCGTTATTTCGATAGAGGGGCTCTGAGGTGGGGGCAGGAATGAATCAGCGAATTGCCCTCCCATGGCTCTACTTGGTATCCAGTCTTTCCAGCAGCTTCCTCCACCCCTTCATGGATCGGCCGAGGTTTTCACGGGCGCTTCCGCGGATCCCATAGTGCTGCAGGCCGATGGGCCCCTTCCAGTTCAGGGTTTTAAGCTTCTGGAGAAGGGGGAGGACATCGTAAGTGCCTGTATCCAGAGGCTGGATAAGGGTATTCCAAGCCGTTCCTCCCATATCTGCACCATTAATGGTGACCACGAAGAGATGGGGAGCGGCCTCCTCAAGCAGGGTGTTGAGATTTTTTCCGTCCACCTTCAGAAAGTGACAGAGGTTGAAGGTGACTCCGAGGTTTCTTCGGCTAGCTGCCTTTACGAGCCGAATACAGTCCTGAACCCGGTCCGCATAGGCTCCGGCGTGGGGATAGAGTGCGAGGCGGACTCCCGACTTGGCAGCGTGGTCGGCGAGGGCCTGCAGTTTCGCTACGACGGGAGCATCGGTCGCCTGAGGATTCGCAGGTCGCCGCCCTCCGACGTAGAGCCATATGATAGCTTCCCGCCCACGGGCCTCGGTGATGGCTTTTTCGAGGTTCGGGTTGTGAGTCACACCGTTGTCGCGGACCTCGATGCCATTGTAGAGTGGAGCGAAGCTGATCCCGTGCTGCCTCACGGCAGCCAGCATCTCCGGAATGCGGGCTGCCCCGGTGTAGCCGATGCCGGAAAAACCGAGCTCCTTGACGAGTGCGGCCTGCTGTTCATAGGACTTGACCTCGGCATCCCTGGTGCCCGTATCCATGGCAAAGAAAGGCCATTCGGCTTGGCAAAGGGATGAGAGCCCGACGAGGCCGCAAAGGGAGAAGAGGAGGCAAAGCTTCATGGTATTCTTAGTGAAAGAGCTCCACGGAGGCGGTTCAAGCCTCGAGTCGCTCAGGGTAGGGAGCGTGGGAAGAAAGGGCCTCAGGGCAGGGGAGTGTTTGGCGGAACCGCATTGTCTGGATACTTGCCGTTAAATACCATCATCTGTTCTCTGGTCTCGGTAATGACGAACGATTCATCGATTTTCTGATCCTTACCTGTGACCGACTTGAGATCGAGGCGCAGGTACTTGGCAAGAAAGGGATAAGCGGCCATGCGCTTGGAGGGGCCATAATCATGCTTTTCCTCCGAGAAATGGGCATTGGCGACCTTGTCGGTTGCGCCATAAAGCTTGTAGATGTGCTGGACGAAGGGAAACTCGACGCGCGGGGTATTCAGAGTCCAGTCACTGCCGTTAGAGATAAGAAGCTGGGGGCGGGGCGCGGCCAAGGCGGCAATTTCCACATTGTTGGTCTTGTGGGTGGCGCTCCAGTGAATCGGCATCCCGCTTTCGCAATTGCAGCCACCAAAGAAGTGGGCGGAGACCTGGCAGACTGGAATGGTGACCGCCACCCGCTCGTCGAGGGCAGAGAGGATGAAGGTCTGGGTGCCGCCCCCGGAACATCCGGTCATTCCGATGCGCTTGGAATCGACGTTGGGCAGGGTGAGAAGGAAGTCGAGAGCGCGCATGCTGTTCCAAGTCTGCAGGCGGAGGATTTCGGGCGTAGTCCGGTGGTTCCAGCCAGCTTCTTTTGAGTCACCATAGCCCATCATGTCATACTGGAAGACCGTAGCGCCCATCCGGGCGAGGACCGCGCAACGGATCTGGCGCGATTCACGAAAGCGGCCTCCATGGCCATGCGGGCAAAGAATTCCGGCCAGCTTTCCCTTGAACCCGGTGGGACGGTAAAGTGTGCCGGTGACGTAGAATCCAGGGGAGCTTTCGATGGCAACATTTTCGGCCTGATAGCCTTCGTGGAGGCGTTTCTTGACGAAGCGTGGGTTGAGGGGTGTGCGTTCTGGGAGGTTGGAGAGCTTGGCTCCGGCCAGGATGCCGGCCTTCACAGTCGCCTTGCGCTTTTCCCAGCTTTCGAGGTCAGGGGTGGCGGCCTGGAGTCCGGCCAGTTCCTTCCTCGCCGCCTCCTGGTCATGAGCGTGGCCCTTGCGCAGTCCTTCCGAGAAAAGATATGAATGAGCCAGGGTTCCCAGAAGGACCACTATGGCAAAGGGGAGTTTCATTCCTTCAGGGTCGGGTTCAATCCCCGGCAACTCAAGAACGGAGATCAGGAGCTGGTCCCATCCCGAGATGCACTGCAAATGCAATTAGCGTCACTGGCCCGCTGGTTGAAGGGGCTTCCCGTCTGTCAGCTGCATGCGAGATTCTGTTAAAATCCCGGGCGAACCTTCCAAAGCTGTGATTCACTGCGTCATGCAGCGACGTTCTTTTTTCAAGTCCGCTGGGGCTTTTGCCAGCCCCATTATCCTCCCCGCCAGTGTTCTGGGGAGGCGTGGGCAGACAGTTCCCAGCGAAAGGGTGACCATCGGATTGATAGGGGCTGGAGGAAAAGGATATGACCTCATGCGTGACTTCTACTCCCAGTGCCGGGAGGAGGTTCGATTTGTCGCGATTGCTGATCCAGACGCCAGGCACGCAGAGCGCGGGAAGCGCCTTGCTGAGAAGAACTGGGGTGAAGGGTGCAAAACCTACCGCGATTTCCGGGAGCTGTGTGCCCGTGATGATCTCGATGCGGTCGTTGTGGCAACTCCTGATCACTGGCACGCTCTCGCTGCCCTCGAGGCGGTCCGGCAAGGGAAGGATGTCTATGGGGAAAAACCACTGACGCACCTGTTCCGGGAGGGACAGGTTCTTTACCGTGAGGTCAGGAAAAGTAATCGGATTTACCAGGTGGGTTCCGAGCAGCGCTCGGCTGCCAATTTCCGGATTGGTTCTGAGGTGGTCCTGAATGGTTTGTTAGGTAAAATTGAAGAGGTTCAGGTTGGCCTGCCTGGAGGCGAGACTACAGAGGAGGAGGGAAAGGTGGCGCAACCCGTTCCTGATCACCTTGACTACGACCTCTGGTGTGGGCCCAGCGCTAAGCTGCCATACCATGAAAAGCGGCTGCACCATCATTGGCGTTGGTCAATGTCCTATGGGGGCGGGAGTCTGATGGACTGGATAGGACACAACAATGACATCGCGCACTGGGGGCTTGGAGTGGAACACAGTGGCCCTGTTAGAGTAGAGGCGAAGAATTTCCGTTATCCGGAAAAGGGGATGTATGACAACCCGGTCGACTACGAGATACACTCGGAATACGAAGGAGGTTACACCGTGGTGGTTTCCAACAAGTATCCTAACGGGGTCCGCTGGATCGGGGAGAATGGCTGGGTTCGGGTTAGCCGGGGGCAGATCGACGCTTCCAACAAGGAATGGATTAAGTCAGAAACCGACCGGGGCAGGGTGAGGGCCTACAATTCCCCGGATCATCGCAAGAACTTTGTGGAGGGAGTAAAGACCCGCAAGCAGTGCATCTGCCCTGCTGAGGTCGGTCATCGCTCGGTGACTCCGGGGCATCTGTCCTTTATTTCTGATGCCCTCAAGCGTCCCTTGAAGTGGGACCCCTTGAATGAAAAAATTCTCGGTGACCGGGAAGCCGATAAGCTTCTCAACGCCCTGGAATATCGTCGCGGCTGGTCTCTGTGATCCACATGGATGACCTTTTCGTCATTGCCATAGTACCGCACGGGCGGATGATTTGCGGGAATAGATTATCGGTTTGTAGAGCGGTCGATGATTGTTGCCCTGCCGAGTATGCTGGTCGGGCATGCCGAGGATAAATAGTATGATTTTTCGGGATACAATATGGGTCGCTCCTCTTGCTCTGCTCCTCTTGCTGAGGCCGTGGGCGGGCGCTCAGGAAGCTGGAGCTGAGGCGCGCGAACCGGAGTTAAAACGGCTGAAATCTCAATTCGCGGAGAACGTGCAACCGCTCCTGAAGCGATACTGCTATCGCTGTCACGGCGCGAAGAGGATGAAGTCAGGGGTGCGCCTGGACCAGATCAGCCTGACTCTCGACGACAGCGAACTTTTTCTTCTCCGGCACGTTCACAAGCAGTTGCAGGAGGAAGCGATGCCGCCGGAGGATGAGCTCTTGCCCCCCAAGGAGGAGCGTGAGGCCGTATTAAAGTGGATTGAGCACGCCCTTCAGGAAGGTGCTCGCAAGGTTCAGCCCAGGAATGGCACGGTGCGCCGTCTTACCGTGGCCCAGTATCACAACACCCTGCATGACCTGCTGGGAGTGGAAGATCGTCTGGCAGATGCCCTGCCTGCGGATGGAGTTTCCGAGGAGGGGTTCAAAAATAATAAAAATACCCTCCTGCTGACCCCCCAGATGATCGAGACTTACTTCGATATCGCAGACAGCGCGCTCACCATCGCTCTGGTTGATGAGAGTCAGAAACCAAGGATCCAGTGTTTCCGGGTGGAGCTGGGAGACGGCCTTAACGCAAACCCGGTAGCCGAGAGGATAGAGCTCAACGGGCCGTCCCTCCTTGCGAAGGAGGACTATATTGTGCGGGAGGAAGTTCCGGAGAAATCGTTTTCCTTCGAACCTCTGGCGATGCAGAGGGACTTTCGTTTTGTCGAGGGATACAAGGGCAATGCCACCGTGCGGCAGTGGCAGGATTTCCGTGGGCTCTACCATTCGGTATTTGCATCCCTCATCGGCAGGCATACCGGGGGTTACAATTATGGAAGATCATCCCACCTGATCTCCGAGGGTCTTCTTCTGCGTCCGCGGAGTCCTGAGACCGACACGAAACGGGGCCCTGCTCCGACATTCTCCATGCCTGTCCGAGAGCTGCCGGCTACGGGGATGCTTCAAGTGACCGTCGAGGCGGCCCGTTACGAAGATGGACTGCAGCCCAAGCTTGCAGCAGCGGAATCCGGGGAGCGCCTGGTCGTTTCTCTGACCAGTGCTGCGGGGGTCGGGGGGGGTAAATGGAATGCCTCCGCGGGAGTCTACCAGATCGATGTTGTTTTTTCGGCCCCTCCCGGGGATGACGTGGTGACCGCTGAGATTGGCAGCCGAACATTTTCGCGGCGGGTCAAGGCCCCGCTTCCGATTTCCGGGCCGGGCGGTATCAAGATCGTGCCCTTTCTTATTGCCCGCTTTTCCGCGGGCGCATTACCACTTATGGTTGGATGTGGAAATGGCAAGAGCCTCAAGGAGGTCTGGATTACCCCGATAAGGCAGGATGGTGATCCGGGGCGTCGTTTTGCTGCCTTCGAGAACAGATATCCGCAGGTGAGCGTGCATATGGGATTGAGGACCGATGTTGGGGCGCGACTCTCCCCCTTTGCGGCTCCCCAGTCTGTTAAGTCGCCAACAGTGGAGCGATATTCCTTCCGTGCTCCGGTTAGCAGTTTCGCTTCACCCGATACCGAGGAGGGAAATGTCAACTACCTGGCAGGCCTGCAGGAGATCGCAGTCCGGAGTGAACCGACCGACGGCCGGCAGGTTCCCCGCGTGCTCGTGAGCGCGATAGAAATCGAGGGTCCCTATTACGAAAGCTGGCCTCCGAGGGGGCACCAGCAAATCTTCTTTTCGTCGCCGAACAGAAATGATGCTGCCGTCTATGCCCGGGAGGTGATTGAGCGCTTTGCGGCCCGGGCATTCCGGCGGCCTCTCCGTGGGGGTGAGCTTGAAGCCTTGCATGCGGTTTGGCATGACCAATACTCCGCGACCGGGGACTTTCAGGAAAGTGTGAGGCAGGCGCTCATGGTCATCCTGACTTCCCCCCAGTTTCTCTACCTCACCGAGGAAAGCGAGGGCCCCGGGGCCGAGCCCCTCTCTCCCCACGAACTGGCGGCGAAGCTTTCCTACTTCCTTTGGAACACGACACCGGACGAGCACCTTCTCTCGTTAGCCTCAAAGAAGAAGCTGGGTGTATCGCTGAACGCAGAGATCGGACGCATGGTGGCGGATGAGCGCTTTGAGCAGTTTACCAATGAGTTTGTTTCACAGTGGCTCGCCCTTGATAAATTCGACGTAGTAAATGTGAACCGTGGAAAGTTTCCCCGTCTTCTGAAGGAGACCAGGCGGGAATTACGGAGAGAGCCCATGCACTTTGTGACCCATCTCATGAGAAAAAATTTACCACTCCGGAATCTGCTCTCTTCAGATTTCATCATCGCTAATGATGTGGTTGCCGGATATTACGGACTGGGCGAGAAAGGTGAGAATGGCCTGTCCTTTGCTCAAATGCGGCATGGCGGAGAGACTCTGGGAGGAATTCTTACTCAGGCCGCGGTCCTCTCTGGGCTTTCCAATGGTAGTGAGTCGAATCCGATAAAGCGGGGAGCGTGGCTTGCGCGCAGGATCATCGGAGAACCCCCGGCTCCCCCCCCTCCCAACGTGCCAGAACTTCCCGAGGGGCCGGAGACAGGGGGAAAAACTTTGCGAGAGCGGTTGGAGCAGCATCGTGACAAGGTTGGTTGTGCGGAATGTCACCGCAAGATCGACCCTTGGGGCCTGCCCTTGGAACAGTATGATGCCGGAGGATTGTGGAAAAAGGGGAAGGTAGATGCCCGTTCCACTCTTCCCGATGATACGGAGATTTCCGGGACCAGTGATCTCAAACGGTATCTTACTGAGGACCGTCTCGATCAGGTCGCATTTTCCTTCCTACGGCATCTGGCCATCTATGCAGTGGGGCGGGATCTTACCTTCAATGAGTTGGAGTATCTCCGGAAGGAAGGGCGGAGGGATCTAAGCGGGAATGGCTACAGGATGAGGGATTGCATTCTGTTTGTAGCAGAGAGCCCGGTATTCCGGGAAAAATGAGCAGTGGCGCCGTGGGGAAAGGCGTTGGCCCATCTTATCGTGGCCTTGTGACGGCCGTATCTTCTGGTAAATTCTTCCCCGCAAGAATGCCGAATCAGCTCAAGATTGACCGCCGCGCTGTCCTCAAGGGGATGGCGGGGGTTGCATTGCCGCTGCCTCTTCTCGAGGTCATGGGGAAAGAAGTAGTGGAAGAACCCCCACGCCGTTTCTGTGCGCTCTATATTGCCAATGGAATGGCTCTTCCCGATAAGAAACTTGGGATTAACGATTGGAGCTGGTTTCCGCAGGTGGCAGAGGATGGAAAATTCGTCTTTGGAAAGTCCACTGACCCTCTTGAGCCCTACCGCGCGCAGCTCAGTTTTCTGGGAGGTCTGCAGCATGATAATGGGCCAAGGAATGATCCACACGTCTGTTCAGACATGTGGCTGACCGGGGCTCCCCTGCATGACCCTGCCCCTGGCACCTACAACACGGTTGGTTTGGACCAGGTAGTAGCCCGGCACACCCGGCATCAATGTCGGCGGCCTTCCCTTGTCCTCTCAATCGATGGGGGGACCGGGTATACCTCGCGGACGGCAACGGTCTCCTATGATGAGAAAGGAAAACCTATCCCTGCGGAGAATAACCCGCGAAGGATCTTTGAGGGCCTTTTCAAGGGAAACCGGGGTACGCTCAACGCGCAACGGCTAGAGCTGCGGAAGCGGATGAAGCTCGTGGATGCGGTTTCGGCAAACGCAAGAATGCTTGACCAAAGACTAGGGCGCGCTGATCGCGACAAAATGGAAGAGTATCTGACTTCCCTTAATGAGTTCGAAAACCGGTTGGATGCCTCGGAAAAGTGGCTCGATATTCCGCTCAAGAAGCAGGACTATTCTCATTTGGACCTTGATGCGTCACCGGAGGTGGACCCGGGGCTCTATTATCAAACGATGATGGATATCGTGGCACTGGCCTTCGACGCTGATATTACCCGTAGCGTTACCTTCATGATGAACCGGGAAGACGGCATGGGGATCAGTGATACCTTCCCGCTGAAACTCGGAATGAGTCAGACCCACCACAGCATGTCTCACAAAAAAGATAAGAAGGGCCTTCTCGAGTGGGGAAGATACGACCGCTTTCTGAGCGAGCAGCTCGCCTACCTCCTGGAGAGACTGAATGGTTTCCAGGACAAGCGAGGTAGTGTGCTCGACAATACCGTTGTTCTATACGGGAGCGGAGCCAGTACGACCCACAAGAATACGAATCTGCCAACCTTAGTCGCGGGTGGAGCTAATATGGGGCTGAAACATGGCCGTTTCATTGAGGGTGGGGGCCGCATGACCGACATGTATCTGAGTATTCTCCACTCTATGGGAATCGGGGTGGAATCCTTCGGCGATAGTCGAGGAACGATGAGCAATTCGATATTCTCCGTGTGACCCGGGGATATAGCACCACAAACCTGATCTATCTGAACGGAATGATTCGTCGGTATTCGCTCTGCACTGTGTTCCTAGCCCTTGCTGCGATCGGCAATTTGTCGGCTCGCGATCACGTTCTGACCATTGGAGGAGGGTATTCTCCATCCGGTAATCAGGTCTCATTGGAGCGTAATGTTATTTTCTTCGAGAAGCTTCGCGCTGAGAAGTTGGGAGGAGATATCAGGCACGACCTGTATTTTGCAGATGGAAATTCGCCCTTACCTGATCTTCAGTTTGAGCCGGAAGGGTGGGAAGTTCCCCGAGCTAATCTTTACATGGCGGGGCTGTTTGGATCAGAGAGGGGCATTACGAATCAGTATCGTAATAACGAGCTGAAGAATACCCGGGATCTTTCAAGCCCCGATGCGGTTGAGCGGTGGTTTGAGGAGGAAGGCTCAAAGCTTGAGTCCGGGGATCGACTCATCCTTTACGTCACCTCCCATGGGGGTCGAAGTGGGAACAAGGACAACAAGTTCAACACGAAGATCTGGATGTGGAATCGTCGGACCCTCGAAGCATCCCGCCTGGCTGGTTGGATAGCGAAGCTCCCCGAGGGAGTCAGAGTCATGACTGTGATGGTCCAGTGTTATGCGGGAGGATTCTCCCATCTCATCTTTGATGAGAATAATGAAAAGAAAGACAGTGTTGATCGCCGTCTCTGTGGGTTCTTTGCCACGGTATGTGACCGAGAGGCCGCGGGATGCACCCCGGATGTGAATGAAGCAAACTATGACGAATTCAGCAGTCACTTCTGGGCGGCATTGCGGGGCAAAACCCGAATGGAAGAGCAGGCGGGGCACTGCGATTATGATGGAGATGGTAGGATTTCATTCGAGGAGGCGCACGCCTACGCCATTCTGGCTTCTCGCAATATCGATATCCCGGTCAAGACGAGCGGGGCGTTCCTCCGGGTCCACAGCCGTCTTCGTTCCGAAAAAGAAGAAGATAAGGAACTGCTGGGCTTGGAAACTCCCTATTCGGTTATTCTGGAGCGAGCCGGCAAAGTAGACCGAGCGGTCCTGGAAGGGCTCTCCAGGCGTCTCAACCTGAAAGGGGAAAATCGCGGGACAAAGGCGCGGGACGGAGTTTCAGCTTTAGCCAAAAAGATCCGGAAGGTAGAGGAGGAGAAAAAAGCGCATAAAAAGAAGTTCGATTCGGCGCGGGGCGTGATTTCGAGAGATCTCCGAAATCGTTGGCCGGCTCTCGAGAACAGGCACAGCCCGGGAGCGGTACGCCTCCTCAGTAAAGAGAAGAGGCAAAGCCAATTCGTGTCAGCGGTTGAGGAGCACCCAAGCTTTGAGGAGTGGTCAAAGTTGAGGGCAGAGCGCTCCGAGCTTGGCGACCGCGACCTTCAGCTCTCCAAGGAGTATGCCAGTTGGCGTAGATTCCTGCGAGTGTTTGAAAACGTGGCCTATGCGGCCAATCTTCCTGTCATTTGTGAGGAGGCTGTGACCGGAACCTATTTTAGGATCATTACGGCGGAGCAGGAGGGGTTTTTCGATAATAAGGAATAGTCACTTTCCTCGATAGCTTTGGCGGTCAGGCTTTATTGTTCTGTTCTCGCCGAGGTCAGGGCTCTGGCTGTTTTGATCAGGTGGAAGCGGAGGGAAATAATTCCTCGAGAATGTTGCTCCAACTTCCGTTGCTTGAGGCACTCCGGTAGTTTCTCAGATGATTCGTAGCGTTTTTGAGGAGCTGACTGCAGAAGTGGGGCTCGGATTCACATTGATACAGCAGGGCGCTGAGTGTTTCCGTATCCCCAAAGGGGAAAAGCCCCGGATAGTCCTCCCCCAGCAGGCTGGTGGAGGCATCATTACGAGAGGCTAGGATTGGGGTTTGTGCGGCGGCGGCCTCGTTCATGGCGCACCCTCCCCCTTCCTGCAAGGAGGTGAGGGCGAAGAGGTTGCTGGAAGCAATCAGTCGGAGGGCCTCCTCTGTTTCGAGGGGCCCAAGCCACTTGTAGCGCGGATTTTCGGCCTCCTCGCGCGCTACCTCGGCAGCGAATCGTTCCTCTAGAATGGATCCGGCGTGGAGGATACGGATTCTTGAGGCAGGAGGGAGGAGCCTGGAGGCCCGGGCAGTGCGCATGGGGTCTTTCACCGCTCGAAGGTGGCCGACTACACATACCAAAAAGTCGTTTCCACTCCGTTGGTTGCTTTCCCTCAGGGCGGGATGGTCGGGGGCAGAGAGGGGGATAACACGAGCCTTGGTCTGGTGATGTTCAGGGAGATGAGCGAGCGCTTTGGCCTGATAAACCACGATAAGGTTAGCCATCTGGAGAGAGGAAAGAGAGTTTGGCGAGAGGCTGGGGTAGAGATCAGTCCCAGTGAGGGCTACGACTACCGGAGTTTGGCCGTGGTTATGACACTGTGCCACGGCATGGTGGCTTTTCTCCGCGTTGAGTGCGACCAGGAGGTCGACATTTTCATCCTCCCATTCAGAGGTAATTCGAACTTCGTGACCGAGAGCGGAGAGTTCTGAGGCCCAGCGTATCGCACTGCGGGTGTTCCCATTATGAAGGGAGCCGGGAGACACGATAAGAATTTTCAAGACCCGCAACCCTAAGGCCATCCGTGGTAGACGCAATCATGGAGGCAGGGCTCCCCGGAATGAGCTCTCTGGTGTGGCGCCTGTAAGCCCATCTGGCATTGAGTCATAATGAGGGGTGTCAAGCCTGCCAGCGTGTCTCAACCAGTTTTTCATTCAATTGGGGCAGTCATATCCTGAGGCAATATTGACGAGGGATTCAGAATTGGTTTTGGTGGGCCATCATGAAATTTGAGTATCTACGATTCCTTTTCCTGGTGTTTATCCTGACTACCCCTCTCTGTGGGGCGGAAGGGTTGCAGGTGATCGAGACAGGGAAGGCGATCTCAATAACGCGGGGCGATGTGATAGTGCTGACCTATCATAAGGCAGAGGTTCCTCCGCCCGAGGAGGCGGACCCGATCTACAAGCGGAGTGGATTTATTCACCCTCTGTGTGCTCCAAATGGTGAGCCTATCACCGGAATTCACCCTTCGGATCATTATCATCACCTTGGGCTCTGGCATGCCTGGGTTAAAACCAAGCACGGGAAGGATACTCCTGATTTCTGGAACCTGAGAGGCAGGACTGGGCGAGTTCGTTACGTGAAGACACTTTTTCTCCGGGAGAGCTCAGACAAGGATTCTTCGGTTGGGTTTGTGGTGGAGCAGGAGCAGGTAGCTTACAAGGGACAGGACAAGAAGGAGATCATAGTTCTCAAGGAGCAGTTCGGGATTCGGGTGGAGTATGTGAACGGAGAGAACCGGGTGGAATACCGAATCAAGCAGACCAATGTGAGTAGTGAGAGCCTGATTCTTCCCGCCTATCGCTACGGGGGTGGCCTAGCCTATCGAGCGCCGCATCACTGGGACCGAACTAATAGTGATTATCTTACTTCGGAGGGGCTGGACCGCACCAACAGTCACGCTACCCGGGCCAGTTGGGTGGCAATGTGGGGGCCGACAGTCAAGGGGCTTGCCACCCTTACGGTGATGATCCATCCGGAAAACCGGGATTTCCCCCAGCGGTTGAGAACCTGGCCCCCGAGCAGCCACAATGGAGCGATTTTCTTTAACGTCGTTCCAACTCAGGAAAAGGCTTGGGAGATCAAGCCGGGAGAGCAGATCACGGAGTCTTACCTTCTCACGGTCAGTGATGGAAAGCCGGACAAGGACAAGATCGAGAAGAGCTGGAAAAAATGGGCGGGTGATGGCCTGCGGCAGCTTGAATCGTTGAAAAAATCCCCTTAGCCCCGATTTCGCGTTATTCGACAAGTAAGCTATGAAATTCCTTCTCCTCTTTCTTGGTCTTTTAGTCTTCCTGGCAGGGCTGGGAGCGGCGCGACCTAACATCCTGCTTATTCTTACCGACGATCACCGGTGGGATGCTCTTGGCGCAAAGGGGCACCCTTTCCTCGAGACCCCCAATTTGGACCGGCTCCTTCAGGAGGGAGTGGACTTTACGAATGCCTTTGTGACGACCTCTCTGTGTTCGCCGAGCCGGGCCTCCATTATCACGGGGCGCTATGCGCATAACCATGGGGTGGTCGATAACTACCATCCGGTTCGGAAGGATCTGGTCTTCTTTCCTGAGCTCCTGCAGAAGGCGGGCTACGAGACTGCTTTTATCGGAAAGTGGCATATGGGAGATACCGATGAAAAGCAGCGGGGCTTTGATCACTGGGTAAGCTTCAAGGGACAGGGAGTCTATTGGCCCTTTGACAAGGGTCTGAAGGTTAAGGGGCGTTATGTGCCACAGGCCAACCGGACCGGTTTCAACGTGAATGGAACACGGGTAGCGCAAAAGGGATACATTACAGACGAGCTCACGAACTACGCCCTGGAGTGGATGCGGCCGCGTGTTGATGGGACCGCGGAGGAGACAGAGGACCGCAAGCCTTGGTTCCTGTATGTGTCACACAAGGCCGTACATGCCGACTTCCTTCCGCCCAACAGGCATGCCTTCAAGTATAAGCAGGCGCCTTTCCAGCCTCCGGTAACTTGGGTAGATAAGCCAGAGGCCTTTCGTGATGTGCCCCGCTGGGTAAAGAACCAGCGCAATTCGCGTCACGGAGTTGAATTTGCCTATTACATGGATCTCGACCTCGAAAAGTACTACAAGCGTTATTGCGAGACGATTGTGGCGGTGGACGAAAGTGTCGGCAGGCTGGTAGGAGCAATGAATGCAGAGGGAGTGCTGGATGATACTCTGATTATTTATATGGGAGATAACGGCTTTTTATTTGGAGAGCATGGCCTGATCGACAAGCGGTGTGCTTACGAGGAGTCGATGCGTATTCCTATGATTGCTCGCTGGCCCAGAGGTCTAAAGTCCGGGGCGAAGGTGCAGGAAATGGTGGCTAATATTGATGTGGCTCCGACGCTTCTGGCAGCAGCAGGGAGTTCTATTCCTGAGTCCATGGATGGGCGAAACTTCCTGCCTCTTGCCACTCGACCCTCTTCCGGGGAGAAGGTCGAATGGCGCCGGGAACTTCTCTATGAGTATTACTGGGAGAGGAATTATCCGCAAACACCTACGATGCATGCCCTCCGGGGAGAGCGCTTTAAGTATATCCGCTACCATGGGGTCTGGGATGTGGACGAACTCTATGACCTCGAGAGTGACCCCCGGGAGAAGAAAAACCTGATCAATGATCCAGCCTACCAGGTGGAGGCGGAAGCGATGAACAAGAGGCTCTTTGCCCAGTTAGAGGCAACCTCTGGGATGTCCATTCCCCTCCTTGGAGACCGCGGGAGTAAGTTCTATCACCGTAAGATCGATGGGGGAAAGGGTGCTCCTTTTCCCAGCTGGTTTTATCGGCCGGCGGGAACCGATGGTAAGTAAATCGAGGGGGAGCGATCTTTAATTACTAATCTGAGAGGCGCCTGATGATCTCATCAACGTCGTAGACGCTTCCTCCCCATGACCCACCCGAGGCATTCTGGAGGGCAGCCCAGAGTCTGGTGTCATCGGGAAGGCGGGGGTCGGGAGCAAGGTCGGGATGAATTTCCCGGCTGAGAAATTCCTTCTGGTCGCCCATGTAGTCGGCCGTGCCAATCAGCTTCCGGGTATCGATATGAATTCGGATGGGGTCTCCATTGCGTAGTTTGCCGAGGGGCCCCGCGGCCAGCGCTTCGGGAGAAGCATGACCCAGGCACGGACCTGTGGAGACTCCCGAGAAGCGACCATCTGTAAGGACGGCAACGTTTTTGCCGACGGAGGCATATCTAAGGGTAGAGGTCACCTGGTAGGTTTCCGGCATGCCGGCCCCTAGAGGTCCTAGTCCGGCAAGGACCAGCACATCCCCCTCTTGCACCCGGTCCTCCCCGGTGGACTTCAGGGCAGCGATTGCGCTCTCCTCGGAGACAAAGACCCGGGCGGGGCCCTCGTGGAGAAAAACACCTTCCTCATCCAGAAGCTCAGGAGCGATGGCGGTACTCTTGACTACGGCGCCCTCTGGAACGAGATTGCCCTGAACGAAGGTCACTGTGCTTGGAAAGGCTTCGCTGGGAGCCTTGATCACATCCCCGGGGTCAATTCTGTCCAAGGCCATGAGCTTCTCCTTGTAGATCCGGCGTCGCTTGGATTGTTCCCACCACTCCAGGTTTTCGCCCAGAGTTTTCCCCGAGACGGTCGGAGCCTCAAGCTTCAGGAGGTCGTGATCTCTCAGATGGAGCATGACCTCGGGCACACCTCCAGCGAGAAAAACCTGTACCGTCGCGTAGCCATGAGGCCCATTGGGAAGGGCGTCCACCAGCCGGGGCACCCTCTGGTTGATGCGCTGCCAGTCTTTTACAGTGGGTCGGGGTAAACCCGCAGCATGAGCGATAGCGGGGATATGCAGGATCAGGTTAGTCGATCCCCCAAACGCAGCATGAAGGACCATGGCATTGTGGAGGGAATCTTCCGTGAGAATAGAAGAGAGCGGGGTCTTGTTTCTGGTAAGGTTCAGGAGGGCGAGGGCAGAGCGCCGGGCCATGTCTCTCCATGCTTCTGATCCGCTGGGGGCAAGGGCAGAATGAGGCAGGGTCATTCCGAGGGCTTCTGCGACAACCTGAGTGGTGGCAGCGGTGCCGAGGAACTGACACCCCCCTCCCGGTGAGCCACAGGAGCGGCAGGCGGTTTCTGAGGCCGCCTGGAGATCGATTTCGTTGTGAGCAAACCGGGCACCCACGGATTGAACCTTGGCAAGATCCTCTCCTTCCTCGGAGAGAAGGGTGACTCCTCCGGGCACGAGAATACCGGGCAGCTGGCCATTCCCAGCAAGAGCCATCATCATTGCGGGTAATCCCTTGTCACAGGTGGCCACCCCCAGCATGCCCTTGGCGGTTGGCAGTGAGCGCGTGAGGCGACGAAGGACGGTGGCCGCATCATTCCGATAGGCGAGGGAGTCAAACATTCCTGTAGTTCCCTGCGAGCGACCGTCGCAGGGGTCGCTGCAAAACACTGCGAATGGAATTGCACCCGCAGACTTAAAAACTTCGGCGGCCTCTTCCATCAGGAGAGATACTTCCCAGTGACCCGTATGCAGGCCAAGCGCGGTAGGAGTCCCATCCGGTTTACGAATGCCACCCGAGGTTGAGAGCATCAGGAATTCAGGGCTTCCAAGCGAGGAGGGGTCCCATCCCATTCCGGCATCCTGCGTCCAGCCGAAAACGTCTCCGCTGGGGGAGTCCTGCAGGAAAGAGCCCGTAAAGGGGAGTGCCCCAGTGGGGCCGGACGCAGTGGTCTTGATGGTAAAGATGTCCTCGTTACCAGCATCAAAAATCGGATTAGACATTGTGAGGAGTGCAGGCTTACAGCTGTAATTTGATCTGTGTTGCGGCGGCTTTCCCGGTGATACGAGCCAAAGCCTGCCG
>PBTP01000126.1 GCA_002729275.1 Roseibacillus sp. | reverse complement strand
GTCGCTCTCACAATAGCGCCTACGAAAAGAAGTAGCAGCACCGAAATTAGTGCCGAAATAGCCAACTTCTGAAAGCGCTCCATTGTAATACGAAATTTCTAGTCTATTGACAGCGCACCAGCAGGAGACTGGTTTAGGATCCCTCCTTATACTGCTGCTGAACTCTCCCTTACTGCGAGGACCCGCCTTCGGGAGCGATTCCCTCCGGCATTACAGCACCCTCAGCAGCCTCCACCGCGTCCTTCAGCTCCTGTTCATCTTCTGACTGCTCACGCTTTTCCTTTCCGATAGCGACCGCTATCCAGCGAAATTCGTAGCTGTTTTCCATGATCACCTTAAGCATCATCGTAATGGGGACAGCTAGGAACATACCAACTGGTCCCCACACCCAGCCCCAGAACATCACCGATACAATCACCACGAGAGTGGAAATACCAAATCGCCGCCCCATCATCATCGGCTCCACAAAATTACCAAGAAAGGTATTGATCGCAATATAGCCAATTCCAACTGCGAGTGCACTCGGCCATCCCATGAGAACAAGGGCAAGGATGGTCGGTGGAATCCCCGCCACAATGGACCCCATTACCGGAATGTAATTGAGAGCCCAGGCAAGAATCCCCCAGAGAATGAAAAAGTCGAGGCCTGCTGCCCAGCAGAGAAAACCAGCAAGAAAACCCGTTGCGAGACTCACCATTGTTTTGATCCCGAGAAATCGCTGAATGTCCTTACCGGCATGCAGCATTCGCTCGAAGTTCGGGCCCCGGGCCTCCCCGATCAAACTCAGCCGCCTCCCGAACATTCGAGCCTCGGTTAGCATGAACACTGTACATAAAACCACGATAAATGCTGACCCTAGAAAGGCCGTCACCCTTCCAACCACATTAGTACCCAGCCCTACGATATCCTCGACCTTGATGCTACTAAGCTGCTGGGTCAGGTCTTCGGTGACATATGCCCGGACATTTCGCCGCGCCTCAACCTCTGGGATGTCCGACCATTTCACAATCGTCGCGACGGCCCAATCCTCCGCCTGCTTGAGTTTCTGGGTACTTTCGACCTGATACTTGCTTTCCCACTTTTCCTGCAGATCGCCGATCAAGGTCATTCCAATGAACACCACACCCGCAAGAAACGCGAAATCAACCAGAACGGTGGTTATCACCGCGAAAAACCGGGGCACCTTATGGCGCCTGAGCCAGGCTGTGATTGGAAAGCTCACGGTCGCGATAAACAGAGCCAGAAGGAACGGCACGAAGAAATTTGCCGCTGCTTTCAAGCCGGCAATCACCACCACCACGGTGGCGAGAATTAGCAGAGTTCTCATCCCCGCCTCTATGTTGCGTCTTCCTGTCACTTAACCCTTTTTTCAGAGGCACACGAGAGCCTCCTGACGGATCTTAGTCCAAGTTGCACAATCCCTCAAAGAATTCATTCTGGTATAGTGAACTTTTTCGGCATCTTGAGCCTTCTTCCGATGAGAAGAGGCCCAAAATGGGCCTGGAGCCCAACCGAACCCGTATTTTCCCGCCCCCAGCGCCTGAACTCGGCCGTCCAAGGATTCACTAACGAGGATCAACTGGCCCAACCTCTGGACCTTCTTCTACCCAAAAAGCTTCATCGCTAGCTGCATTGCCTTACCGTGAGGCATTCCAGCTACCCTGTCCGACATTTTAGAAACAAAGCTTACGAACTCCTCAAGGGACTTCATTTGTTCGTTAAAAGCCCGCCCACCTGCACTTTTCATCCCCTGGCTTTCGGCCAGACAACCTTCGAGAAGATCAAGGGCGGGATCAATTTCTCTCTTTTTGCGTTCTCGAACAATCCGCCGGAAAATCTCCCAAACATCGAGCTCAGCCTCAAAATACTCTCTCCTCTCTCCCTTTCTGGTCACAATTCGTAGCAAACCCCAGTTGACCAATTCCTTCAGATTCGTGTGAGCATTTCCCCGGCTGATACTCAGCTCCTTCATCACCTCATCTGTGCTCATGGCCTCGGGGCTGGTCATGAGAAGAGCGTGGATCTGACCCATGGTGCGATTGATCCCCCATTGGGCTCCCATCACGCCCCACTGAGAGACAAACGTATCCTTTAACACCACCAACTGCTCCGCCTCACCTTTCATATATTTCAGTATTTATCGAAAGACCGGCATGCGCAAGTTAAATGCCCACTGCCCCTCCCTCTCGACCTCGCACTCGACTAGGTCGCGGGGCCTCGCTCTCCGAACCGCGCCCCAAAATACACCAGCCCAGCCCCTGCCAATATACATCCAAAAGCAACCCACGTTGAGCCGACTGCGATATCCGGAAAAAACCAACCCTCGAATCCAGTGATCTTTTCCGTCTCTTCTCCATCACGGGTGAACTTCTCTGTAAGAGTAATTTTCCACGGCCAAATCAAAACGAGAGACCCAGCGACAAACCCTGTAATCACGGCCATCATGAGGTCATGGGCCGCACGAAAGAGCCAACCTAGAATCCTCGATAATATCACAAGGCCAGCCACTCCACCTGCCAGAAATGGAAGCAGAATATTCAGGGATCTACCTATTTCTCCCTCGGTGAGACTGTTAACGGCATCAACCATCACGAGCTTGTAGCCCCCCATGAGTAGCAGAACGAATGATCCACTTAGCCCGGGTATGATCATGCTGCATGTTGAAATCGCACCACAGAGCGACAGATAGATCACATTATCACTGCCGCTGGCCGGCTGCAGAAAAGCCATGGCACCACCTNCCCCTGTTCCTGCCACAAGCCCGAGCACGGGCCCGAGGGACCACCTCTTCACGAGAGACCCCAATGAGGGAATGGAGGCAAAGATCAATCCAAAGAAAAACGCCCAGACCAGGACTGGATGGTGCGCGAAGCCCCACTCCATGGCCCGCGCCATCGTGACNATACTCACGCCCACTCCGANCCCTAGCCCAAGAAGAAACCGGCCGTCCACCCGGCCCCACGCTCCTCTGAAGTCGAATCTCAGTAANAGACGGGCAGTGGTAGCATCGAACCTGTTTAGCGCCTCGATCAGACGCTCNTATACTCCGGTGATTACGGCAATTGTCCCCCCTGAGACACCAGGAATCACATTTGCAGATCCAATCGCAAAGCCTTTCAGGAACCGACGAAGTTCACACATGGTGCTCGCCTCCGGTCTCTACTGTAGTTCGCGAACACATTAATCTGTATNACCTCCCTCCAGCCTGCATTCTCTACAATTCAAGAAGTAGACTTGCTGGGCTTTCGAGGCACTCTTTAACCTTGATCAGGAACGTCACTGCCTCTTTCCCATCCACCATCCGGTGATCATAACTCAGCGCCAGATACATCATGGGGCGAATCTCAACCTTGCCATCAATCGCCATTGGCCGTTCCTGAATGGTATGCATCCCGAGAATTCCACTCTGTGGCGGATTCAGAATCGGAGTGCTCAGAAGTGACCCATAGATTCCTCCATTCGAGATGGTGAAAACCCCGCCACGCAGATCTTCCAGCTGTATCTTTCCTTCCCGCGCTCGCTCGGCGTAGTTGAGAATATCCTTTTCGATTTGGGGACAATCCTTCGCTTCTGCATTCCGGATCACCGGAACGACAAGACCCTTCTCGGTTCCTACCGCGATGCCAATATCATAGAAATGGTTTTCTATAATTTCCTGACCCTCGATCCGTCCATTCAAGGCAGGCACTTCTCTCAGGGCGTGCACCACTGCCTTTACGAAGAGGGACATGAATCCCAACTTGACCCCATACTTTTCGACAAAACTCTCNTGGACGGTCTTGCGAAGCTGCATCACCGCNGACATGTCAACTTCATTGAANGTTGTTAGGATTGCAGCGGTCTGCTGTGCGTTAACAAGCTGAGTGGCTATCTTTCTTCGAAGAGGCGTCATACGACGCCGAGTGGTGCGATCCTCTCCTGAACCGGGAGCTCCTCCCGACGCTCCTTCCGAGCTTTCCCTTTGACTAGGTGCTCCCGGATCCTCTGAGCTTCCCGATAGCAAAGAGGACGAGAGCAGCGCTGCAGCCGCCGAGGAACTACTCTCCAATTCCGCTTCCGAAGGGATCGAGGCCTGGGCTTTCTCTAAGTTCCCGGGGGACTGACTTCCCGCTTTCTCCTCCTTCGCAACACCTGCAGGCCCTTCCGTATCTGCTTGCGACAACGCTCCAACCGTGACCGTGCCGATCACAGCCCCAATGGAGACTTCCATCCCCTCTGGAGAGAGAATATTGAGTAAGCCGGGGGATTCGGCATCGATTTCTGCAGATACCTTGTCTGTCTCCAGGGTAACGAGAGTTTCGCCAGCTCCCACCGTTTCACCGTCNCGCTTGTGCCATTGCGCAATAGTTGCTGAAGCGATGGACTCCCCTGCCGCAGGAACCTTGATAGCGATAATTTCAGGCCCTTCATCCANNGCGGTGAATCCAAAGGGCTCTGACTCTTCACTTGCNGGGGCTTCGGCGCTTCCCGCGCGCCCAGCAGACACCTCTCCGGCAATGCCACCCTCACCCGANATAGATTCATCGGGTCCACCTGAGTCCTGGCTNGCCGCNATTTCTGTGATTTCTGCAATAACCGTGCCGATTGCCACTTCTTCACCCTCTCCCACCACNATTTGAATGACCCCATCNATGGGTGACTCAAGTTCACTCGAGACTTTATCCGTTTCAATCGTAGCCAGGATTTCGCCTTTTCCGACGCTCTCCCCATCCGACTTGTGCCACTGACCCACNGTCGCCGTGTTTATGGACTCACCGGCAGCAGGAATTTTGACTTCAAGGGCCATAGATAAATTGGGTCGGGGCTACGGGCTTTTCCTTACACGGAGAACGCTTTTTCCACGAGCATCTTCTGTTCCCTGAGGTGCATTGCTTTCGATCCTGCAGCCGGACTTGAGGCCCGGTCTCTNCCTGCGTAGCGCACCCGCCGGGACCCAACACACTGCTCAAGCCGCGACCAGATATACGACCAGGCTCCCATATTGAGGGGCTCTTCCTGGCACCATACGAATGCCTCCGCACGCTTGAAAGGCTCAATCAGCTTCTTAACCATTTCTCCATGGAAGGGGTAAAGCTGCTCAACCCTGATAATCGCTGTGTGCCCGAGATCATTCTCCTTCCGATGCTGGACGAGGTCGTAGTAGACCTTCCCCGAGCAGAAGACAACGCGGTCGACCTTCTCAAGATCNAGCTCTCCCAGCTGCGGATCCTGCAGAATCTCTCGAAAACACTCATTCTCGAGAAAATCATCTTCATGGGAAACCGCCTCTGGCCTTGTCAGCAAGCTCTTGGGCGTCATGAGCACAAGCGGCTTCAAGAAGCTGCGATGCTTCTGACGTCTCAGAACATGAAAATATTGTGCGGGCGTCGACAAGTTTGCCACCGTCATGTTTTTCTCAGCACAAAGCTGGAGGAACCGCTCAAGACGCGCGCTGCTGTGCTCAGGCCCCATCCCCTCATAACCATGTGGAAGCAGCATNACGATGCTGCTGGGCACCTGCCACTTCGATTCTGCAGATGAAATAAACTGGTCGATAATAACCTGAGCCCCATTCGCAAAGTCTCCGAACTGGGCTTCCCACATGATCAGCATCTGAGGNCANCCGAGGGAATAGCCGTAATCAAAACCAAGCACCGCAGCCTCNGAAAGGAGACTGTTGTAGACACAGAACTTAGACTGCTCTGGATCGATATGGCTAAGTGGTATATGGCGNTCACGGCTTTCATAATCATAGAAGACCGCATGCCGCTGGCTGAAGGTGCCGCGACGGCAGTCCTGTCCTGAGAGCCTGACGGGGTAGCCCTCTTTCAAGAGAGCCCCCCACGCAAGTGACTCTGCAAAAGCCCAGTCGAACGGCCCACCATTTTTCAATGCATCTACCCGCCGCGGCATGAATCGTTTTGCTAGAGTGGGGTGCAACTTAAAGCCCTCAGGCACGGACGTGAGAACCCCTCCCAAGTGCTGAAGAAGCTCCCTAGATATTCCAGTATTGACCGGNTCATGATTGAAGCTCTCCTGTGCCTTGGCCGTGGATCCCGTGTAAATACTCCGACTCCCCTCTTCCTCAAGNCGCTTCATTTCATCATATTCTGACTCAAAGCGGCTCCATATCTCATCGTGCCCGGCCTGAACTTCCTCCGCACTCATAACCCCAGTCTCAACCAGCTCATCTGCGTAGAGCTTTCCTAGGGGCTTCCGCTTCGATATTTGCCGATAAATATGGGGCTGAGTAAAGGCGGCCTGATCCGTTTCGTTGTGTCCCTGCCGGCGGTAACAATACATATCAATCACCACATCTCTTCCGAACTTCTGACGGAAAGCAAACGCAAATTCTGCCGCCCAGATCAACTCCATGGGGCACTCGCCATTCACGTGTAGAATGGGCGCTTCAATCATCTTGGCCACATCAGTGGCGTAGGAAGAGGACCGCGCGTCAGACGGCATGGTCGTGAAACCGATCTGATTGTTGATGATGACATGCACTGTTCCTCCCGTCCGATATCCGGGCAGCTGGGAAAGATTGAGAACCTCAGCGACTGAACCCTGCCCAGCAAAAGCCGCATCACCGTGAATGAGAAGAGGCAAAACCTGCTTCCGGTCCGTCTTTGCTCCGTCATCACCAAGAATTCGTTGCCGCGCCCGCGCCTTGCCCTCTACCACCGCATTCACTGCTTCCAGATGGCTGGGATTTGCCGCAAGGCTGACGCGGACCTCCCCATCGGGAAAGGTTCGCACGTTTTCATACCCAAGGTGGTATTTAACATCTCCATCTCCCGCCACCAGGTCTGGAACATAATTCGGGGTGAACTCGTAGAGGATCGTGCGGAGAGACTTACGCACAATCTGGCCGAGGACATTCAATCGACCGCGATGAGCCATCCCCATCGCTACCTCCTTGACTCCGACACTTGGAGACAGCTCAAGAATCCGATTCAGAATCGCCATCAGCCCCTCTCCTCCCTCCAGCGAAAAACGCTTCTCTCCCAAAAACTTTTTCCCAATGAAAGATTCAAAGAGCTCTGCTTCGAAAATCCAGCCCAAGGCCTTCTCCTTCATGTCTCGAGAGGGGTTGCTCTCAACCACCCGCCCCTCGACCTTTTCCCGAATCCAGTTCCGCACCTCCGTGTTGTGGATGTGCATGAACTCAAACCCAATCGGGCCTGAGTAAGTCGCATCNAGTCCGGAGATCATTTCTCCCAGCTCCATTTCCTCTCCATTCCGAAAAAACTGGGTGGACACCCTCCGACCAAGATCCCTCTCTTCAAACCCGAACTTGATGGGATCGAGCCTGGGATTCGGCTTCGGACATTCATCGAGAGGATTAATATGGGCCTGAGTGTGCCCAAGAGTCCNGTAGTTGTAGACGAGACTGACTAACCTACCCCGAAAGGCCGAATATACTGAATCGGGTANNGCGGCTGAGTCCTCTCCTTCCTCCGCTACCGCTACCGCTTTGGCCGTGGCAGCTGCATTCTGGTCAGCCTCTCCCAGTTCCTCAAGCTGGGCAGCTCCCAGTTCAAAACCCTCGAAAAAGGCCGCCCACGTAGGCTCAATGCCCGTCGGGTCATCGAGCCAGCGTTGATAATTCGCTTCCAGCAGATTAGGGCTCATGCGGGCGGTAACGGATGAGTTCATCGAGCGTGACCAGAGGGGATTGGTAGACGGCCCTTGGGGTTTTCTTCCTTGGTGCCGGCCACGTTTCGCTTTAGTTAAGGTCTCTTACTCGGAGAGTCAATCGCACATGCAAACCGGTTCTCGTCATACCCAAGATGATCAAGGTTGACAATCTCACCAAACGCTTCGGCCGACATTCAGCGGTATCCGGGGCCACATTCGAAGCTGCAAAGGGAGAAGTAGTCGGCTTCCTAGGCCCAAATGGTGCCGGGAAGACCACTACAATACGTATCCTTACCGGGTTTCTGCCTGCAACCAGCGGGACAGCCGCCGTCGATGGACTGGATGTGAGCAAGCACTCCTTGGAAACCCGCCAACGCATCGGCTACCTTCCCGAATCAGTCCCTCTCTACCGCGACATGCGAATACGTGAATATTTGCGCTTTCGCGGTCACATTAAAGGACTAAGGGGAAATACCCTTCGCCGCCGCATGGATGAGGTCATTGAGCGCTGCGGATTAGGTGACGTCCGCCGTAAGATGATCAAGACCCTTTCCAAGGGATTCCGCCAGCGGGTAGGATTGGCCGACGCCCTGATCCACGATCCACCTCTCCTGATCCTCGACGAGCCAACCAACGGACTCGATCCGAACCAAATCCGGTCTATTCGGCATCTCATCAAGGAACTTGGAGAGTCCCACACCATTCTCCTTTCTACTCATATTCTGAGTGAGGTGGAAATGATCTGTGATAAGATCGTGATTATTGACGGAGGAATGGTTCTCGCCTCAGACACCCCCTCAAACTTGGTTTCTAAGATGCGCAGTGCCGGCCGCATCTCCATTGAATTGAAGGCTGACCCCTTGGTCGCCCATGAGAAAATGAGTAGTCTTGATCAAGTCAAGAAGGTCACCCATGAGCGGGATCGTGGAAGCTGGGGCGAATTTTCTATCCTAGTCGAATCGGGCACCGACACCCGCGAACGACTGGCGAACCTCGCCCGGGAAGAGGGATGGCCTTTACGGAGCCTTCACCGCCACGCAGCTACACTGGAGGATGTTTTCGTTGAACTTACGCGGAAGGACTGAAATGAGCACCCTTCTTGTCATCCTCCGCAAGGAGCTCCGAGGTTTCTTCCTGAGTCCATTGGGATGGATTCTTCTAACCCTGGTAACAGTCATGCAGGGCTGGTCGGTCTCCAGCGCAATGAAGGCTCTTCAGGACGCACCAATCCCGGAAAGTCTGGTCTACATCGTTTTCCATATGCCCCAGTTCTGGTTCTACTTTCTCGCTCTCTTTCCCCTGATTACCATGCGCCTCTTTGCCGAGGAAGAGCGGGCCGGAACCCTCGAGACCCTCCTGACCGCGCCCGTGCAGACCTCACAGCTCGTCTTGGGAAAATACTTCGCTACCCTGTGCTTTTACCTTCTTCTCTGGATTCCGAGTTTCCTTCAATTTCAAATCTTTGGCCTCCTGACGAATCTGGACCCTCCCTTCAGCGCGGGCTCTCTTGTGGGAGCATTCTTCCTGATCCTTCTCATGGGCTCCCTGTTTCTCGCCATTGGAACCTTTGCTTCAGCCCTGACTTCAAGCCAAATCATCGCTGGAGTGATCACCGTCGGGCTCCTCTTTATTCACTACTTCCTAGGGTATATCACTGCGATTTACGGAGATCAGTTTCCAGCAGCTTCGCTGTTTCACCATATCTCGGCCAGTGAACACCTCCGCGACTTCTCACGGGGGCTGATTAACAGCCGCACGGTTATCTATTACCTGACTGCAACAGCCTTTGTCCTCCTCATGACTCATCACGCCCTCAACTACCGGCGTTGGAAAAGCTAGGTTCATAATTTGTCATGAAGGAGAAACCCAACACCCTTGAGGAGCAGAGCCCTCCGCCACAGAAAGGCCGAAGACGCTCTGGATCCGAGGGCCGCATGATGATGCTGCAGCTTTTCCTCTGCCTGACGATTCTACTCTCCGTGAATTACTTTGCGGGAAATCGTCAAACAGTCTGGGACCTTAGTCAGAACAAGGATTTTACTCTCTCAAATCAAACTCGTAATCTCCTTCAATCCAGCTCTTTCCGCGCCCGAAAGAACCCTGTTAAAATCATCGCCGCAGTCCGGAGAAATTCTGCCCACTATCCAAGAGTATCTAATATGCTCCATGCTTACGAGCGTCTCAGCGAGGGCACTATCCGGGTTCAACTGATAGACTATGTTCGCGACAGCGATGCCGCTATCGCGATTGCGGACAAATACGAAACCGCATTTGTTGAAGATACGATCATCATCGACGCTCTTCCTTCCCTTACCCAGAGCACTAAAGCCGAGACCCCCGAGCGCACCGAAGAGGAAATGCGGAAAGCTCATATCAGATTCATTGCCGTTCAAGATATGCTCGTGTTCAGTAGTGATCAGCGAAGAGGGCGGAGAGTGATTGGCTATCGGGACGAGGACCAGATAACAGCCTCCCTCCGCCGAGCACTCGAGGGAGCGCCCCGCCGCATGTATTTTCTTGCTGATAAAAGCCAAATCGCTGGATCAGAAGAAGATGCCCCTTGGTCATTTCTAAGCCGTACATTCGCCAGCTTGAACATCGAAATAGCACCATTCCGAATTTCCGGACTCGACCGAATTCCAGATGACGCGGCAGGAATCGCATTGGTGGCCCCTCGCTTCGACCTTAATGCACAGGAGATGGCAGTCCTTCGCGAATACTGGAAACGCCCCAAGGCCTCTCTCCTCGTAGTTATGGACCCCACGAGAAAGGAGCAACCCCCCAACATTCGCGCGTTCCTGAGAGAGCACGGGGTCACCCCGAGAGCGGTACGCCTGTCGACGGCCAAGGGAAGCCAGAGGACCTTTGATATTCCTGCGACCTTTACAAACGCAGCTGCCGTAGGAGACCTCGGCAATGCCTCCACCATGTTTGAGGGTGCTACCTCGTCACTGGAGTTGAGAGAAAACGCAGAAGATCTCGAACTAAGACAGATCCTTCCTCTTGCCTTGATCACTGCTAGCGAAAGCGTCATAGCCCAGCCGCTTGACGGGACTGCACTTTTACCGGGCCCACACTACCTTGCCGCCTCGGTCTCCCGCGGCAACGAGCGCAACGAGCAGACCGCAGAAAGCACCTCTCGGATGATTATTGTGGCCAATAAGGACTTTCTTCGACCTCGCAGCAGGCAGAAAGAGCATATCGACTTTCTCCGAAATACCAGCAACTGGCTTATTGGCCGGGAGGAACTGTCCGGAATTGGCCCTAAACCAATACGTTACTACAAACTTCTTCTCTCCTCCCAGAAAGTGTCCTTCGTGAATAAGCTTAATCTCTTCTTTGTGCCGGGGCTCTTCCTGCTGATCTCACTCTCTATCTGGAACGCAAGGCGCTCCTAGGCGATGGGTAAACGACCGATACTATGCTCTCTCGAAGGTTTACCCTGATTCTTGCCGTTTTAGCCATTATGGCAGGAAGCATCGCCGCCATCCATCTGAGCAGCAGGGATCTTGGCCTCCTATTTGGAACCTCCTCTGAACCAGCCGGCAGCCTCCTTTACTCAGACTTTGAACTGAATGATGTCGAAGAAATCATTATCGAAAAGATCAAGGACAACCGGACAAGGTTCCTAAAGCGCGAAGGAGTCTGGCAAATGACCACCCCGATACGAGACCGGGCAGATTACGGCATCCTGCAGACCATTATCTACGCTGCTCGCCACCTTCGCATCGAGGACAGCTTCAAGAAGAAAGCCATCACGGAGGAGGAAAGCGGAATGCGCGCATCCGCCTCTGACACCGGCCCCTATCAGATAACCCTCAAGGGGACTGACGACCAGGTTCTCGCCGATTTCACCTTGGGGCGGCGCTCCGCATGGCATCGTCTGGACGAAAAAGAGGAGCGTCTCCTTGAGACCTTCTTTGTGAGACCCCGCGAGAGGTCTTTGGACGATCATATCTATGTCTGTTCTTCTCCAAAAAAGCTGACCTCCAGCATTCGACGTATCCTTGATCGCGGCCTGAACCTCCTTCGCGATCATAACCCTGTTTTAATTGATCAGAAAAGTGTCTCCGACATCAGGATCAGGTCAGATGGACGGGAAATCCTGCTCAGCAGAGCTCCTGAGCAACCCTCCTCATGGCGCATGACCAAGCCCCTCGAAACCAGAACCAAGCCTGAAATGGTCAATGGCCTGATCGTGGGGCTCTCCCAGATAAGAGCAATCCGGATTCATGAACGGAACACAATTACCATCCCCCCTCGTCCGCCCGGAGCGTTTCTGCTCCAAATTGAACTCACTTCCAAGGGCACCGGACCGAATCAGCCCCCTTCTTCGAGCATCCTGACCATAGAACCCCCTGCTCCTCCGGAGGCGGACACAGTATTAGCCACCTCGGAAGAGCGACCAGGCCTCGTATTCGAGCTTCCCCGCAACCCCGTGGCAGGCGGCATCTCTCTCGCTCAGCTCCCACTGAAGGTGGATCAGCTCAGGGACAGAACCCTAGCGAACTTTGAAATTGCGTCTCTCAAGTCAATGACCATCCACCAATCTACCCGGACTTCTCTCATTCATGTATTTCTGGGAAAAGATCGGACTGGGCGCCCTCGATGGACTCTACAGGAAGGGGGCCAGCGATCCCCCGCTAACGAAGCTGTTGTCGCAAAGGTGTTAAAAGCGCTCACGCGCGATGAAGTTGTTGGCTTTGCCTCGAATGCCCCCACTAGTTTATCACCTTACGGACTTTCCCCTCCGACCAAGCGAATCCTCCTTGAACTGGAACAAGGCGAACCAGTTGACATCCTGTTTGGTCGCTCTCCCGAAGGACGCTGCTACGCCATGAAGCAGGGTAGCTCAACGGTCGCAGAGATCAGTCCCGCCAGCTATACCTCTATAGCAACAGAAAGCCATCAGTGGCAGGATTCCCTACTCATGCCATTTTCAATCGTTGATCTCAGCGCCATGAAAATCGAACATTATCCTATCAAGGTTCCCCTGGGAGATCCCGCCTTGACGCTCAAATATAAATTTCTGTCAGAGGAATGGAGCGCCCGGCAATACGATGAAGACGTAACCTCTAAGCTAAACAAAAATCGCGC
>PBTP01000125.1:613-10215 GCA_002729275.1 Roseibacillus sp. | reverse complement strand
CGAGCCGCCTGCTGTTCCGCGTAGGCACCAGCCAGCGCCGCCAGCCCGTCCTGCCTTCTCTTCTGCTGGTCTATCTTTCCACCCGGCCCAGCCAATTTCCTTTTTTTCTCTGCCATCGTCACTTCCTTGTCAGAAGCTTCGGTAGCGAGAGAGGCCTTATTCGCCGCCCACAATCCCATCGCGGTCATCGCAATAACGGCAGCAGCAATCAGAATGGGCTTCCGCTGAGCAGTAGCCCGCTCGGAGGCAACCGAGTCAGGAACCAGGTCGATACTGATCGGCGCCCGGCCCACACCTCTGAGCGCAAGACCAACCAGCTCACCGATCATATGGGCTTCACGCCCAAGCGACTCCACATCGATCGACTTGCCCACTGAAACTCTCTGGAGGGGGTTGAAAATCTCAATTGGCATTCTCAACTTCTCTTCGAGAAACTCCGGCAGGTAGGAAAGATTCGCTCCACCACCTGCGAGAAACACCTTGGTCGGCATACTTCCCTCCTGCTGACTCCGATAATAACTGTTTGTTCGAGCAACCTCTGCCGGCAACCGGTTNAGNGAATTACGAATCACGGTAGCGAGCTGGGCGGTCGCCTCATCGAGCTGGGAAGTATGACCGCTTCCAAGAGAGACAATCCCGTTGCTCATCTTCTGGCTCTCCGCCTCTGCGAAGGAGATATTGTATTCTTTTGCGATCGCGGTTGTCACGGATGCCGAGCCGACTGCAATGCTGCGGGTGAAAAGCCTGGTGCCCTCGACATACACAAGGTTCGTTGCTTTCGCTCCAACATCCATCAGAAGCACGGGAGAATCCTCGTCTGGATAGTTNTANCGGTATGCGTTGTAGAGAGCCATTGGAGCGGCGTCCACTTCCCGAGTTCCAATGCCCGCCTGAGCAACTGTCTCATTAATTTCAGTCAGCGCGTCCCGCTTGATGGCGACCAGGACAACTTCTTTCTCAGGGCTGGAGGACTCTACCCGGGCCCAGTCCCAGACCACTTCCTCGATCGGAAACGGAACATGCTGCTGAGCTTCAAACCGAACCAATTCCTCGACATTGTCTTCATCGAGGGGAGGAAGTTTCATGAACCGGGTGAAAACCGACTGCCCCGACATGGAGTAGCGAACTTTCTCTCCACGCACTTTCATGGCGGCCGCCAACTCCTTTACCGCAAGGGTAATTTGCGGAAGGCGCATGAGGTCCTGAGAAGGATCTGCAAGGATTGTCTGGGATCCGTATTGTTTCAGGATCAGCCCTCCAGACTTGGAGGGGTCAAATACAGCCATGGAAATACGTTGCGATCCTATGCTAAGGGCAACTGTGCTCTCTGCGTCAGCCATGATATNAATTGAAAAGGGTTTTGGTAAATCAGCCCGTGGGGCCGGAAGGGTTTAGAATATGTGTGAGATGAATGTGTTTCACCTTTGGCGATGCCGACCGCAGCACTAGCTTGGCTCCGACTCAATCTCCAGATAACGATCCCACCAAAGAAACTTGAAGGGAGTTTCGTTTTTGTCGAGGAGTGGATACTTATTGGTGCGCTGCATCGTCGGCGACTGCCACCACGGATTACTGATGCTCCCTTGTGATGTAAATCGGGCCGGGGCCGAGGCACCCGCAACGGTAATTTCTCCGCCCACAGCAGTGACTGAATTCTTACCCGCCCGCTCACTTCCGGTGAGACGCTTGATTGTTGCCGGTGAAAGGTAACAGGAAAGGTAGAAATCTTCGTCGAGCGGAACATTCACGTGAGTCACTTCTTTCTCCATCAGGAAATATTTTTGCCCGGCCTTATCGATCTTGTTCTCCACGGCGACATACCAGCGCACGGTGAGACGGTCGACGTGTCCATCACGAGGAGCGGAGCGTCCTGGTTCCAGCTTCACCTTCACCTCGACTTCCAACCAGTCCTTCGGTTTCCAGCTTTTCTTTCCAGTGTTGCCCCCGACGCTGGGCGATTGGAGATCCTCGAAGGTAGGATCAGATGCATCGATTTTCTTCACGGTTTGTGCCGAGGCAGCAGTCGCGGCAACTACGGCAAAAAATGCCAGCGAAAGACGAACAGTTTGGAGCAGGTATCGGGATGACTTCATGATGGGAGCATCAACGGNANCGACCCTAAAAACGNCTCACCTTTTTGACCAGCAGAAATCTCTGTAAGGATTGCCAGATTTCAACGTATTTACATGGTTACGCCCGGGGGCTGTTTAAACCACTCTTGCAACTGGAGCTCGTTGGGATCAGAAGAAACCCGCCAATGGGCTGATTCATGGAGACCCTTACTACCTTACTACGAAGCCGTCAGCCTCTTGTGGTGGGATCCGCCGGCGATCACAAGGCACTCGGGCACGTGTATTGCGCGGAGGACTGTGATTTAGTCGAATTGCGGCTCGATCGCCTTGGAAATGGTCAGGAGGTCCATAATTTCGTCGAGAGACAACGGAGTTCTCTCCCTCTCCTTATGACAGCTCGTCACCCGGATGAGGGAGGAATGAACCAGCTCTCCAAGGCTCAACGAGCTGAATTACTCACAGAATTTCTCCCAGCTGGAAGGCTTCTTGACCTTGAATTACAGTCTCTTAAAGAATTAGGGGAGATCTGGGAAAGCGCCGCTGACACTGGCATGATTCGGATCGCCAGTTGGCATAATTTTGACGGTTGTCCATCCCGCGAGCAGTTAAGGGATATTCTCGAGGAAATGGCAGCGGCCGGAGCAGATATAGCAAAATGCGCCTTCGCACTGGCCGAGCCTGCCGACCTCCAAAGAATCGCAGAAGCCCTCGAAGATACCCCTTTACCGCTTTCTATCATGGGAATGGGTTCTCTCGCCCCATCCTCGAGGCTCCTTGCCGCCGATCTTGGATCGGCACTGAACTATGGATATCTCGGAAAGGACGCTACCGCTCCCGGGCAATGGCCGGCAAAGCTCCTGCGAGAAGCGATCTCATGCTCAACATCGCCATGAGGGAAGGCGAAGGGCGGAACACAGGGCCACCCCGCGCCGCCAACACAGATCATTCCTCTTCCAAGGGTTGATCCACAATCTCGATCGGAGCATCGGGTAACGCGTCAAGAAAGGTTCGCCCGTATCTCCGGGTCACCACCCTGTTGTCCAGAATCACTACCATTCCACGGTCGCGGGAAGACCTGATCAAACGCCCCACCCCTTGGCGTAATTTGATCACCGCCTCTGGGACACTGTAATTCATAAACGGATTTCCACCGCTCTCTTCGATGCGTTCGAGCCGTGCAGCAGTCAGCGGATGGTCAGGCACCGCGAAAGGCAGNCGGGTNACAATNACATTGGAGAGGGCATTACCCGGAACNTCTACGCCGGTCCAAAAACTATCGGTTCCAAGAAGCACGCTCCGCTCATCATCCCGAAACTCCTGAAGGAGGCGATGGCGGGGGTACTTTTTACCCTGGATCAGAAGCTGCCAACCCTGCTCTCGACAAANATCCCCAATATCCTGAGCGACCCGCTGAAGGCTACGATAGCTGGTAAACAACACAAAAGCCCTTCCATCACTCTGATGGAGAAAGCGCTCGATCCACTTTGTCAGGGCCTCCCCATATTCTGGAGATTTCGGATCGGGCATCGATTTAACCACATGAATATTCATCTGTTCCCGGTAATTGAACGGGCTTCCAATCTGGAGAGCCTCAACCTGCTCCCCCCCAACACGCTGTCGGAAATAGCTCAACCCAGAATCACCCGTCCCAAGAGTGGCACTGGTCAGAACTGCCGTTTTCCCTTCCGAGAACAGGAGCGGTCCAAGGCGCCCAGCAACATCAACTGGAGCAGCTCGCAGCGCGTAAGAAGTCCGATCCGCGCCTCCAGCCTCCACCCAGTAGACGCATCCCTCATCTTCCTGGTCGAGAAAAAGCCTCATTGTAGCATGAGCCTCCCGAATGCGGCGGGCGCCTTCCTGGACTTCAGCCCTGGTGGTCTCATTTTCTATGGTGTCAGCCAGCGAGCCAAGGTCTGAGCATAGCTCTCTCAGAGGCTCCGCAAGGGTATTCGGTACAACCTCGGGCTCCCGGACCCTGAACTCCCTGCCCTGCTCACCAAATTCACTAACCTCCCCCAGCAAATCGAAAAACTCCTCGGATTCCGTAAGAGCACGCTCAACGGCCGCCATGGCTTTACCAGCCCCGAGGCTTCTGAGAAGGCCTTTCCTAGACCGGGGGTTGTGCAAGCGCTGGAGATCAAAGCGCAGCCCGGCCTGAGTNAGCCTTAGTCCTAGCTGGTTGGAAGCCACTGACTCAAGCGTATGAGCCTCGTCAAAGACCACAAAATCGTCTGGGAAGAGGTAGCCGTCATGNTCAAGTAAGNTTTCTATGTCTAGTAATGAGAAAAAGAGAGTATGGTTAATCACAACTGCCTCAGCGTCAGCAGCTTCCTTCCTAGCCTCTTGAAAAAAACAATCACCCCTTACACCGCAGGACCGGGTGGAGCAGATTTCAGCTTCGCTGCATACCATTTGCCAGACTTTCGGGGTTGGTTGAAAGTCCAGATCGCTTAATGTACCATCCTTGGTGGTTTCAAACCATTTCCAGATTGCCTCCAATTCGTCGGATTCACTGCTGGAGAACAGGTCTCCAGAGTTCATTCTGGCCCGTTTAAGGCGAGCAGGACACACATAGTTTCCTCTCCCCTTGAGGAGCGCAGCCCGGAAAGGCCTCCCCATCAACTTGCGAACCAGCGGGAGATCCTTCCGTAGAAGCTGCTCCTGCAAATTAATAGTATGGGTAGAGAAAACTGCCTTTCTTCCCGATTCGAGGCTGTAATGCATAGCGGGCAGAAGATAAGCCAGCGACTTCCCTACCCCTGTCCCAGCCTCAACCACCAAAGAAGTCTCNGTTTCAAGGGTCCGGCCCACTGCTTCAGCCATTTCCTGCTGTTCCGGGCGGTATTCGAAGTCCGGGGATCCGGCGAGNAGGCCCTCCTCTGAAAAAGCGCTTCTCATCTCGGCTGCCAGTGATTGGCCGCTATCCATACCAGTAGGAAGAATCATCAGAAAATGATCGAAGGCTCACAGCGCTCTCGGGCCTCCCGGCATTTTTGTTTACACTTCATCTCTCTTCTCGACGACCGGGCCGTTTTATCTTCACTCTTCCCAACAACCAATCACCAATCGAGATCCCTTCTCCGCTTTCCAAGTTTGCTCCCTGCCTGATTCTGACGCTACTCGGAGCCCTCGCGGCCTTTGGACTGGTTTCACGGGAGGCAGCCGCCGTGGACATTCAACTCCTCGGCTTTCCGGACAGCGACCGGATCACCCTTGAGCTTCGTCCACTCCTGCTCGGTCTGCTCTGCATGCTGCCGGCAATCGCGGCCCTCTGCTACGGCATGGCTGGTGCACTTGACCGCTACCTTGCCCGCCAGATGCTTGGGGCCGTTTGCATCTGCTCCCTCGCCCTGCTGATTATCTATGTTCTCATCGACCTGAACGACAANATCGACAACTTTCAGAAGACCAAAAACATCGGCTCATTCCTGCTTCAATATTACCTTGTCATTCTGCCTCCAGTTTTTGTCCTTCTCGTTCCATTCGGCCTTCTCCTTGGATTGCTCTACGCTCTAGGCAGACTTTCCAGCAATCATGAAATTGTTGCCATGCTCCAGACCGGCCGGAGCTTGCCCCGCATTATCATGCCCCTCGGAACCGTGGGGCTTTTTCTCAGTCTGACATGCCTTCTCCTTAACTATCACTGGGCCCCATGGGGAGAAGGCTACCAAGAGGCTCTCATCGAATTCGCTAAGTCAGGATCCAAAAGCCAGGCCCGGAACGTGCTCTACGTCCACCGCGATACGGAGAGAATCGTGGATCGATCATGGCTGGTAGGGAGCTTCCCCTATAATTACACCCCCGACGATCCCATCCTCGACGTGATGATTCGAAGTAAGGACGAGAGCGGACCTTCCTCTGTCCTCTACGCGAAATCAGCGACATGGTCAGCAAGCTCTGGAACGTGGGCATTCAAGGACGCCATCCGGCTGGATTTAAGGTCTCGGCTCGAGGACGGATCCCTNGCTGAAAAGTTCGAAACCGATTTGCCAAACCCCTACCTGGTTGACGACTATCCCGAAACTCCCTGGCAGATTGTCACTCCTGGACTACAAAAGAATTATCTGGGAATACCTGAGCTTAAAAGCTGGTTGTTACAGCATGAGGGAGATGTCTGGGCACCCCGCCGGGCTTACCTGACACAGTGGCACTACCGCTGGGCTCAGCCTTGGATCTGCCTCGTCGTCGTCCTGCTATCAGCTCCCCTTGGCATTGCCTTCACACGGCGGGGCACCGCGGGAGGAGTAGCCATCGCCGCCTTTCTGATAGGCGCGATGCTTCTCTGCTCCGAGGCGTTCCTCACCCTTGGAGATGCGGGGCAGATTACCCCCTTAATGGCTGCCTGGGGAACAAACCTGCTTTTTACTACCATCGCGCTTTTTCTCCTCTGGCGAAGACTTCAGGGGCGCCCCATCTACCAAGCCATCCTGAGNCGCACTCCCCTTGGTGGNGGGAACTAAGATCCATCTTACTTTCCCTTTGCACCTTATCATATTTCCCCTTCAATTTACTCATCCCCATGCACTCTGACGCNTGGGCTCATCTTTCTACCCAATNATGTCCAAANCTGATTCTTGGCACATCAAATCTCGTGCTCACCAATGCTCGATCTCAGAGAAGCCCTTCCTTGACGGAGAGGTCTTTTTCACTGCCATNTTTCCCGATCCGGAATTGAGTGGCTATCTCCGTTCAGATTTTTCGCAGGAGGCTTGGGAAGCCCGTGAGGACGAAGCTCCCTCTCCCTTCTCATTCTGGCGCACCGTCTACAGACCTCCGGAGGTCGAGGCCAAAATCGAAATTGTAGATAAGGACGATCCTGAGTCTCTGTTGAAAATGATGATCGAGCAGGACGAGGCTCACACAGAAAACACCCGGTATATCCTCGCCGTCATGCTCGAGCGAAAAAAGATTCTCGTCGAGACTGACTCACAGAAAACCCGGACAGGACTTCTCCGGATCTATGAGCACCGCCACTCCGGAGAGGTCTTCATCGTAAAGGACCCCCTGATCCCTCTTCGGGAGATTGCCCCTATTCAGGAAGAGGTTCAGAGAATGCTTTCCCCGGATGAAGAGCCCCCTTCCAGTGAGGAAGCGCCTTCCAGCGGAGAGACGCCGAGCGCCGCTCCCTCCCTGAATCCTTGATTCCATATGCAGTCTGATCCCGCTCATCCCGACCCGGCAAAGACTGGATCCTCCACGCTTCATCGGGCGATGAGACATGGTCCTGTCGATTACGAACAGGCAGCCGCGCTCGTGGTTTCTCTATGTGAGAAAGTGGCAAGGGAGCACGAAAAAGGGCTCGCTTACGGTGGACTCTCTCCTGCCCACGTGACCATCAATCAGGAGCTTGATCTGACGATCACCATTAAAGCTCTCCAAGGACCACTCGAAGATATCGATGACGAAGCGACAAACTACGTCGCCCCTGAGGTTCTTGCTGGCGACCCCTGCACCCCACGAAGCGACGTCTACTCTCTCGCCCGCATTCTCTACCGGCTAATCACCGGGTCGCCCCCGGAGGGAGACAGCCCCCCGCCACCCTCAGGCATCTCCCAAACTCCGCTCGTCTTNGATACTATCATCAAGAGAGCAATCTGTGTCGCTCCCGATGANCGTATCCCCTCTGCTGAAAACCTCGCTAACGACCTTCGCCAGACCGCACAAACCCGCCCCATCATCAAGGCTCCCGAAGCCCCAATTACTCCAATTCGAAAATCGCACGAGATGGCAGCAACCCCGGCTCAACACCGGGAAAAAACCAGCTCACTGATCCCTTGGGGACTGGTAGTCAAATCCGCTCTCGCTTTGATCCTCCTCTCATTGATCGCGAAGCTAGCCTCCCAACTCGGAAGCGAATCTGAGGACCAACCCTCCCCNCAAACACAAAGCCCGGCTCGACCCCGAGAATTGGCCGAACGCCCCGATCCTTTTACTCGCAACCCTGCCCCCCNAAATTCTACGTCGAAGCGCAGCCTCTCAACACGTTCAAAACCAGCACCACGCGAACAGCTTAAGGACTCCTTGAGCAGATTAAAAAGCGCCCTTGCATCAGGAGATCGGAGCGAACTACCCCTGGAAGCCGTCCGGCGTAACGACAGCACCTACGCTCTCTGGGAGCGAACCATGACCTGGAAGGAGGCCAAGGCCTTTGCTGAGGCCCATGGAGCTCATCTCGCAATCCTGAGGGAAAGAAAAGACCGCGAATGGGCCAGAGACCGATTCGACATGCGTTACCCGGCATGGCTTGGGGCCGGTAAAGGGGCGAACGATCATTGGTATTGGCTTGATGGGATGGCTCTGCCAGCAGGGCGATCTGTGGGCGCAACAGAGGACTGGCATCTCGCACTGACCGAAAAGGGAATTCTCATGCCTGCAACCCCGGAGAGAAAGTGCGACATCCTCCTTGAATGGAGAGATGACGGTGAAAATCCCGGCACGGAGCAGGAGCAACTCCGGAGAGTCAAAACTCTTGCCTTATCCGGGAATCAGAAAGGCCTCTTACGGGGAGAGGGCCTCCCTCTCGGGACGCGCACATTCGAAGACTCACACTTTTACGCAGTCAGAACATCGATGATTAGCTGGGGAGAGGCACTTGACTTTGCCGCAGCCCATGGGGCCTACCTCGCAGTCCCATCTAACACGCCGGAGCACAAATGGATCTGCTCAAACTTCTGGGAATTCCTCGGAACAGGACAAGGCCTCTGGATTGGTGGATTCAGGGGAAGCCCCGAGCAACCTTGGGAATGGATCACTGGTGAAGCGTGGCATAGCGCAGGACTTGTGCAGGGAGGAAATCCTCACCCTCTCTTTGACAGGGTTCTTCTTCAGGGAGGAGGTGAGCCGGGGGACGGCAGATGGACCATGGTTGAGGGGAGTCGCCGAAAGGCGCCCGGTATGCTCCTGGAATGGAGCGCTCCTCGCGACCGCGCTCCGACACAAAACACCAGGAAATTTGATTCTGAGACCTGGCTCGCAGCACTCACCAGAAAGACTCAGCAGATTGTCGGATCAGACTTAAGCTCCTTTACCCGGAGCAAAAGAAAACTCNTTGAGCAATACGATCGTGAGCTGACGAAACATATCCGGGAAGGTAAATCCGCATTCAGGAGTATGATCCGGCGACCGGGACAGGATCAGGCGGACCTGCGAGGAAAGCTCGCAAAGNTGGAAACTCTTGAGCGGTCCCTCTCCGAGGCTACTGCAAGCGGTCAACTCTTGCCCTCCGCCCCTGCGGAGGGAGAAGTCCTGCAAACCACCCACAAGCAGGCTGTCGCCGCACTCGAGGCCCTTGAGGGAAAATACGACAGCAAAATCAAGGCCCTGCAAGAGGGCTACCGGGCGCAGCTCGAAACCAAGGCCAGCGCCCTGCTAGAAGAGGGACACCTCGAAACTGCAAGCGAGCTGCGGAACGTCCTTCGGTCTCTCAAACCTGACTTAAAGGCCTTCCTTCGCCTCCTCTACCCCGAAAATGCTGANCGCGCCAAACTCCCCTGGGAACCTCGTNAAGAGCCTGANCCGGANCCTNGTTNA
>PBTP01000125.1:0-608 GCA_002729275.1 Roseibacillus sp. | reverse complement strand
GCAACATNCTCATTTTTATAANGTTATNATTNNATNAGGCTGCGCTTCGGCACCTCTCTGGCATGGAGAAACACGGTAATAGGCGGCAGTCATAATAGCCCAATAACCGCTTGCCAGTCCCGCCCTTTCTTAGGCACACTCTCAACCCTAATGAGAAAGCTCATCCTGATCGTTTCCGTCCTCGCCTTGGCTGGCAGTGCCTACGCCGACATCCAGGCACCTCCAGGAGCCCAGTACAACTCCTCTCGTAAGTTAGGGCGAGCGCTCGCAAACATCTTTTACGGAATCACCGAAATCCCCGAGCAGTTTTTCCGTCGTGGAAGCGCCGGCGGCCGGAAGGCTGGAGGCACCTACGGCATCGTAGACGGCAGCCAGAGAGCCCTTAAGCGGATGGGTTATGGATTCTACGAGTTGATCACTTTCCACAGTCCAACCCACAATGGAACATTCAAGCCCCCTTATCAAAAGTGCGGCACCGACTGGCGGGTGGAAATGAATCCCACCGACGGGCTCTCGGAGTTTCCACCAGAACTTGGATACGAGACCTACTTTGGACACAGCCGCCGGCAGAACAGATAGCCTCAGTGAGCCCCTCCAAAATCTAATCT
>PBTP01000124.1 GCA_002729275.1 Roseibacillus sp. | reverse complement strand
AGGGTCCGGCTGTTCGCCGGTTAAAGCGGCACGCGAGCTGGGTTCAGAACGTCGCGAGACAGTTCGGTCCTCTATCCTCTGTGGGCGTAGGAAAATTGAGGGGTTCACTTTCTAGTACGAGAGGACCGAAAGTGACGCACCTCTGGTGTTCCAGTTGTTCTGTCAAGAGCATTGCTGGGTAGCTAAGTGCGGAAGAGATAAGCGCTGAAAGCATCTAAGCGCCAAGCTCCTCCCAAGATAAATTTTCCCTGAGGATCGTGGTAGACCACCACGTTGATAGGCTGGCGGTGTAAGTGCAGTAATGCATTAAGCTCACCAGTACTAATCATCCGATTGGCTTGATTCCTCTCTCTCGAGATCGGGAATTTCAAGGACCAAGACGGACTAGGTCAAATAGATCGAGACACAGAACTTATGTTTGAATTCTTCACATGGATGTCAGGGAGCGGCCTGACATTGGTAACCAGGGGCCGTGCGCCGGGCGCATGTCCGCGCGACGCCCGGCCTCTGGTGACCACAGCGTAATGGAACCACCCGGTCCCATTCCGAACCCGGAAGTGAAACGTTACTGCGCCGATGGTAGTTGGGCGAAAGGCCCTGCGAGAGTAGGTCGTTGCCAGTTATTTGCCCGGCTTCTTCGAGAGAAGAAGCCGGGCGTTTTTTTTGTGATGCCCGCACCAGGAAGTGGATATTCACCCCCTTAACCAGGGTTAAGTGCTTCTCCAAAATGGTAGCCAGTCAAGCAACGTGGCAGTAGTGTTTGAGGCGGGAAAAATCTAAGGCCCTTTAGACTCCCACACGCTCCTCCGCTTTCCCTATGTTGACTCAATCTGCCATAATCCGCCTCGGCTCCGCCTTGGTCTTTCTCGGAGTTGCACTCGGGGCATTCGGTGCGCACGGACTCGAGGCGATTCTGGAAGAAAATCAACGTGTCGAAACCTGGAACACCGCCGTTCTCTATCAGCTCATTCATGGGATGGGCCTTCTCTTTACGGGCCTATTTCGAACCCCGCCTCGCGGGGTATGGATCTGTTTTACCCTCGGAATTCTGATTTTCTCGGGTTCGCTTTACGTTCTCGCACTCACTAATTTCACCAAGCTGGGGATGATCACTCCCATAGGGGGCCTGGCTTTCCTGTTGGGTTGGCTCACTTTATTTCTAGGTGCTGGCGCTTTGGTCAAGCGCTAGGCAGCAAGCTGCGCCCGCTGTCCAATTTAGCCCTCAGGCTCAGGGGCCTGTGGGCTGAGATCTTGCCCTACCCCAAGATTTCGAGGCCGGTTCAGAATCCACCGGCTTCTGCTGATACTCTTGACACGAGGTGAGGAGGGTGTGTCATCGCATACCTGCTATGCAAAAGACAACTGCCACCATTGCCAGCCTGATGTTGTGTGTCGGCCCGGGTTTTGCCCTTGCCGATGAGCGAACAAAGGGAGAAGAGCCAGGCTTCGAACATATCTTTGACGGAAAGAGTCTTGATGGCTGGGAGGAAATGCCCAGCGTGAAGCAGAAGGCATGGAGTGTTCAAGACGGCATCATCGTTGGAGAAGGTGACAAAGGTCGTGGCTACCTAGTCTACAGCAAGGATAAGGATCTTGCAGACTTTGAGTTAAAGTTTCTTTATCGGTTTCCGGGAAAAGGGAACAGCGGAGTGAATATCCGGGCACGAGTTGACAAGACTGGTCGGCGCAAGTTCGAGGGCTACCATGCGGATATCGGGAACGTTGGTATCGGAGGGAAGGTCCTGGGAGCCTGGGATTTCCATACGCCTGGGCGGAGGGAGCATCGGTGCTTTCGGGGTGATAGCCTTGTGATTGATAAGGATGATAAGCCTACGATTACTCCGCTGAAGAATGCGGTCACCGTGAAAGATATTAAAAAGGGTGGTTGGAATGAGCTGCATGTGATCGCCAAGGGGAATAGTTTTCAGTTTTTCCTGAATGGAAAACCTTCCGCGCAGTTCGTTGAGCACCTTCCCGAGGCTAAGAGATTACTTAGTGGTATGATTCAGCTTCAACTGCATGACCCTGGAATGATTGTGCACTACAAGGACATACGTCTTAAGGTGCTTAAGTAGAGCCTCCCGAGGCTGTCCAGAGACCATGAGGCTAGAAGGCTCAGGCAGTAGCACACCAGACTATGGAATGCTTCCAGCTCCGTCCGATAGGCAGGATTGAAACTCCATACAGGGACAAATTCGGAGTCCCCAGGCAGGCGGGACTGGTGCCGTCGGCTCGAGGGAGGCTGGTGCTTGATCCGCCATTCCAAAGGGAAGAGGCCTTTCGCGGTATAGGAGAGTGCTCTCATTTGTGGCTGGTGTTTCTCTTCGATAAGGTCGGAGAAGAGGAGGTGCGCCTCAGTGTCCGACCTCCCCGGCTGGGGGGGAACGAGAAACTCGGGGTTTTTGCAAGCCGCTCCCCCTATCGTCCAAATCGGATCGGAATTTCTGCTTGCAGGGTTCATGGGTTTGAGACTGACGCGGATGGTGGAATGGCTCTCATCCTCTCTGGGGTCGATTTGATCGATGGGACTCCAGTAGTCGACGTGAAGCCTTACCTCCCCTATGCGGATATGATTGAGGGAGCGTGGTCAAATATCGCACCCGAAGCACCGGAACGGTGGCCGGTTCAGGTAGCGGAGGAAACCAGGAAAGTCTTTGAGGCCCTCCCTAGCGAGAAGCAGCAGGTCGTGCTGGAAACTCTTGCTCTCGATGCCCGCCCTGCATTTCACGAAAAAGAGAATAGAAGCTATTTTTTCAGGATCTACAACTTGGATGTGGGTTGGAAAATTGTCGAAGGAAAATGCATCTTGTGCTCAATCAGAGCCGTGGACGAGCAGGCGCAATAGCGATTGAGAAGGATTGACATTTATGATCTAGTGTTGGGTCATGGGGGATTCTTCCGATGCCACTGTGCCAATGGGTGAACCCGTTCAGCAATTTGCGGTGTTCCTTCAAAATCGCGCAGGCTCCCTTGAGGCCCTGATCCAGCTCTTGAAGCAAGCTCGGGTTGAACTCCTTGGGTTTAGCGTGCAGGATTCCCGCGATGCGACAGTTGCGAGGATCGTTACGAGTGATCCTGATACCGCTCAGCAGGTTTTTCTCGAGAAAGGAATTCCGCATACGACCGCGGACCTTGTCGTAGTGGCACTGCGACACCCCGTCGAGGAGTTCCAGAAATGTCTTCGGGAACTACGGGCTGCGGAGACTAATCTCGACTTTGCTTACACCCTGTTGCCTCACCCCGAGGGGCTCACTCTGGTTGCCCTGCATGTGGAAGACGTAGAATTCTCCCAGTCTGTTCTTCACAGGGCAGGAGTTAAGATACTCTCTCAGCAGGAGCTCAGCCGGTAGTCTGGAGGGTTCGAATGGTCGGGGTCAGGGAAGGCGCTCGAGTGCTGGCAGCCCCCGCTGAAGAAGGGCCTTGTCAACACTGTCACTTGCCTTCGGGTCGAGGTAGATCACGTAAGGAACGTCATCAATCCGAATAGAGTGAACCCCATCTTTTGGGTTCCGGAGGGCAGATACAAGAGACTTCATGTCCGTTATCTTCTGCCCGTTTGCCTCTGTCACGATTCGATTATTGACTTGGTCGTATCCGATAGTGGCTGGCGTTCGGATAACTCGACTGAGGAAGACGAGACGGGACCTCCCCTCCTCGTAGTCCTCCGGGTTGTTGAGTGCGTCCAAAAGGTCGAGAGGGGCCCTGCTTCTCCATTCCTTCCCGTAGGCTTCCAGATAGGAGCGAGTGAGTTCCTGAAAAACCAACCCACCCTTGATGAGATAAGGGGGGGCCTTGTCGTACATGTGGCTTGGGATGAGACTGTCAGGCGGACGTCTCAGAGTAGCTTCGAGATTCTTTTCCTTTCCGTCGCGCATGATTACCAGCGCTAGTTTTTCACCAACCTGCTTGGATCCACGGACGAGGTGGCTCCATGAAAGGCGTCCATAGGATGCATCCTGGTAGTATCCTCGGCGGTCAATGCCGTGGCCATCAAGAGTGAGGAGAACATCTCCTTCCTGCAGCCCACTTTCCGCTGCACCACTTCCGGGGAGGACGCGGCTCACATAAATTCCTCCCTGGTCCTCGCTCAGTCCGAGCCATTTCCTGAACTGAGGGTCCTCAGTGAGCACCGTGGCGATCCCGAGGGAGGGGAACCCTTCATGGGTGCCATCTCTGACATCCTTGAGGAATTGGTTCAGAATACCTGGAGAGACAACATCACAGATCTGGTCCTTGGAATTGTAGCTTGCCAGGATGCCAATGAGTTTGCCGTCCCGTGTGACCGGGAGAGTATAGCTGCTGGATGCACTCTGCATGGAGGCCTTGACCTCATAACAGAGAAAGAAGTGTCCGCTCGCAAAAGTCGAGAGGAGATCGACAGAGCGAATAGAGCCCGCAGTTCTTATCGCGTCACCATTGTCCTCAAGTTGCCAGATATCGACTTCTTCACCGGGCTTTGCGGAACCTCCGGTCGGGAGTGTTCCGAGAGTTCTGATCCACTCGCCATCAGCGCCGGCCTCTGGCTTCAGTAGTGCAAGGTTAGCTTCGTAATCAATGGCGATGACCTCCGCTGGGACGGTATGGGCTCCGTCAGCTGACTCGAACTCGATATAGGTGGCATTGGCCGCCATTTCGCCGGTAGTGAGGATGTTTCCGTCCTCAAGGACAGCTCCAAGCCCACGGCGGCGGCTGGGCTGGTTAAGCTCCCAGGGCTGAGCAACATTGTGGGTCTGGATCGTTGTCTTGATGCGGAGTAGCCCCCCGGATTCCGCAGCCGCGTGGGCTGGATTAGAAAGGCAGATCGCTCCTCCGATTGAGAGCAGGAGGGCAAGAAGGGGTAAATAGTTGCAGGACATGGTCAGGATGCAGGTTGGTTTTCACCGAGATAGTGAGACCGGAAGATCCCATTCTGTTTCATGATTCTCTTGTTCGCAGAGTCAACTTCGGCGGCAGGAATGACAATGGGGCGAGCCAAGCCGTTACACTTGATAGTGATGAACTCAGGCAGATTATCGGCGTAAAGGAGCTCATAGGCATGATTCAAGTCCCTGACCTTTTCTCCGTTGATTTCGTCAACTACGGTTCCCTTGAAACCCGTGATGAAGGATGTCAAACGGTCACTTTCCACCCTCGTGATAACCACAACATCCTCGCGTTCCTTGAAAATCGCGTCTTGGACGTAATTCTGGAAGATCTTGCGAACACGGGGGCTGTCAAAGCCGTAGGTTGAGTAGAGATTGAAGTCCAATGGCTGGAATACCAGCCCGGCAAAGAAAACGAAGCGGGGCCGCTCGCCATACCGAACCGCATAAATGCGGGAGTGAGGGAAGGCCTTCAGAGTGATGGTAACGTCCTTCTTCTCGCCCTTGCGCAGAAACTCAAGGGCGACTTCATCCCCGGCGAATTTTCGTTCCACAACTTCATGGAGGACCACTTTTTCTCCCTCCACTTCGATATTACCTGCGTTATCAACGGGTTTTCCGTCGATGGAGAGAAGGACGTCTCCAGGTTCCATGATTCCGTCGCATGGCCCAGTCGGGAGGACAGAGGCGACCATCACTCCCAGGCCATCTTCAGGAACTTGAAGAGCGTTCCGCATAGCCGGGTTGAAGAGGGGGAACTCAGTAATGCCCAGATCCACATACTTGTCGTAGCTTCCATCACCGATGTCCTTTAGAAAACGTTTGATAACCGGGGTTGGGATCATATAGCCGGTGTTGTCTGCCTGACGGAGCCCCTGAAAGGCGACTCCAACTACCTTTCCATCCTGCAGGACCGGGCCACCCGAGTTGCCGGGATTGATCGCCGCGTCGATTTGAACGACGAGATGGGAGTCCACGCGGGAGTGGGCGTAGGGACGAAAGTCAATGCGCGAGACAACTCCCCGGGTGACCGAAATACGGTCTCCCCCAACCGGGTAGCCAATGGCCCTGACCTGGCTTTCGAGCGCAGGGACGTCCCCAAACTCGAGGTATTTGAGACCTTCGAAGGCTGCCTCATCCTCAACTTCCAACAAGGCGAGGTCACAATCATGGGCGATGTGGATAACTCTGGCCGGGTGCTTCTGGGCCGAGCCCCGGCGGGTAATGAGAACCCGGTTGGCGTTGGATACCACATGAGCGTTGGTCATGAATTGATTAGGGCCAATCATGAAGCCAGAGCCTGTGCCCCCTCCGAAACGCCCTGAGTTCCAAGGGGTACGGTAGTCAGCGGATTGGGTGGCACACTCGATACGAACTACGGATTTGTAGATGTCTGCATTGGCAGTAGCTGGATCTTTCTGTCCCACGGAAAATGGGGCAGAATGGAGCAATACAGCGCCGCCGACCGGCAGCAGAAAGTTCTTCATGGCGGAAAACTAGGCGTATTTCGCCCGGAAGAAAGCGGAATCAGGGATTAACTTGAATGCTAGACGTTGAAGCGAAACTCGATCACATCTCCATCCTGGACCTCGTAGTCTTTCCCCTCAATCCGGAGTTTGCCTACATCGCGAGCCGCGGCCTTGGATCCGGACTCTACCATGTCCTCATAGGAGCACACCTCTGCGGCGATAAACCCACGTTCAAAATCCGTGTGAATGACACCTGCAGCGGCGGGGGCTTTGGCTCCTGCGACGACAGTCCATGCGCGGCTCTCTTTTTCACCGGCAGTGAGAAAGGTGCGCAATCCGAGGAGGCTGTAAACCCCCCGGATCAAGGCAGCAGCACCAGAGTCCGTTACTCCCATGGCGGCGAGAAACTCTGAAGCCTCGTCGGGTTCGAGGGCAATAAGTTCTTCCTCGACTCGTGCGGAGATGACGACGGCTTCAGCTCCATGGGAGTTCGCGGTAAAATCTGCGACCTGCGATACCATCGGATGTTGGCCGGGGTTTTCGAGTGCGCTCGACAGTTCATCCTCGGACACGTTACAGGCAAAAATGGTCCGCTTGGAGGAGAGCAGGCAGAACTCTTGCATCAGCGCGTCTTCCTCGGAGGAAAGGTCAAGAGTCAGAGCGGGACGACCCTCTTCGAGGTGGGGGATCAGTTTCTCCATTAAGGCCAGCTCGCGAATAGCATCTTTGTCCCCTCCCTTTGCTTTCTTTTCCCGAGTAGACTGGCGCTTATGAGTGGCCGCAATGTCAGCAAGAATCAGTTCAGTGTTGATAATCTCAATATCCCGGAGGGGATCGACTGAACCAAGTTCGTGAATGATGTCGTCATCCTCAAAACAGCGGACCACCTGAACAATTGCGTCAACCTCGCGGATATTTGCGAGAAACTGATTCCCGAGACCAGCCCCTTCGCTGGCTCCTTTTACGAGCCCTGCGATATCGACGAATTCGATCGCAGTGGAAATGACACTTTGGGACTGGTTCATTTGCGCCAAAACCCCGAGCCGCTCGTCGGGAACGCTCACGACCCCGATATTCGGATCAATGGTGCAGAAGGGGTAGTTTTCCGCCTGCGCCTTGCGCGTGCGGGTGACCGCGTTAAACAGAGTGGACTTTCCTACGTTGGGGAGACCTACGATACCGGCTTTCAGCATTAGGCGCGGGCTTTAGCGAAGATTTGGCCTGCTGGCCACTCCAAGCTGCGTTTTGAGAGAAAAAAGACAGCCTGAGTCAACGGGTGGTCTGATCCGGGGGCTGGTGGAGCATCCGTATTGCGCCGGGAGGGATGGCTCAAAAGAGAGGTATTTTTGAGACAGTTCCGATGATAATCGGGAGAGAGGTCCGGGTGCAGGGACGCAGGCCGCTATGGTCGCCCGGGGACAAGAAGAAGGTAGTTGCGGACCGGGCTGTTCCAGATCTTGCGGGTGGAGAGTCCTCCACCGGGAATCTCCGGCGAAACCCAGAGGTCACTGGAGCGTCCACCGTCGAGGTTGATAGCGGTTGTGATATTGATCTCAGAGAGAGGCTGGGCGGCAAGTGCGGAGCCGAGACCGGCGAGGGTCGCTCCCTCAGCAAATCCGAAGGCCCAGCGGTGCCGGCCATTCCATGCGATAAAGGACCGGGGGCGTGCCTCGCGGTCGTTTAAATCCCGGACCCCCACATTGTTCTCAACAAGAAAGGGGCCGGTTTGAAGAAGATGGCGGGTGGGAGAAAAAGAGCGCCAATACTGGCGGCGAAGGAGGCGCGGGAATTTTTCGACGGACAGGAGTCCGGAGGCCAGGGAAGACTGAGAGTTCCACGACCCGATGCGTTTGCCGTTCTCGATTACAAGACCGAGGGGCTCGCCCTCAGGGGTAAAAAAACCTCCGTTAATAGAGGCTACTGCCCCGTGGCTGATGGCCGCAGCCTGAGCGGTGAGCCACTCTGTCGCGGGCCCCCGCTCCTTATCGGCGACCGCGATTTTGTATTCACGGTCATCGAAAAGCAGGAAGGTCAACGCGACTCCCCGAGAATTCACCCGCTTGACCCCTGCAGCGAGCGTGACAATGGACCGGGTAGAAGAGGAGAGGGGAGGGTTCTCGCGCTGCTCATTGATGGGCTCCCAATCCCGCGAGCTATTCTGCGGCGGGACACGAGCTGGAAGAGGTCTAGCGGTGAAGCCGCTGGCGGTGGGAGGCTCCTGCCGTGACGCGGTGGGAGAGCAGCCCATGAGGACAAGGGTAAACGAAAGGCACAAGGCACCCTGAGTCCAGAGGTCGCGCCGTATGTAGTCTTGGGACATCGCTGCCAATTCCTGAAGGAGCAGGGAGTCTCCTACGTTGGGGAGACTTTTGCGTATCTGTAGCTAGAAAGCCAGAGTAGAGCATGAAGAGTCCCGCTCGTGAACGAGGAAAGCAGATAGCTCATGGAGTTTTAGGAGTATCAGAGGGCCAATAAAGGTAAGCATGATTTCTTTTCGGTGACTGTTCTGGTTGATGATCAAGTGTCGTCGTATACTACTCGCTCCGGTTTCAATACCTGTAAATGGTATCGGGTTTTACCGATGAAGATAAGAATCCTTATATCCGCTATTTTTCTGCAGGCTATTACCGCACTTGGTGCGGTGCATGGCCCCATCTGCCAATGGCATCAGGATCCCTGCTCTTCGATGGCGGTTCATTGGATTGAGAGCTCCGAAGCAGCCTTGAAACAACCTTTCATTTTTACCTNCAGGAAACTCGGGGGCGCCCAATGGCTCCAGGGTCAGGTAGAGACCCGCCANTTTGGGCCGACGAAGTATCAGGTCTATTCGGCAGACTTGGGGGGGCTCGACCCGGACTCCCGCTACAACTTTAAGATTTCAAAGGGAGATCGATTGATTGGAAGCTGGTTTTTTAAGACCGCTCCCAAGGTCTTTGAAGAGGGCATGAGTTTTGTGACTGGTGGCGATATGTTTCACACCCGAGAGATGCTTGATAGTATGAATCTCCGAGCNGGCACCGAAGACCCTCTTTTTGCCTTGCTGGGAGGTGATCTTGCCTACGCTAATGGAGTGGATGGAGACCGATGGCTGGAGTGGGCTGAGTCGTGGAGCAAGTGTGCGATTACCGTGGAGGGGTGTATGATCCCCATGATACCAGTGATCGGTAATCATGAGGTAAAAGGAGCCGCATATCGGCCGACTGATGCGCCTCCGCGGTCGGAGGCTCCTTTTTTCTACAGCCTGTTCTTCGGAATGAAGGAGGGCAGTAAGTTCANCATCNACTTCGGAAAATATCTTACCCTGATTGCTCTGGACTCGGGTCATACGGAGAACGTCGAANCACAAACTCCCTGGCTTCGCAGGGTGCTTCATGAGCGTAAAGCCTTCCCTTTCAAATTCGCCTGCTATCACCGTCCGGCATGGGGAACGGGGGTCAAGAATGACGCGGTCGAGATTCAGAGGGCCTGGTGTCCCCTCTTCGAAGAGTTTGGTGTCGACGCCGTTTTCGAAAATGATCACCACACTTACAAGCGGACCTATCCGCTGAGGGCTGGAAAGCGCGACAACGAAAATGGAGTAGTTTACCTGGGTGATGGGGCGTGGGGAACGAGAACCAGAGCGATCGGTTCCGACATTGAAAAGCAGAGACCTTTTCTCGCANACGCTGCATCTACGAATCACCTCATCAAGGTAATTCTAAAGGATTCCAAGATTCGCTATGAGGCGATCACCGCTGCGGGGGTGAGGTTCGATGTAGTCGAAAAGGCTCCGAGAAGTAAGGGGGAGCAATAGTCGGCANGACCCGGCTGGGGCGAGCAGGTTACTGTAGTCATCTCTGTGGTTTCATCGGGGTGAAAGCCAAAGGATCGCGCCCTGACAGCACGACACTTTCTCTGTAAGAATCTGGACGTCAGCANTTGTGATCATAAGTTACAGGCTCTCATGAAAACAGTGCCGAACAGAAAAGCTTATCTCTTATCTTTATTGGCCGCCGGGGCCTTGTCCCCCTACGCGGTGTCACAGGACCTTCCGGGAATTGAAACCCAGNTTCAAGGCGAGTGGATTGCCTACCGAGGTGATCAGTTCGATATCAAGAAAATCACGAGGGAGAAGGCGACCCAAACTTTCTATGACTGGAATGGTAATCTNCTTTACCAGAGAACTTCTGATTTGAAGGTCAAGGTTGTGGGCTCTGGTGAGAGGAAGACCATCATCGAAAAAGGCGCGGAGTGGCACTATCTTGCGGGCGGCAAGAAGCCGGAAGATACTCTGTGGACAACGCTGTCTTTTGATGCGGCCAAGGGAGGATGGAAAAAAGGTCCCTCCGGGTTTGGTTATGCAGATGATGACGATGCAACAGTCCTGGACGATATGCAGGACNAATACCTTTCCGTGTTCATCCGCCGGGAGTTCGAAATTCCGAAGGGTGCTGACATGAAAGGATTGAGTCTTCGCATCAACTACGATGACGGATTTGTTCTTCATGCCAACGGGCGGCGTCTTTTCAGTTCAAGCAACGTGTCAGTTAATGAGGAGAGTGGAGAAGTTTCGGTGGGTAATCATGAGGCGGGTGGTCTCGAATCCTTCTCTCTGGCTGATTTTGGCGGGGTGTTTAAGGAAGGCCGGAATGTGATCGCGATCGAGGGAATCAACGCAACATTGGATAGCAGCGATTTCACTCTCGACCCCCAGCTCTTGATTGGGAAAGCCACAAAGTTTGTGGAGACCAACCGCAAAGAGAAACATGAGACTGCGAAGACGGACTGGTTCTTTAATAACCGAGCCTGGGATGGAAAGGTCGACAACCTTCAGATCTGGTCGAGGGCACTCAGCGATAGTGAGGTAGGAACTCTCTGGAATAAGGGGAAAGGCACCGCAAAAGCGACAGGCAAGCTAACCGATGGCTTGGTTGGGCACTGGCCCTTTGATGGAGACTTCAAGGACGCCAGTGGAAACGGGAGACATGGCACAGCCAGGAATTCTCCACCGTTCGTAAAGGGTCAACTCGGGCAGGCGCTGGACCTGAATGGTGAGAATCAATATGTTCTACTTGGTGGNAAATCTGCAGATTATACCCCGGAAGGCGGGAGTATAACGGTCTCAGTCTGGTTCAGTCCTGACGGGTTCGACAAGCGTTGGCAGACGCTGATCGCGTTGGGAGACGGAGGTTGGGGCGATTGGCGAATTCATCGAGAGGCTTTGACAAAAAACATGCAGTTTGTTGGTGTGCGCAAGGTTGGGAACACCGCGCCGGTCCTTGATGGAAAGATGCACCATTTGGTGGCTATTGCGGAAAAGGGCAAAGGAGTTCGGCTCTTCATCGACAACGAAGTGGTAAGCAACAATCCACCTGCGGAAGAGGCGGAGGACTTTGCTGGAATCCCTCTGGATAAGGACGAGCAGGTGCCTGCTTTGGGGGCAAACCTCCAAGGGCCCATATTCCGTTCGATGCCTCTGGAAGGAGAATTCATTCCCATGGAGGGTTCGCTTCGCGTGGCTGCCACCTCAGGGATACAAGGGTGGGGTAGTGGAAACGCAAATTCCTACTCCGGACTCTATCGACAGGTCGAACACCCTGAAGAGGCTCTGCTCATTGCCGCCCGCGCTGGGANCCTCAAGAAGGTTGAGTCTCTTTTGAACGCTGGAGTTGATCCAAATGCCACTTCGCAAAATTCCTACACGGCGCTCAGCTATGCGGCTGCAGGAGGGCATCTTGAAATGATCAAACTGCTCCTGAAGAATGGTGCTGATGTAAATAAGCAGGCGCGTCATATGAAAAACTCGCTGAGTGTAGTTGCAGGAAGTTCACATGTTGAAGCGGCGAAGTTACTCCTAGCTAATGGTGCTAAGATGATGGTAAACGCAAATGGATCCTCAGTTGTNCATGAGGCGGTTATCTGGAGGCAGCCCGAGATGCTCAAGTTCNTCTTGGGCGAACTTAAAGTTGGAGTAGANCTAAAGTCTGCGAATGGCAGGACTCCCCTACATAACGCCATTGCGAGGATGGAGAAGGGNCAGAANATTCGGAACCAGCTTGATATTGCTTCCGTGAAAATCCTTCTCCAGNATGGGGCTGATTCGAACCAGCAATTTACTCACAATAATGTGAAGAGAAGTGCGACAGGGCTTGCTGAATTTAAAGGCCTGGACAAAGTCGTGGCTCTCTTGAAATCGCGCTGAGATCCTGATGCCGATTCATTGAATGGCCTTAACGGCGACTATCATTGGGGGTGCCCCTGCTAGGTGGGGCATCCCAAGTGACTAGCTTGGAGATTGGTAGATGCGGAGTCGCTCGACTTCCGTGACCAGTTCGAAACCATTTGCTTCGAGCAGGATCTTACAAACGATCTGCTCCCGCTCGCGTTCGCAGTCGTGAAGACCGACAAATCCACCTGGCTTGACAGATTTGGTAGCGGCGTAGGTGCTCTGGTGGCGTCCAAAGGTTGGGCCCCACGGAGCATCCACGAAAACGCAGTCCCATTCGCCGTTGAAGGGAGAGCTCTCCAGGGCAGGAAGGGTTACCTGATTAGCAGCGAAATCGGTTCTTTCCCAGTTCTCGAAAGGCTGCTGGTAGGTCACGGCAAGAATGTGCTCATTCCCGATCTCCTCCCCGATCCTATCAATCCACTCCTCATTGTTCTCGAGAAAGAGTGTTGGATTTCCGTGATTGAGCCTCCGCCAGGCACCCGAATCCCGACCCACCCCGAATACAAGGAGGCGACAGGATGCGATGTTCTGCACGTGCTCCGCAAAGGCGCAGTATTCCCTGAGAGTGCAGCTGTTGGGTTGTCCGCCAATCTCTGCAAAGACGTCCTCTGGGGTGAGTGCCATGATCAANTTTAGCCTTTAAGTCAGGCTTCGGGATAAACCCAGGGCCCGCGGTAATCCCGTTTGAGGAGCTTGTTGGCCTCAGGGTCGTTGGGGACCTTCTCCGCTGCGCCGTCCCACTGGATGCTACGCCCAAGTTTCAGGGACATCATGCCAAGCATCGGCAGGACCGAGGATCGGTGGGAGGATTCCAGCCCGCANACAGTCTCCTTCCCGCTTTCGATCCCATCGATGAAGTTCTGCCAGAGCAACTTGAGATTGTGCCCATCCGGTTGNTGGAGCTGTGAATCCTGATGGATGATCTTGTCCCGGGAATTGGTAGGGTAAAACGTCCACCCATCACGCCACCCCATGTGGAAGATCCCGTTCTCTCCGTAGAAGTAGCACCCGATCTTATGTTTTTCCGAGGGGTTTTCCGCGTAGCGTCGATGTTCCCAGGTGGCAGTGAAGGATTCGAACTCATAAACGGCGACCTGAGTATCCGGAGCATCAGTGGTCTGTTCAGAGTCATTCAGAACAGGGGTGCCACGGACAGGCCGTCCGCCCGTGGAATACACTCGCTTGGGATATTTCTCCTCCGTCCACCAGAGGACCTGGTCGAGCCAGTGCACTCCCCAGTCCCCCAGGATCCCATTGGCAAAATCGAGAAAATGCCTGAAACCTCCGGGGTGGATCCTGCTGTTGAAGGGGCGAAGTGGTGCAGGGCCACAATACATATCCCAATCCATTCCCTTTGGGGGTTCCTCGTTGGCTCGGGGTTGTTCCTTGCCTCCTCGCCCTGCAACAAACATGCGGACCATGCCCACTTTTCCGACCTTTCCGCTCCGAAGGAAGTCCATGCCTGACACGTGGTGCGGTCCAATTCTGCGGTGGAGTCCGACCTGGACTGTCTTCCCCGCGCGCGTGGCAGCGTTGAGCATAGCTCGACTTTCCTGGATAGTGTGGCCGGTGGGCTTTTCTACAAAGACATGAGCTTCTGCCTGGACGGCTGCAATCGTCTGAAGTGCATGCCAGTGATCGGGGGTGGAAATGATAACGATCTCCGGTTTTTCCTTCTCGAGGAGTTCGCGATAATCCTTGTAAGTCTTCGGCTGTGCTCCGGAGAGGTCCTGAACCTCCTCGGCAGCAACCTCCAGGGCATTGTCGGATACATCATTCAGGGCGACCACCTGGATGGTGCCCGAAGCCATAGCCTCCCGGAGGATATTCATACCCCACCATCCGGATCCAATAAGAGCAGTACGGTACTTTTTCCCGGACTTCTCCGATTTAGCAAGCAGGGGAACTTGAGTAACCATGCCAGCGGCGGCGGTAGTATTGACGAAGGCTCTGCGATTCATGGATGAATTGGGAATAAGGTCAGGGAAGCACGCTATTCAATACAATTTACCAGCTCACGCAAACCAGAGTTCCGCCTGCATTGCGGGCGTAGAGTTTGCCGTGGGCAAAGACCGGAACGGTCCAGCATTTTCCATCTAGAATTTTTCCTTTTGATGTTGGCTTGAAGCCCTCTGGCGAGGCCGGGGCGACCCAGAGGAAACCCTTGTGATCGAGCACGAGAAGTTGATCCCTGATAACGAGAAGCGATCCAAAGCCACACTGGTCGAAACTCCAGCGAACTTTACCGGTCCTCCAGTCGACACACTTCAGGGCGGCGTCCTCATTTGAGTCTCCGTCGATACCGTAGAGGAAATTATTGATCAGAACTGATCCGTTGAACTGACTTCGCAGGTTTTTGTTCTTCCAGAGCGTTTCAGCCTTTCCATCACTGACCTCGAGTAAGGCGCAACCCTTGTTGTAGCCCGATGAAATAAATACCTGATTCTCTCTCACTATCGGATCCGCTGCGTTGACGCCATAGCGGGTGATCCACCGGTGGCTCCAGAGTTTCTTGCCGGTCTCGCGTTCGACTGCGAGGTAAGCCTTTCCGTTGGAGAGAAGCAGGGCTGGACCTGAAGCAAGATCAACCGGAAGCGGGGTGGAATATCCGGGGTCACCGCGGTCGGATTTCCATAGGATCTCACCGTCGGTTTTTCTGAGGGCCATCCCGGCGCTGCCAACGTTGAGGTAGATAGTGTTTCCTACCAGCGTTGGAGATCCATTGAAGCCCCAGGTCGGAACCCGGACCTCGGCCTCATCCCTGAGTTGCTTTTTCCAGATCACCTTTCCGTCCGAGGCCTGAAAGCAGAAAAGATCGCCCCATTTGGAAAGCAGATAGACCCGCCCCCCTTCGATGGTTGGGGTGGCGCCGGGTCCACCCTCATAAAATTTGTCCCCCAGGTCTGCGGGGAAGGAGTGCTTCCAGACCGTGGACCCGTCCGCGGTCCGTATACAGAAAATCGTATCGTGGCCGTCCTCGTGTCCCGTTGTGAAGAGATGGCCTCCGACAACAGAGCAGGAAGNNAAACCGNTNCCTATCTCCGCTTTCCATACCACTTTNCCCCCAATATTCTNGAGCGCCTTNTCAGGAAGGGCTTCTTNAGAAATACCGTTACGNTGGGCACCCCGCCAATGAGGCCAATCGTTGGCGAGACAGGGAAGANTTAAGGATANNAACCAGAGGAGNAAGAAGGGGATNCGANGCGATNAAAGGGNGAACTTCATTNGTGAACGNGNTGGTCTCACGCTGCCAGCCGCNGAAAGAGCCGTCACTCTTAAATCNTGTGAGCGGTTGATNNAGGTTACTTGCGGGCTACCGCGAGGAGGGTTTGGAATCCAGGAGGCGCTTCCTCCCGGTCCGCGATCGCAGTTTCAATCTCCCTGAATCCCGCATCCNCNAGGAGGCCGGCAATCTCAACTTCTGCAAATCCCAGNTGGGTGTCGGCATAAAGTTCGCGCGCCTGTTCGAACGAATGCTGGAGNAGGTCAAGAATCACCACTTTTCCCTCGGGNACGAGGATCCGNTGGACTTCTTCGAGCGCTCGCNATGGATTCGANGCATGATGAAGGGCCTGACTGAGAAAAGCGAGGTCGGTGGAANTGTCTTCGATCGGAGGGGACTCGATATCCCCAAGCCTGTATTCNAGATTTTCNANNCCGTTNNTNGCCGCATTTTNTGTCCCAAAAGCCACCATTTTCTCAGAGTGGTCGACAGCGATNACCCGCTCGGCCTTCTGNGCGAGAAGCTGTGCGAGNGTTCCCTCGCCAGCCCCAAGATCAGCAACNACCNTGAAGTCGAGAATCTTGAGGAGGCCCTCGGCCAGNGCTTTCCATGATCTACCCGGGACATATTGCCGGCCAAATTTACCTGCTAGCTCGTCGAAATAGGCACGGGTGCGNTCTTTTCGCTTGTTGAGAATGTGGNTGAGGGATGCGAGNTCNCTCTTCCGGTCCTCNAGCTCGGCCCCTGCTTTNCTNGCAATCCCAAGGAGCTCTTTTTCGGGCTGAGCCGAGTAGATATTATTTTTTCCTGAGCGCTGGACCGAAACGAGNGAGGCTTTTTTTAGCTGGCCCAACTGGGTTGAGATACGGGATTGGCCCATCCCNAGGATTTCCTGCAGCTCCGCGACGCTTAGGGACTCCTCCGCGAGGAGGAGAACCAGGCGGAGACGGGTAGGGTCNGCCAGTAATTTGAGCGAATTGAGAATTGACGGCATGGAGTTGCACGCTTAGTTCATATCAACAAATCAAGATCTGTAGATACATTCCAGTNGAAAAGAAAGCACCATCATGTCTCGTCCATTTATTTTTTCGTCCGAGTCAGTAACNGAAGGCCANCCAGANAAGGTGTGCGATACCGTNTCGGATGCGGTGCTTGATGCTTGCNTGGAGCAGGATCCTGGCAGCCGGGTCGCTTGCGAAACCTTTGTGAAGGACAANGTGGTTGGNCTCGCAGGTGAGATNACNACCAGTGCAGTTTTNGACTACGGGAANGTTGTTGGCGAGACTCTTCGGGAAATTGGCTACGACGCTGACTACGCGCACGGGACNGATTACTCCTANACCTGCAAATTTGAAAAGGGGGCTTTCCTCATGAACATGCTTGGCCAGCAATCGCCGGACATCAAGCAGGGCGTTGATGCAGCAGGAGCTCAGGGAAAGGAAACCGACGAGCAGGGAGCAGGTGANCAGGGAATCATGTTTGGTTACGCNACNAATGATACTCCGGAGTTGATGCCTGCTCCNGTGCTCTACGCTCACAAGCTGGGCCAGGAAATGACNCGNTTGCGNAANGACAGGGTTCANACGTGGTTGCGCCCTGACTCCAAGACACAGGTGAGCATTGAGTATATTGACAACCGGCCGAACCGGATTACAGCGGTAGTAGTTTCAACGATGCACGCCCGCGAGATAACAACCGAGGAGATCCGGCAGCTACTACAGGCAGATTTGATCGAAAAGATCCTGCCGGCAGAGCTTCTTACCGAGGACACCGAGATACTCATCAACCCGACCGGGCGATTCGAGGTCGGGGGACCAGAGGGGGACGCAGGGTTAACCGGGCGGAAAATCATTGTTGATACCTACGGNGGGATGGGTCGCCATGGTGGAGGNGCGTTTTCAGGAAAAGATCCTTCAAAGGTGGACCGCTCTGCGGCCTACATGTGCCGATGGGTTGCCAAAAATATTGTGGCAGCAGGACTGGCGCGTGANTGTGAAATCCAGCTCGCCTACGCCATAGGGCATCCTCACCCTGTCAGCCTCAATGTGAATTCGTTTGCTTCCAACGAGGTTGACGAGGAACAGATCGAGAAAGCCGTAAAANAGGTTTTCTCTTTTAAGCCTGCCGACATCGTTGAGCAGCTTGACCTTCTGAGACCGTTCTACCAGACCACTACCAACTACGGACATTTCGGACGGGAAGATGCCGGGTTGCCTTGGGAAGAAACCAACAGGGCTTCCGAACTTCAAACCGCGGTCTCCGCCTGAGTATTAACCTTTAAAAACAACAACAAAACATCATGAGTGTAATTGCAGAAGAGCCGCAGGTTCTCCCTTATAAAGTAGCCGATATGGGCCTGGCTGAGTTCGGTCGTAAAGAAATCGAAATCGCTGAATACGAAATGCCCGGCCTGATGGCGGTCAGTGAGAAATACGGGCTCGAACGCCCTCTTGANGGTGTTCGNGTGATGGGATCGTTGCACATGACGATNCAGACAGCGGTTCTGATTGAAGCCCTCCAGAATCTGGGAGCTGACGTAAGGTGGTGCTCCTGTAACATTTTCTCTACTCAGGATCATGCAGCCGCAGCCATGGCAGAGCGGGGAACTCCGGTATTTGCATGGAAAGGCGAGTCGCTCGAGGAGTATTGGTGGTGTACCTGGCAAGCTCTTCAGTATCCCGGAGGCAAGGGCCCTCAGTTGATCGTAGACGATGGTGGTGATGCCACTCTTCTCATCCATAAAGGATATGAAATGGAAAACGGCAGCGACTGGGTGGACAGTCCCTCAAGCAACGACGAGGAGCANGTCATCAAGGACCTCTTGAAGAAGATNAAGCTGGATCNNCCGGGCGTCTTCAACGAGTGGGTCAAGGATCTTGTCGGGGTCTCAGAGGAGACCACCACGGGAGTGCATCGCCTCTACCAGATGCACCGGGACGGAACGCTCCTGTTCCCGGCAATTAACGTGAACGACTCAGTGACGAAGTCGAAATTTGACAATCTTTANGGCTGTAGAGAATCCTTGATCGATGGAATCAAGAGGGCAACAGATGTCATGATCTCCGGCAAGGTGGCGGTGGTTTGCGGTTACGGTGATGTTGGGAAAGGGTGCGCGCAGGCCCTGCAGGCTCAGGGAGCACAAGTCGTCGTCACAGAGGTTGATCCGATCTGCGCCTTGCAGGCCGCGATGGAAGGGTTTCGCGTTCTCACTCTTGAAGACACATTGGGCTGGGGTGATATTTACGTTACCACGACCGGGAACTTCAGGATCATTCGGACCGATCACATGGAAAAAATGAAGGACCAAGCCATTGTGTGCAATATTGGCCATTTCGATAACGAAATCGAGGTCGACAAGCTAAACGAGATGCCCGGCGTCCAGAGGGAAAATATCAAGCCGCAGGTCGACAAGTATACCTTCCCGGGAGGAAATGCCCTTTACATGCTTGCGGAAGGCAGACTTGTGAACCTTGGTTGTGCAACTGGGCACCCAAGCTTTGTAATGTCGAACAGCTTTACCAACCAGTGCCTCGCCCAGATAGATCTCTGGAAGACTCGGGGCTCTCGTGAGCCCGGGGTCGAGGTGCTTCCCAAGAAGTTGGATGAAGAAGTGGCTCGGCTTCACCTTGAGAAGATTGGGTGTAAGCTGACGGATCTTACTCAGGAGCAGGCCGATTACATCGATGTGCCGGTAGACGGGCCCTACAAGCCTGGTCATTACCGCTATTAGAGAGTCATCCCTGCCAAGCCCTTACTGAAAGGATTGGGGCTGCTAGCGCCAGATTTCAGGGCCCATGTGTCCCGAGACCTATATTTGCCCCAGCTGTGAGAGCGAGGTAGCGGTCGGAGGCTGCTGCGGAGTCTGTGCCGAGGATGCTCCGGCTTCCGCTCTCTCGGGTCGTGTTGCAGGAAAGCGGGGCCGGAAGACTCGTGGAGAGCAGCAGCGCAGGAGCTGGCAGCAGGACAAAGGGTCTGATGGATTAGATCTTCCGGGAGGGGACTTTGACTATGATGACTTCGTCGCGCGCGAGTTTGGAAAAAATGGCGGGGAGAATGTGATCAGGATCCGGTGGTATTGGTGGATAACAGCNCTGTTTCTGGTCACAAGCTTGATCCTGCTTGTCGTCAATGGCCTCTGGTGACCCGCTACGGGAGTTCCTGAATGGCGAGGTCCTTGAACTGGACTCTCATGTCCTGCCCGCCATGAAGCTGTAATGCAATGTGGCCTTCCTTGAGGCACTTGGCATCATTTAGTAGCTCGGTCACCTTGGCTCCGTTGAGAGAGACGGTGATGGTGTCCCCGATCGCCGTGACGAGGAGGTCTGTCCAGGCTCCCGGTTTGACTAATTTGGAGATGACTGCTGGATCCGGTTTGCGCACCCAGGCACGCATGGAGGTTTCGTAAAGCCCCCCAACTTCCTTGGAGTTGTCGACCTCTGCCTGAAAGCCTCGAACACTGACGTGAGTTTTGGTCTTTTCTACCCGGAAGTAAAAACCGCTATCTCCGCTGGTTACCTTGAATTTGGCACGGACCCTGAAATTCTTGAAGCGCTTGTCGGTCATGAGAAGACCATGACGGGGTTCACTGCGAGGGGAGGTGCCGAGAATGGTTCCATTCAAGACCTCCCACTTTCCCCCGGGAACGGGGTGCCATCCGTCGAGGTTTCTACCGTTAAAAAGATCCTTCCATGGGGGCTCCGCGGTAGCCGTGATCGGAACGAGAAGCATGAGGCTCAGGGCGGCAAATATCTTCATCTGAGCCAGAATGACATGAGTTGAGCGGATGAGAAGCACGGAACTGTTAGTGTGCCCGGCTCAGGATGTCCGGGGTGCTTGTTCTATTTCAGGCGAGGACCTTCAATCAGGGGCGGGCGTCCCCACAGCCTTGCCGAAATGAGTGCGCAGGACCCGGAGCGATTTTGGGATGGCCGTGAGAGGATCCTCCTTGCCCTCAAATTCCAGCGAGACGTAACCCTTGAAGCCAGCGGTCTTCATGATCCCAGCAATACGGGCATAGTCGAGATCCAGAGTATACCAGCGCCCACCACCAAAGTAGGTCTTGCATTGCATGAGGACGGTTCGGTGGGCCAGTTGTGACAGCCTGTCGTANGGGTCTTCGAGGAAATTACCGGTATCGAGGGTAACCTGAAGCCACTCAGANNCGACGGCATCGACAACCCTGTTGACGCCTTCCGGCGTGACCCCCAGGCCCCAATGGTTCTCCAACCCCATGACCACTCCGCGTTTTGCGGCCTCTGGAACAAGGGTCTCATAGGCTTCGATCACCCACTCATAGGCATCTTTCTCGGTGTAGCCTGGGAGGGGCTCTTCGATGCCCCGCTTTGCCATCAGGTCATCGAAGCTTTTTGAAGTGCCCCATGTGCCTGAATTCACCCGNATNGTTGGAATGCCGAGTTGATAGGCCTGCTCGAGACAGGCGATGGTATGGTCNATATTCTTCTGGCGTCTTNCCTTGTCGGGCGAAAGGAAACCCTGGTGGGTGGAATAACCCATCAAGTCCAGACCGAGCACGAAGGCATGNCGCTTNATCTTCTGAAGAGTGGCATTGTCGTAGGACTCCAGCTGNCGCTGNAGAATTTCAAGACCGTCGAAGCCCATTCTTGCAGCGTGCTCAAGGTTGGAATGAAGCGAACGCAATTCCTGGCGGCGAAATCCCCAGAAGGAATAGGAAGACACCCCGATCCGGTTCGGGCCTCGGTGTGGAGGATTGGATTCTGCGTCCTGCTGCGCGGCTCCTCCGGGTAATGCAGTAGCGGCGAGGCTGCTGAGGGAGGCTGCCGTGGTGCCGGAAGTAGTGAGGAAAGTGCGACGATTCATCAGCAGATTGTCAGCAATCCTGAGGAGGATCCAAGTGGGAAAGTAGCCGCTAGTCCAGTTCCAGCCTGTAGCGTTGAACCGAAGAATCCACCTCACGGGCCCAACCGTCGATGCCCCCGGCCAGAGCAAGCGAGTTTTTCAAGCCGTGCCCGTGAAACCAGGCACAACGATCGAGAGCATCACGTCCCTGGTGATCATAGAGAACAATGGTTTCCCGCGGAGGTTGCCCAAAGAGCTCATTTTGCAGCTCCTGGGTCAGAAACCTTGAGTCAGGTAGGCGGACGGTATCGTGCTCCTCCCGGCTACGAATATCAAAAAGAAGAAATGGCTCATCGCTGGTGAGGCGTTCCTGAAGGTCCAGCGGGCTGATGAGGAGGGCCTGGTCACGGTCGTGGCTCTCAAGAAGGACCGTAATGGCCTCCTCCACTGGGATTTCATTCCGGGTGCATACTTCAGCCAGGGTCTCGTCATCTCGATAAGAGCAGGACTGGCAGCCACCGACGTGATAGGCCGCGAACAGAGTTCGGCGTGCTCCGGGGAGCAAGGTAAGGAGATCCTCCATGCGCTGGGAAGCGCTGATATCTATTTTACCTGCCACCGTATGAGCATGGCGAAGTCTGGGACGATTTCCAGTGTTTGTCTTAAAAGAAATGTCCGTATACTGGCGCCGCGATGGAAAACGACCGGGAGCCGAGGATTTACCTTCTGCCCAACTTAATGACTGCGGGAAACCTCTGCTGTGGGTTTTTTGCAGTCCTTACGATTTTCAAGGGTATGCAGATGCCCGAATTTGGAGACGCCAAGCACTATTATGAGACCTCACTCCTGTTAATCTTCGGAGCATGCCTCTTTGACCTGCTGGACGGCAGGCTCGCGCGACTTGGGGGGCAGGAGTCAGACTTCGGGCGTGAATTCGATTCTCTGGCAGATCTTGTTTCCTTTGGAATGGCTCCGGCACTACTGTGCTCGAAGGCGGTTCTTCTGAATCTGGAGTTGCCGGAAGGCCTTCAGAGAGCGGAGTCGGGCGTGGGTTGGGCGATTGCCTTCATTTACCTGCTTTGTGGGGCGATTCGTCTCGCTCGCTTCAACTGTCTGGCGATCCTTGGCTCGGAGGAGGACCTGAAGACCTTCAGGGGCATTCCAATTCCCATGGCCGCCGGGTTTATTGCTTCCCTCACATTCCTCATCATTTTCTTTCATGACAATGACCGTGAGCTTGGTGCGTGGAACTGGGTAATGGCGGGTGCCATGCTGGGTCTTTCCTTTCTGATGATCAGTGATATCCGTTATCCGAGTTTCAAGAACGTAGGCTGGAGCACGAGAGGAAGTGTCCCCATTCTTGCGGTTGGAACAATTCTGGTGGGAGCGACAATCGTATTTTTCCAGGTCTTACCGGCGGTGTGGTTTTCCGCGTATCTTATTTATGGACTGATACGGCCAGCGCTCTCAGCGAAAAGGCGTCAGGCAGTAGAGGAGGTTCTTGATTCAGAGGAGGCTCTCGGCTCAGAGGAAGCTCTCGAGTCAGAGGAGGCTCTTGAGTCAGAGGAAGCTCTTGAGTCAGAGGAAGCTCTTGAGTCAGAGGAAGCTCTTGAGTCAGAGGAAGCTCTTGAGTCAGAGGA
>PBTP01000018.1 GCA_002729275.1 Roseibacillus sp. | reverse complement strand
ATGGTTCGCGAGCAGGTCTATGCCAAGCTCGGGGTAACTCTGCCAAGCTCGGCGTCTGCTCCCCATGGGCTGGTGGTCAATGTCAGTGCGAGACACTGTCATTTATCCCCCGGTGCGGTGGAGGAGCTTTTCGGCACTGGCTATGAGTTGACGCCGATGAAGGGTCTGTATCAGACCGGTGCGTTCGCCGCGAAGGAGACGGTCACACTGGTGGGGCCGCGGAGTCGTGTGATTTCTAATCTGAGGATTCTGGGCCCATGCCGGGAGTTCAACCAGGTGGAGTTGGCATACACGGACGCAATTGCGCTGGGATTTGACATACCACTGCGCCTCTCAGGAGATGTCGCGGGGAGCCCCGGATGTATGCTGATGGGTCCCAAGGGATTCTTCGAGATGCCGGAGGGAGTGATCCGAGCAGCTCCGCATGTGCATATGAGCCCCGAGGACGCGTCCTACTATGGCGTAAGTCATAAGGACATGATGAAAATGAAAGTGCATGGTGATTGCCCCGTCACATTCGAGAATGTCGTAGTCCGAGTGGATTCCAGTTTTAATCTCGAGGTGCATATCGACACCGATGAAGGCAATGCCTGCGGGCTGCAGACAGACACTTACTGCGAGCTGATCAAGTAGCTCGTAAAACGATGAACCAAACAACCAAAGGATAAGAATATGAGACAAGCGCTCGGACTAGTTGAAACAAAAGGGTACGCCGGCAACGTGGAGGCTGCTGATGCAATGGTGAAAGCTGCGGATGTTGCCTTTATCAAGCAGATCTCGATAGGGGCAGGGTTCCTGACCACGATCGTGCAAGGGGACGTTGGCAGTGTGAAGGCGGCGGTGGACGCTGGATCCGAGGCTGCCGACAAAGTAGGGGAGTTAGTTAGCTCTCACGTTATTCCCAGACCTCACGAGGACCTCTTGAAGCGCTTCGATCTCTCATAACTAAATCATTCTGAAACGATGGCTAAACAAGCAGTAGGAATTATAGAAACGCGGGGACTTGTCTCACTTGTTGAGGCTTCCGATGCCGCGCTCAAGGCAGCGGACGTCTCCATGCTGGGATGGACCAAAATTGGTGCTGGGCTCGTTACCGGATTTTATGCCGGTGATGTAGCAGCGGTGAAGGCTGCGGTAGACGCGGGTGCGGAGGCGGCCTCTCAGGTTGGCGAAGTGGCCTCTACCCAGGTGATCCCTCGTCCTCACGAGGACCTCTCCAAACTGGTCGAAATGTAACCCCGGTTCTTTGCCGAAATCACTGTGAAGATTCTCGTAGCCAACCTCGGCTCAACCTCTTTCAAGTTCCGCCTTTTTGAAATGGGCGAGAGCGAGGAGAGTCAGCTGGCCGAGGGTGGATATGAGCGTGTCGCGGATCACGGGGAAGCAATCCGTGATGCTCTGGTAGCTCTGGAAAATGATGGAGTAACAAGCCCAGAAGAGATCGATGCGGTGGGGTTTAAAACGGTGCTGGGACGAAATTTAAGTGGGTGCGTGGAGGCCGGTGACGAGGTGATTGAAGCTCTCGAAGGCTTTGCCGACGTTGCGCCAGCACATAATCCTGCTTACGCAGATGGCATCAGGCAGTTCCGTGAGATTCTGCCGGAGGCCCGACGGGTTGCCCTTTTTGAGACTGCGTTTTACCAGTGGATTCCGGAGGCAGGGCGGAGATATGCGGTTCCTGCTTCATGGTATGATGCCGGAATCAGGCGCTATGGATTTCACGGAGCGAGTCACAAGTTTATTGCCGAGAGGTCTGCCGAGATGCTTGGTCGCTCCGACGTTGCGGAGCTGGTTCGGGGGCTTTACCAAGAGGGGCCCCGGGAATTGGAGCGACCTCTGAGAGTAATATCCTGTCATCTCGGTGGAAGTAGCTCGGTAACAGGGATCCGGGACGGGATTGCGATTAGTACCAGCATGGGGTTTTCGCCTCAGAGTGGCGTGCCTCAGAATAACCGGGTGGGGGATCTTGATGCCGGCGCGCTGCCGTATGCAGCAAAGGTCCTTGGTCTGTCGATCGAGGAAGCGTCTCAGCAGNTATCTTCTGAAAGTGGGTTGCTGGGTGTCTCTGGAGTGGGGAACGATATGCGCGATGTTCGGGCAGCTGCGCTCAAAGGCAACCCGGAGGCTCGAATTGCGGTTGAGCTCTTCGTTCATGAGGTTCGGCGGTGGGCTTCTTCGATGCTTTTCGAGCTGGGAGGGCTCGATGCTCTAGTATTCACGGCGGGGATCGGGGAGAATAATCCGTGGCTCAGGGCTGCAGTCTGTGAGGGCTTGGAAGAGTGGGGGATCGCGCTTGATGCCGACAAAAATGACGGAGCGGGCAGCGGCGAAGCGAGGCTCACCGAAGANGGTGCGCGAGTGCAGGTTCTTGTTATACCTGCCAATGAGGAGCTGGTCCTTGCGAGGGAAGTATATCAGAAAGTTACGAATTTAAATTAAACAACAATAGAACAATGGGAAAACAAGCAGTAGGACTTCTCGAGACACGCGGTTTGTGTTGTCTCGTCAGTGGCGTAGATGCGGCTCTTAAGGCTGCAAGCGTCGAGTTGACAGGGCCAATGAGGAGCATCGGTAGTGGCCTTTGTAACGCGGTGGTTACCGGTGATGTNGCAGCCGTTAANGCTGCGATCGATGCAGGGGCCGATACCGCGGCCAGCCTTGGCGAAGTGGTCACTGCGCACGTGATAGCTCGTCCGGATGAGGCTATTGACACAGTCATCGTAGGTGAGAAGCCATCTCCCAAAGGAAAATAGGTAAGGATCCCCGAGAGTAATGTTCCTCGCAGAGGTCATTGGCCACGTCGTGGCCACCAAGAAAGACGAGAGTATGGTGGGGCGGAAGCTTCTTATACTTCGTCCACGGCTTATCGACGAAGCTGATCCCACCAAATTCCGAGATGGTTCCAACACGATTGTGGCCGTTGATACGGTCGGTGCAGGAGAGGGATCGCTTGTCATGTTCTGTCAGGGGAGTTCGGCGAGGCAGGCAGGAGGGCTCAAGCAGCTCCCTGTCGATGCGGCGGTGGTGGCGGTTGTAGACAGTGTCGATGTTCTTGGAGCCAAAGTTTATNACGGGTCATAGGTCGTTTTAGAATCGGAAGAGGATTGTTATGAGTATCAAGATTGACCAGGAAATGCTCCGAGGAGTTGTGGAGAAGGTGATGGCGGATCTGGGGCGTCCAGTTAGTCAGCCNGGGGTGTCCGCTACAGCGAAGGCTCCTGTGTCGCCGGCTTCCNGCGGAGANTGTGGCTGCCATTCTGGTCCAAANGCAGGGGCCGGACACTTNGGGGTCTTCAATTGTGTAAACACTGCTGCTAANGCGGCGCAGGACTCGTATCTTCAGTTAAAGTCGCTCGGATTAGAGGGGCGCTCCAAGGTGATTGAGATCGTCAAAGGGATCTGTAGTGCGAATACGGAGAGCTGGGGAGCGTTTGAGTTGGAAGAAACAGGAATCGGGCGTTTGGATCATAAGATCGCAAAGTTGGCGATCATGNACAAGGTGCCGGGCGTCGAGTGGCTCAGGCCCTATGCCCTTAGTGGAGACGACGGCATTACTCTGGAGGAATATGCACCCTTCGGAGTGGTGGGCGCCATTCTTCCGGTAACGCATTCCGTCCCAACTTTGACGGGCAATGTGATCAACATGGTGGCGGCTGGGAATGCGGTTGTGTTTAATCCCCATCCAGGTGGGGCTAAAAGTGCGGCAATGGCGGCCCGGGAGTATAACCGTGCCATTGCGAGCGAGTTGGGGATCGAAAATCTGATCTGCGTGATTGAAAATCCGACGCTCGAAACTTTTGAGCAAATCTCGAAGCATGATCTCATCGCCATTATGGTGATCACCGGTGGCCCGGCGGTGGTGAAGGCAGCAATGACTTCAGGAAAGCGTGCCATCTGTGCAGGACCCGGTAATCCNGTTGTGGTGGTGGATGAAACCGCAGATCTGGCAGCGGCTGCGAGGAGTGTGNTCGAGGGNGCTTCTTTTGATAACAACCTTCTCTGTATCGGCGAAAAGGCGGTATTCGTGGTCGAGGCAGTTTTTGCAGAATTCATGACNTCCCTNGAGCGNGCNGGTGCTGGAAAGCTGAGNGGACGCCAGCTGGAGAAGNTGACGGGNGTGGCCTTCACCCAGAANAATGACGGGGGNGGATGCTCCCATGCGGTTGTTAANCGNGATTTTGTNGGNGCCAGTCCGGCTCGGCTTGCNGGAGCTGCTGGNGCCAGTATCAGNGATCGCTGTGAACTTCTCTTTGCGGAGGCGGATAAGAGTCACCCCTACGTCCAGGANGAGCAGATGATGCCGATGGTCCCAATTGTTCCTGTCTCCAATTTTGAGACTGCGGTAGAGCAGGCAAAGGTTGCGGAGCATGGTTACAGGCATTCGGCAATTATCCACTCCACGAACGTGGGTAATATGACTCACATGGGTCGTCAGATGGACACGACGATTTTTGTGAAGAATGGACCCTGTGTCGCAGGCCTGGGATTGGGAGGCGAAGGGTATTTAAGTTATTCGGTCGCGACGACAACCGGCGAGGGCATCACCACACCCAAAACGTTTACCCGGGTCAGGCGGTGCGTAATGGTAGAGAACCTGAGGATTGTATAGACTGCGATGTTGATGTGCCGAGTAGTTGGGAATGCGGTCGCTACCCACAGCCACCCCAGTCTGAAGGGTTTCAGTATGCTCCTTTGCAGGCAGGAAAATTCGGATGGGGAGTCAAGCGGGGCGCCGCCATTTGTGGCGATCGACCTTTTCGGGGCAGCCCTTCATCAGCGCGTTTTTGTGAGTACTGACGGTATTGGTGCGCGGGGAATCGTGGACGATCAAAGTTCGCCGGTTCGAAATTATATTCAGGGGCTCATCGACGAATAGCCATGCGGATTGGACAGGTCATAGGGAAGGTTACAATGGGAGTTCAGGATCCGGCTCTGCGCGCTACCCGCTGGCTTCTGGTCAATCCCCTGGAGGGAGAGCAGTTAAATACCGCATGTGATATTGAGCCTAGAATGACCTCTTTGCCATCTTTGGTGGTCTATGATGATCTGGGTGCAGGAGAGTCTGATATTGTAGGGTTCGTGGAGGGAGCAGAGGCAACTGCTCCTTTTGAGTCCCCGACCCCGATAGATGCCATCACGGTGGCGATTTTCGATTGGATAGAGCATCACCCGTATCCACCAGAGGATGACGACGATTAAAGAAGGAAGTATGAAAAAGGTATTTACTGGCCGTGATATAGAAGGGCTACTCAGAGAGGGGAAAAGCTTGGACTCGATTCCTGAGGGAGCGCTTCTGACCCCTACTGCCAAAGATGTGATCAAGGAGTCCCAGTCCCGTCGTAGAAGGGTTGAATCGCGCGCTCTTGAGGCTGTNGTTCCGGGAATTCCTGACTATGAGTTTCGATGGGAGCCGGGGAATGATCCTAAATCTCCCGAGGAAATCGCAAGGTTCTTCCGCTCCCCAGAATTGAACGATCTTAAGGAGAGAATGGTCGATATCGGCGACCGGATGTGGAGAAAAAACTATACCGATGGGAATGGAGGGAACCTTACAATCAGGGTCGGGGATAATCTGGTTCTCTGTACCCCCACACTGATTTCCAAGGGTTTCATGCGTCCGGAGGATATGGCGCTGATTGACCTCGAAGGAAATCAGTTGGCTGGCACAAGGCGGCGAACCAGCGAGTGTCTGACCCATATGGCCATTATGAAAAGGCAGCCCAAAGCGAAAGCCTGCTGCCATGCTCATCCACCGCATGGCACTGCCTTTGCAGTGGCGGGGGTGCGCCCGCCAACATGTATGATTCCTGAAGCGGAGGTTTTCCTCGGCGAGATCGGAATGGCTGACTACCAGACTCCTGGGACGCCGGCGAATGCCAAGGCGGTCGGAGAAGCTGCCATCGAGCATATGTCGGTCCTGATGATCAATCATGGAGTGATCACGTGGGGTAAGGATATCGAGGACGCCTACTGGAAAATGGAGAATACCGATGCCTACTGTCAGACCGTTCTTCTGGCAGCGCAGCTGAAAGGGAAAGACCTTCTGACGATCAGCGGCAGTCAGGCAAAGGAGTTGATTGAGCTTCGGTCAAGCCTCGGGATGGATGACAAGCGTGCTGGCTGGAAAGAATGCGAGCTTTGTGACAACTCTGAGTTTCGTCCGGGAGCGGTTTGTGACTTGCCCGAGGGTAAGGCGGGAATATCTGGAAGCGGGAGTGCTCTCGATGCTGATGCTGAGGACCTGGTAAAGTCGCTCACTGAGCAGATTATGACTCAGCTGTCGGGTTGATAAGAGCATCAAGGGTCCTTACTTCGGGATCAGAAATGAGGGCAAAGGGAGANCGTTGCCGTTCCGTGTCGATGGCGTGGTCTAAGATGACTAAGAATGCTCATTGCCAGTGCTNTGCGGTGCGCCGGTTCCTAACCGAAGCCATTCTTTAGTTGTTTTTGGGGTGATCAGGCATTTGAGGTGTGTGCCTTTTGAAGTAAGTTCAGAACCAATGCGTTCGATTCTGCATATCGATATGGACTGCTTTTATGCTGCCATTGAGGTGCGCGACCACCCCTCATTGAAGGGGAAGGCCGTCGCTGTGGGAGGAAGGGAGAGGGGTGTTCTGACTACCGCCAATTATGAAGCACGGAAGTATGGGTGCCGCTCAGCGATGCCTACNTTCAAGGCGCTTCAGCTCTGTCCGGACCTTATTGTAATGCCAACGCGATTTGAGGTCTACAGAGAGGAGTCGAGAAAAGTGAGGGATATTTTTAATCGCTATACCCAGTTAGTTGAGCCGCTCTCGCTTGACGAGGCCTACCTTGACGTGACGACCAATCGAGAAAGTGGGGTGCGGATTGCTTCGCAGATACGGGGCCGGATCGAAGAAGAGACAGGATTGACGGCTTCTGCGGGAATCGCATCCAATAAGTTGCTNGCAAAAATCGCAAGTGATTGGAAAAAGCCAAACGGTCAGTTTGAAATCAAGCCCGGAGAGGTAGAGGAGTTTCTTGAGCATCTCCCAGTGAGACGGCTGCATGGAGTGGGGCGCAAAACGGCGGAGAGGTTAGCTTCGGTAGAAGTTCTTACCTGTGGAGATCTGCAGCGGATCAGTAAATATGAGTTGGCGGATCTCTTTGGAAACTGGGGCCTGGAACTTCATGCTCTCTGTCGGGGGGTTGATAACAGGCCGGTCCGGGTCGACCGGATCCGTAAGTCGGTTAGTAGTGAGACAACCCTGAAAGAGGACCTAAAGGACTTTCCTGCTCTGATTGAAGTCATGGAGGAGTTAAGAAACAAAGTTGAGGAGGCTGTTATGGCAAGGTATCGTGAGCGGATTATCAGATCCCTGGTGGTAAAACTGAAATTTTCAGATTTTTCTCAGACAACTGCCGAAAAATCCCCGGGAGGCGATGCCCGAGACACAGACGGAAAGGGCGCGATTGAGAGCGGAGTCTGCCGGGAGTTGCTTGCAGAGGCTTGGAGCAGGGGCGGGGGGAAAGGTGTCCGGCTCGTTGGAGTAGGCGTCCGCTTTGCGGATACGGGAAACAAATCGCAGCTGCAGTTTGATCTCTGAGCTGTGGTCTTGACGAGGCGGCACGGCATGGTCTTCTTGGTGAGTGGATTTTACCGAGATTGACAGGGAAGATTTCAGTGCNCTGCTCAAGGAAATAGGGACAACCAGGATGCCGTTTGGAAAATATGGGCCTGCCAATTACCCGCCCCGCGGAGTGCCTGTTTTCGATCTTCCAGCGGAGTATCTTGCATGGTTCGCTAAGAAGGGTTTCCCCAAGGGACGGCTGGGCGAGCTGCTCTTAATGGTCTTTGAGATCAAAGAGTGTGGCGCAGATGAGGTGTTTCAGCCTCTCAGGACCCTTAATGGAGGGCGTTTCCGGCTGTCGCGTAAATCTTCCCAATCCCTTGATTCTGGGTCATCCTTCAGAGGAGAATAAATGTTCCTAGAGTTGGACGCTGATTTTATTTTTCCCCAAGGGTCTCATGGTTTGTGGGTCTAGTAATAGAGGAAGTCGTGCTCCGAAGTAATTGCGGGTCGTCCGTATCCCTATTTTTGCCATGAAATTGAAATTTATGTTTTTAGCTCTCCTTGTTGCGGGTGCTGTACTGCAGTCTCAAGCTGAACAGTCGCCGGCTCAGTTAAGGAAGAAGGCCGAAGAGCTCGCCAAGGATGGCAACTGGAAAGAGGCATTGGATATCAGTCGGACGATGCTCGAATCCGTTGATGACAGTAACAGCAGCAAAGACCTTTTGTCCTCGCTTCGCTATCTGCGTGAGTTGCGTCAGGTAGCTGGAGCTGATGAGATTCTGGAGAATGCGATCAGGCGTCACTCCGAGAACTGGATCCTTTTGCGTCAGGCAGCTCAGAGCTATCAGCAGTTACAGCATTCAGGATTCCTTCTGGATGGAGAGTTTCGACGAGGCTATCACCGGGGAGGAGGAGCTTACGTGTCATGTGGCGGCCGTGACCGGGTCCGGTCGATTCAGTTAATTCTTCAAGCCCTCGGGTGCATCGAGGAAAACGATAAGAGTTCAGCGAGCGATTTATATTCCGACCTTGCAGGTTATTTGGCCCTAGGGCGGACGGGACCTCAGAGAGTCTGGGCGTTGGGGGTTCTGACGAATCTGGTAGATCTTCCTGATTATGGAGATGAGGGACGTCTTTCAAGTGGGTCAGGGGCCCCTGTTGACCCCGATGGAAGCCCTCTCATTCTTGATGTTCCTAAATCGTGGGAGGATGCCAAAAATGACGGGGAAAGGTGGCGTTGGGCCCTTAGCGAGGCGGTGAGGCTAGGGCCGGAGAANGAGTCGAAATCAAAGGAGCAGTGGGCGCGGTTTCTCGTTCAGCACTACGGGGTGGGAACCCTGGCAGGATTCGGTCGATGGATGCAGCAGGACCCTGAAGAGGCCGAGGGGATTCTACAGGTCCACACTTTGAAAGAAACAGAGACNATAGCGANNCTGGCCTCCGGAGTCCGACGCTTTGATCTGGTCGCCGACTATCAGTTCATCCCTCTGCTCAGACGGCTTTCAACTGGAAAGCAGTCAAATGCNGCGCTCGGGGATCTCCTCGTGCAGGTGTTTTTCAATCGCCGTCAGTATGCAGCTGGGGCGCGGGAGCTGAGGAGGGTGATTTCGACTCATGGCAGGGGGAAGGGTAGCCACCGGGTGAACCTTCTTGAGCAGGTCGAAGGAGAGTGGGGTCGGTTTGAAGTCGCACCCATGACTCAGGCTGGGAAGAAGCCGACGCTCTCTTTTGTTTACCGTAACGCGAAGGACGTGCAGCTCTCGCTACATGCGTTGGATATAGACTTGGTTGTCGACGATTTATTCAAGCATCTGGAGGGCAACCCGAGAGAGATCAATAGCTCGGTTTTGGATGTGGCACGAATTGGTAGTCGGCTAGTTAATGAAGATCAGAAAAAGTATCTTGGTGCNAAAATTGATGANTGGGAGGTAACCCTTAAACCTCGTGAAAATCATTGGGACACCCGCGCCGAGTTAATCATGCCCGTAAGCGAAGCAGGCGCTTACCTGCTGAAGGCAACTCCGGGGAAAGGGAAAGCTTCCTGGATTGTTGTCTGGATTGCCGATACCGCGCTGGTATCCCAGCAGTTGAAGGACGGTAAATTGTTCTACCTCGCCGAAAGTAAGGCAGGGTCNCCATTGAGTGGAGATCTGGAGCTTTTTGGATTCCGGGTTGAGCGGAGGGAAGGAGTTAAGGCGGTCTTGAGAAAATTTGATGTTAAAACCAAAAGGATTAAAAAGCAGATAGGTGCANAGGGCTCCGTTGTTTTGGCTAAAGGAGAACTTGATCCCAATTATCAGTGGATGGCGGTGGGGCGTAGTCTTAAGGGAGGCCGGGCACTGATGGGGTTTCAGAGTCACCGTTGGAACGATTTCCGCTGGGGAAAGCTGAATAACTCAAGATCNTATGGAATCACGGATCGCCCCGTCTATCGCCCCGAGCAGAAAGTTTATATTAAATTCTGGAGTAGGACCGCGAGGCATGATCTCGATGACGNATCGCTCTTCGCGAACAAGAAGTGCACGATNGAGATTCATCACGNGGCNACGGGNAAGGTAGAGGAGNTNAAAAACCTGAGGACAGANGAGTNNGGCGGTGTCGAGGGTGAATGGATNCTGCCNCTGGATGCGCGTCTAGGCNTTTACCAAGTCTATCTAAAAGGTGAAGTGCCGGGGGGGGCGATTCAATTCCGGGTTGAGGAATACAAGAAGCCTGAGTTCGAGGTGGTGGTAGAGGCGCCCGATGAACCCATCAGGCTTGGGGAGACAATAGAGGCAAAGGTNCGTGCTACCTATTACCACGGTGCTCCGGTGACTGATGGGAGGGTGAAGGTCAAGGTTCAGAGATTTAGTCACAGTGACACTTGGTTTCCCGGGGGNGCATGGGATTGGCTCTATGGTAANGGCTACTGGTGGTTCGGGCAGGATTATCCGGAGTATCCTGGATGGCGCAAGTGGGGTTGTATTGCCCCGATGCCCCCCTGGTCGGGAGGTCAGCGTTGGACTCCGCCGGAGCTGGTTCTCGATCGTGAGTTTGAGATAGAACCGGATGGGACGGTGAGAGTCCTGATTGATACTTCCGTTGCAAAGCTTGTGCATGGGGATATTGACCATCGCTATACGGTCTCCGCCGAGGTTGTCGACTCCTCCCGCAGGACGATTGAAGGTATGGGGACCGTCTTGGTCGCGCGAAAAGCCTTTAGTGCAAAAGTATGGCTCGACCAGGGATATGCCCGGCCGGGAGTTGCCGTGAATGCCTCGTTCTCAGCTCGGACCCTTGATGGTCGGGCGGTGAGGGTCAAAGGGGTCGGTGGTCTCTTCCGAGTCACTCTCGGTGATAACGGTAGGGTCAAGGAGACCCAAATTAAGTCCTTCAAAGTGGCGGAGCGTGATCTGGAAAATGGCGAGGGAGAGATTCGCTTCAAAGCGCCTTCCCCAGGGCAATACCGATTTTCGGTCAAGTTGACTGACGAGAAAGGCAACGAGGAAGAGGGGGCGACGGTTTTTGTGGTTCGTAATTTGAATGACGATGGATCCAAGAGCAGGTTCAACCCCTTGGAGCTCATTCTTGATAAAAAGGAATATCAGCCGGGCGAAGAAGCTCGTGTCCTCCTGAACACAAAACAGAAGAACTCTACGGTCCTTCTTTTTGTAAGAACCACNGGTGGATCAGCAGAAGAGATGAGGCCCATTCAAATTCGGGGAAAATCGAAGGAGGNAGTCCTGAAATTGCTCCAGAAGGATATGCCAAATATTCATATTCAGGCTGTGACNCTCGTAAATGGAGAGGTTGTTTCAGAGACCCGCCAGATTGTCCTTCCTCCGCAAAAGAGACTTCTTTCGGTGGAAGTTCTTCCAGGTAAGGATCGAGTGAAACCAGGTGAGAAGTCAGGCCTGAAGATAAGATTAAAGGATGAGAACGGTGACCCGTTTGAAGGAACCACAGTTGTCACGATCTACGATAAAAGCCTCGAAGCCATAGCGGGAGGGTCAAATGTCCAAAATCTCAGGGATTTTTTCTGGAGCTGGACNCGCCCGTTCTACAGNGCAGAGGTAAGGCATTCGCAATCATTCCAAGGGAGCCAGATAGNCAAAACGAAGGAGCCTCGGATGCAAGCTCTTGGGCGCTTTGGAAACCTAGTCTCCGATCGTTTTAATACAAATAGCGCNCTCCCGGGTGGGGGATACTCCTCCGGGGAGGGATTGATGAGCTCACGGGGCGCTCCAAAGTTTGCAGCGATGGAGGAGTCGGCGGCTATGACGCTGGAGGGTGGGAGAGTAGCTGCGGACGCGCCGGCCATGAAGTCTGGAGTGGCTGGTGGAAAGGGAGGTGCGAAGGCGCCACAGGTCATGGTCCGGTCCGAATTCGCAGATCTGGTCAAGTGGGCTGGNGCGATAAAAACAAATANGAATGGCGAAGCTGAGATCGAGATAGAGTATCCGGATAANCTCACCACCTGGAAGGTNAAGGTCTGGGCCCTTGGTAAAGGAACCCGGGTGGGAGAGGGTTCTGCAGAGGTGATCACCAGTAAGGATCTAATCGTCCGGTTACAGGCTCCTCGCTTTTTTGTAGAGACCGATGAGGTAGTGCTCAGCGCAATTGTGCATAATTATCGCAAAGATGCAAAAGAGGTCGAGGTGACTCTCGAGCTCGAGGGAGGGGCCCTCGAAGCGATTGGCGCAACAGAGGCTAAGGTGGTGATTTCCGGAGGAGGAGAACAGAGGGTGGATTGGAGAGCGGTCGCAAGAAAAGAGGGGGATGTCACGATACGGATGAAGGCTGTTGCTCATGGGGGGGGCCGAGTGCTGGATGCGGATGACGAGTCAGATGCTATGGAAATGGTGTTTCCGGTCTACGTGCACGGTATGTTACGCACGGAGTCCTGGAGTCGCGCCTTGCTGCGTGAAAAGGATTCAGTTTCTGTGGAGTTTGAGGTGCCCAAAGACCGGCGTCCTGGTCAAAGTCGTCTNGAGATTCGCTATTCNCCGACCGTAGCCGGTGCGATGGTCGATTCCCTGCCCTACCTNGCAGCGTATCCTCACAGTTCTACCGAGCATACAGTGAACCGCTTCGTTCCAGCGGTTATAACTCAGCGGCTTCTTCGAGATATGCAGGTTGATTTGGCTGAGGTGAGGAACAAAAGGGTAAACTTGAATCCGCAAGAGCTTGGAGATGCCCAGAAGCGGGCTTCTCAATGGAGGGTCTGGAAGGATAACCCGGTATGGAGTCTTGAGGAGGTGGATACGATGGTAAGGAAGGGTATCAAGCGATTGAGAGAAATGCGAAATTCAGATGGTGGCTGGGGATGGTTCAGCGCCTNTGGAGCTCGCTCTTATCCGCATACGACCGCGGTTGTAGTACATGGGTTAACGGTGGCAAAGGCAAACGGAGCATCCGTGCCGGACGAGCTGCTGAACGGCGGAGTCGAATGGCTGAAGAGGTATGAGCAAGGTCAGGTTGAGATGGTGCGGTCNTGGAAAATGCGTAAGAAGAAGACCAAGCAACGNGCGGATGCTCTTGATGCACTTGTAAGAAAGGTTCTTGGAATGGCCGGTATTAATGAAAAGGAGATGCTGGGTTTCCTTAAGCGTGATCGGGTTAANCTTCCGGTNTACGCCAAGTGCCTCCTTGGCCTCGAGCTGCACCGGACAGGCGATCTTNAGGAGCGGGATGGAGTGATCCGGAATATTGAACAGTTTCTCAAGGAAGACCGAGAAAATCAGACGGCNTGGCTGGACCTNGGTAANGGAGGCTACTGGTGGCGCTGGTATGGCAGCGAATTCGAGGCGCATGCTTTCTATCTCAAGTTGCTGGCGGTAGCGAAGCCGCGTAGTTCACAGGCCAGCNGTTTGGCAAAATATCTCGTCAATAACCGAAAGCATGCAACTTCCTGGAAGTCGACGAGGGATACGGCATATTGTGTGGAGGCTCTTGCGGACTACCTGCGAGCCAGTGGAGAGGATAGTCCCGAAATGGAGGTCGAGGTTCTTCTNGATGGCAAAAGCGTGAAAACGGTAAAGATCTCGAAGGAGAACCTCTTCAGCTATGATGGTGTTGTCATCGTGGCCGGAGACGTGCTGGGAACCGGGAAGCACANGGTTGAGTTGCGCAGGGCTGGCAAGGGATCACTCTACGTNAATGTTTACCTGACTCTTTTCAGTAAGGAGACGTTCCTGAAAAAAGCAGGCNTGGAGGTCAAGTTGGATCGCGCCTACTACAAGCTTGTTCCGGTGAAGGCCGTGGAGGATGTGGCGGGGTCCCGAGGCCAAGCCCTTCGGCAGAGGCGGGAGAAATACCAGAGAAGGAAGATAGAGCAGGGAGAAGAGCTCATCAGCGGAGACCTCATTGAGGTCGAGTTATCGATTGAGAGCAAAAATGACTACAGTTATCTTGTATTCGAAGATTGGAAGGCTGCCGGNTTTGAAGCTGTGGAGCAGCNCAGCGGCCATGGAGGAGGGGGGCTGAGCTCTTTTGTGGAGTATCGGGATGAAAAGGTCTCAATGTATGTAAGGAGCCTGCCTCGAGGGAGGCAGAATCTCAGCTATCGGNTGAGAGCGGAGATTCCGGGGACATTCAGTGCCCTTCCTGCAAGAGCGGAGGCTATGTATGCGCCAGAGCTGAAGGGCAATTCCGATGAAATGAAAGTCTCCGTGGGAGAGGGGAAGAGATAGTCGGNAACACCGAAGGGNTTTACAGCCCCTGAGCTAGCTGGAGGCGAGGCTAGCTTCGAACTCAAGGTTAGGGTCAGCACCTCNCTTAAGGGCTTCCTGATAGAGTTCCAGCGCCTCATTCTTAAGTCCTTTCCTNAGATAGATNACCGCCANGTTATAGTAGGGATCGGAGAGAGTTGGGTCGATCTCGATCGCGGTTCTGAAGTGCGCTTCNGCATCATCATCACGTTCNTCACGGCCGGCAACGTTACCCAAGAATACGTGAGCCTTGGCATTTTTGTTGTCAAGGTCAACGGCNCGTTCAAGGGATTGCTTGGAGTTGTCGAGGTTGGAGAGGCGATAATGGCAAACACCAAGCATGAAGTGAGCAAAGGGAAGGTTGTCACCTCGGATTACCAAAGCATCGTTGAAAGAGGAAAGAGCGAGTGGCAGATCCTCATTTTTCACATGAACCACTCCGAGGTTGAGCATGGTTTCGACGTGGCCAGGGTGTTGGTCCAGAATCGATTCGAAGACTTCCCGGGCTGCGAGAAAGCGGCCATTCGCGAATGCGCGCCGCGCAAGCTGATCTTTGATAGAAATGCTCTGTTGAAGGCTTCTTGATGCATCCGCAACCTCCTGCTCCTTGGGTCTGTCGTCAAAGATGAACTCGTCATCCACCTTGAATTCNGCAATCAGTCTGCTNTCTTCCGCAGTTAGCTGTAATTCCTGATCAAAAAGTCCCTGAATATTGTCANCGAGGGGTCCCTGTTGNTGACCGATTTTGCGTATTTCCGCCATCACGGCATTTTTTGCGCTCTTCCGATGTTCCTGGATGCGAAGCTGCCGGGAAATGATATCGCGTAACATCTCCATCTCTTCCCGCACCTTGGGGCCTACCCTTCCGTCCGCGAGTTCATCTTGGAGTTCGACACCAGCAACCCTCAGGCGCTGCTCCATCGCTTCAAGTCGACTTTTCTGAGAGGCGTTTTCTCGTTGGAAATCTATNAGCCGGCCTTTCGCTTGGGCNAGATCTCGCTTGGCTTCAATAAGTTGATCCTTGGTGGTATTGTTGTCGGAGTGCANGGCCTTGAGCCGCTCCCGCGCGGTGTTGAGCTTACGGCCCATGTCCATATTCTGCTTGATCAAAAGCTGGACGCGTTCGCTTTCGTTCAGCTTCAGAAGGGCAGACATCTGATCGCGTTCGACCAGGAGGGCATCACGTTCTCCCCGAAGGTCCCGGATCTGGTCCTTAGCTTCTCCGAGCTGCTTGTTAAGCTGGGCAGTCCTGGCTTCCAAGGCGACGTAGCTACGGTCCTTTTCGACAAGGGCCGCTTTCATTTCCTTCATCTGGCGCCGTAGTCCCTCGACTATCTCCTTGGAGGCGGATTGCTGAATATTTACGACCTCTTCAAGATCGGCCGCACGCTTTTGCGCTTCGGAGGTCTCCTCCCGGGCTGATGCTAGCTGAGAAAGGGCTTTTTCGTGCTGGGCCCTGCTCTCCTGCAGGGCTTTGAACATCGCATTGCGCTCGCCCTCCACCTTCGTAATCCGCCGGTTTATTTCTGCAAGTTGGCCGGAGATAGGTGCTTGCGCTACCCTGTCCCGTTCCATTTCCAGCTGACGGAGAGCTTCCCTTAGTCGCACGGAATTGGCGTCCCGGGCCGACCGGGCTTTCTGGAGTTCGCTGCGATACTGGGATATCTGTTGTTGAAGGGCAGTTACCTTGGCCCTCTTAGCNGGGTCTAATTTGGGGATCCGGAGGTCTCGGGCGTCAGGGCGCGGCCCGCCGCCTTCAACAAGGTCACCAGTCCGTGATGCTATCTTGTTTCTCTCGGCGAGCGCCTTATCCCGGATCGCGCTCATTGCNGATGTGGTTGATTCGGTNCNGCTTTTGACAAGGTCGGGTTTGAATTCTGGATTCGAAAGAGCAACGGATTCAAAGAGTTGCCTCGCTTTGTCGTAGCGATTGAAGGCATCCAGAAATTTCCCTTCTTTGGTTGCTTTTTCAGCCTCCCGAACACTGAGCCAGGCTTGAAAGTAGATATCGGAGGGCTTGAATTTTGTGTCTACCGGTGCCTGTGCCACCACGGAGATGGAGAGGCAAAGCAGGAGGGTGGCGATTCGGAGGCAGCCGCTTGAAGATCTCAGAAGGACCATGCGCCGGGGACAATAGGCTAGGAGAAGGGTGGGGAAAAGGCGGAATTGGATATCTCTAAACTCGCTCTTCCTTAGGGGTTTGCATCCATTCAGAAATTTCCTGCGAAGACCTGCAATTAAGAATGTCCTCCCTCCGGAGCCAGCCCTTNCGNGCNACACGAATGCCAAAATGAAGATTCTGGAACCCATCAACGTGATGAGCATCAGGATTCACTGAGCATATTACACCCTTGTCCCGGGCACGCTTCCACCATCGCCAGTCCATATCCATTCGTTTGGCAGAGCAGTTCAGTTCGATAACGGTGCCGGTGGCAGANGCGCAATCGATAATCTTTTCATGATTCACGGCATAAGCATCTCTGCGAAGGAGAAGTCGTCCGCTGGGGTGGCCCAACATCGAGACATAGGGGTTTTCCATCGCCTTGATGAGGCGGTCAGTCATTTCCTTTTCGGAGAGATTAAACGATGCGTGGACTGAGGCTACGACATAGTCGAGCTGAGCTAGAATCTCGTTATCAAAATCAAGGGAGCCATCTCGTAGGATGTCGACTTCATTGCCCGCGTAGAGATCAAGGTCATCGAGNGTTGCGTTCATGGCTCTGATTTCAGCTACTTGTTTTAGAAGTCTTTCCTCGCTAAGTCCGTTCGCTTGAAAAGATGATTTAGAGTGGTCCGAGATACCAAGGTATGAGAGTCCCAGCTGGCGTGCTGCATTGGCCATTTCACACAGGGTAGAGCGTCCATCAGATTCAGTGGTATGGTTATGAAAGGTCCCTCGGAGGTTTTCCTGTTCAACAAGGCGCGGCACTTCCCCCTGAGCGGCTATCTCAAACTCTCCCCGGTTTTCCCTTATCGATGGATCGATAAACTGCAGTCCTAGCTCTCGGTAGACATCCTCTTCCTCATGGAGCTCAGGAGTCGGCTCTGCTCGTCCTGAACCCTCAACCGGGCGAAGGTGGTATTCATTCAAGGTGAGTCCCTGTTTGAGTGCTCGNGATCGCAATTCCACATTGTGTTCCTTGCTCCCGGTAAAATACATCAGAGCGAATGGCCACTCGCTGTTGGATATGGCCCGAAGGTCACATTGGAGGCCGCTCTCAAGACGAATAGATGCCTTCGTCTGACCCTGCGCGATGACCTCCCGGATGCCAGGGATTTGGGCAAAAAAGGTGGTGAGTGCGTTTGGGTTAGTCGTCGCTACAAGGAAGTCGAGGTCATGTAGAGTTTCCTTGCCTCGGCGATAGGAGCCCGCAATTTCTACCCGGCTCGCTTCCGGATGCTCCCGCAGGATGCTCAAAATTCGCTCTGCGTCAGGGGCGACNTCCGCAAGGAGGTAATACCCGGCAAAGCGTTCGTGGTCATCGATGGAGTTGAGGANTTTCTCTTCCGTTTTTTTNCCGAATCCAGATAAGGAGCCAACTTCGCCAGCTTCGCAGGCTCGCCGTAAATCCCCGAGGGAGGATATGTCGAGTTTGTCGTAGAGGGCCCGGACCTTTTTCGGGCCAAGGCCCTGTAATTGCAGGAGCTCAAAGANACCCTCTGGAAATTCATCCCTGAGGGTCTGGTGAAAGGCTAGCTTGCCACTGATGGCGAGTTCATGAAGTTTCTGCTGGAGGGCGTCTCCGATGCCCTTGATTCCGGTAAGCTCCCCATCCATTGCCCGTGTAACGATATCGCCATCAAAAGAACGGATGATTTCAGCTCCGTTACGNTAGGCGCGGATCTTAAAGGGGTTCTCNCCCTTGAGCTCCAGAAGGAGAGCGATTTCCTCAAGAATATCTGCGAGATAATCACGGGTGACTTCAGCCATGGTAGCAAGAGCTGATAGGGTTAGTCCTTCAGTTTACCCTTGAATATCTCCAAGGCTTCCCGCACCAGCGGGTCATCGTAAAAAGCGTCCTTGTCCTTCGGAACTTCGGTTTCATTGGCTTCAACAGCCCCAGGTGACGGCAAACCTTCAGGGAGGCTTTCTCCAGCTGAGTCCTCGCTATTGGGAACGGCAGGTTCAGGGTGATTTTCTGGCGCCTGCTCAATGAGGGATTCAAGCTGGTTNTCCACTCCGCGGGATTTCTTTTTGGCCCGGGCAGACGATCGTGTGGTGGAAGGAGGCTTTGAGGATGCCCCGGAGGGCGGAGCCTGAACAACCGGGGGAGTTTCAGCGGGTTGAGCCTGGAGTGAGGCAACGGGGGTGGCTTCTGCAAGAGTTCCGGCCTTAAGCGCCCTGATGACATCGCTGATCTGTACTTCGTCCAGCGACTGAACGGCCCGGATCAAGGCTATTTCGAAATGAAGCTGCTTGTTCGACGCGCGNCGCATGCGAGCGTCGGCGTTCGCCAACCTATCGAGGACCCCGAGCAGTCTCTCGTCTCCGGGGAGGGNAGACGAATCCCCGATCTGGTCCCAGAAGCCTGCAGGAATCTCGGTAGTGTCCGTGTCTGGGTTGAGTCGATCGAGCAGGAGTGCCCGGATGAATCCNGCTAGTTCNGAAAGAAGCTGCGTCAGGTCTTTTCCTCTNTTGGCCTCTGCNTGTACCAGTGCGATGCTTTCAGCGGTCTGCCCTTTGAGGAGATGAGTAGCGAGAGAGGAGATGGTTTCGGACGAGGTGAAACCGAATATGTCCTGAACGTTTTCCTCGGTAATTGTGTCACCGCAAAAGGCAACGAGCTGATCCAGCATTGACTGTGCATCNCGCATTCCGCCATCTGCTCCTTTGGCGATAGACCATGCGGCNGGNTGCTCGAGAGTTACATTCTCCTGGTCTGAAATATTCTGGAGCTGCCGAGCGATCACTTCCATGGGTATCGGACGGAGGTCGAAGCGTTGACAGCGTGAGATGATGGTTGGGAGAATTTTATTTGGCTCAGTAGTAGCGAAAATGAATTTCACGTGAGGGGGAGGCTCCTCGAGTGTCTTCAACAGGGCATTGAAAGCCGCAGTAGAGAGCATATGTACCTCGTCGATATAGTAGATCTTAAAGCGGCTGCTGGCAGGGGCGTAATTGACAGTTTCTCTGAGCTCTCTGACCTGATCTACCCCGTTGTTGGAGGCTCCATCTATTTCGAGGACGTCAAGCGAACGCCCCTCCGCAATTTCAACGCAGGCCTCCTCATCAGGGTCAAAATCCAAACGTGGGCCATTGCTACAATTCAGTGCCTTCGCAAAAATGCGAGCGGTTGAGGTCTTGCCTGTACCCCGGGGTCCTACAAAGAGATAGGCGTGAGCAAGCCGATCAGCCTCGATAGCATTCCGAAGGGTGGTGACCACATGATCCTGTCCCAAGACATCGTCAAAGGTCCGGGGTCGATATTTACGGGCAAAAACCTGATAGCTCATGTTGAGGGTTTCAGGCTGGAAGCTTAATCTTGGGTATCGCCTCGAGGAGTGTCCTGGTATATGGGTGCTGAGGCTCGTCAAAAACCTGATGGGCGGTTCCATATTCGACAATTTTCCCGGCCTTCATCACGGCGATATTGTCTGCGAGGAATCGCACGACGGAGAGATCGTGAGAGATGAAGATCATTGTGAGTGAGAGCTCGCTACGTAGTTCAAGAAGAAGATTCAGGATCTGAGATTGGATTGAAACATCAAGGGCGGAGACGGGCTCGTCGGCGAGGATAAGCTTGGGCCTCGGGGCGAGTGCGCGAGCAATGGCTATTCTCTGTCGCTGACCACCCGAGAATTCATGGGGATACTTCTGCATGAAGCGGGCGTCGAGACCGACGCGTTCCATGAGCTCAGCTACTCGTTCGGTTAGATTGCTTTTGAAATCCCGCAGGTCTTCGGTAATCCCTTTCTTGCTGCGAAATATGTTGCGAGGACTGAGTCGCGGGCGTTGGCAGAGGGCCTCTGCCAAGGTGGAGTAGACCGTCATCCTAGGGTTGAGAGAGGCATACGGGTCCTGGAATACCATCTGAAAATCGAGTCGGCGTTCTTGGATCTGACGTGCGCCTAAGGAGCTCAGGTCCTCCCCCTCAAGGGATATGTGACCGGAATTTGCGCGTTGAAGCTGCATTATTGTTCTGGAGAGAGTCGATTTGCCACAGCCCGATTCACCAACCAGTCCCAGTATCTCACCCTTGTTTACTCCAAGCGTCACTCCATCTACCGCCCGGATGACGTCTGAACCTCCACCAAAGGTTCCCTTTCGAACAGGGAAGTGGGTATGAACATCAACGAGCTCCAGAAAGGACACGGGGAGATGAAAGCACTAATTCAACAATGGGACATTCTAAACTTCCGGAATCTCATATAAGATCGGGATCAACCAGTGCTCAGAAGCGGTATGCGGGCAGAGTGTGGGAGAAGCGTAGTAGATTGCGCTTTGCAGGATGAGGCTGGGCCGTAAGGTCCTCGCCGTCATGTCAAAATCACCTGTGGTGCTAATCATCCGAGATGGCTGGGGCGTAAATCCCGGGGGTTCGAATACGGCTAAGGCCGATGGAAACGCAACCTTGCTGGCAAATACTCCCTTTCACGATAGTTTGTTAAAACAGTATCCGAAGGGGATGGTCAGCTGCTCGGGACTGGATGTCGGGCTGCCTGAGGGGCAAATGGGCAATTCAGAAGTCGGGCACCTCAATCTTGGAGCAGGGCGGATCGTTTACCAGGATCTTACCCGGATCAACAAGGTGGTGGAAGAGGGCGTTCTTGGCGAAAATGAGATTCTCCAGAAGGCCTTTTCTAAGGCTCAGACTGGCAGACTTCACCTGGTCGGGCTGGTTTCAGATGGTGGGGTGCATAGTCACCAGGATCATCTGGTAGCTCTGGCGGCAGCTGCCCATTCCGCCGGAGTTAACGAGATTTTGGCCCACGCGATTACTGATGGACGAGACACTTCTCCGACAGCGGGGGCTGATTTTCTGGGTGAGGTTGAGGACGGTCTTGCGAAATATGGAGCTCGGATCGCAACAGTGATTGGGCGCTATTTCGCGATGGATCGAGACCGACGTTGGGAAAGAACTAAAATCGGATGGGATGCTATCGTGCACGGAGTGGGTGAGAAATCAGATCTTCTGGCCAGTGAGGCGGTTGCAGAGAAATACAGGGAAGATCACTCTGACGAATTCATGCCAGCACTCATTTTTCATGAGCCTGACACACAGCGAGTGAGGGATGGTGATGTGGTAATCTTCTTCAACTTCCGGGCCGACCGAGCCCGTCAGCTTTCGGAAGTATTCCTCGGCGAGGACTTCGAGGGCTTTGAGACCGGGGTTAGACCGGATGTTCATTATGTCACCCTGACGGAGTATGATGAGACTTATGATTGCTCAGCAGTATTTCCTCCGGAGAAATTGATCAACGTTCTTGGTCAAGTGGTATCTGCTGCCGGAAAGAGTCAGTTGCGAATAGCAGAGACGGAAAAATACCCTCACGTAACCTATTTTTTTAACGGCGGTGAGGAGGAGCCCTGTGGGCAAGAAAGTAGAGCTATTATTCCTTCGCCTAAGGATGTTGCAACCTACGACCATAAGCCCGAAATGAGTGCGGCTGAGGTGACCGCAACGGTTGTGGAGAAGTTGCGGGAGTTCGATCTTGTTGTGCTTAATTTTGCAAATCCCGATATGGTTGGTCACACCGGTGTTGTTGATGCGGCAGTCAAAGCAGTTGAGACCATCGATGATGGAGTGCGCCAGGTAGTTGAGGAGACTCTTCGGCTGAATGGAAGTCTTCTAATCACAGCGGATCATGGTAACTGCGAGTTCATGATTAATGAAGATGGGTCACCACACACCGCTCATACCACGAATCTCGTGCATGCCATCTACGTTGCAGGAGATGCGGCTAGCAGGAGGGTGAATGATGGAGTTTTGGCTGATATCGCTCCGACTCTTCTTGCGATGCTTGGTCTTGACCAACCAGCGGAGATGACGGGAAGCAACCTTGTCGAAGGAATCTGATTCGAGGACTACTGCTGCGCGGGCTCCGGGGTCGCTACGCTAATATTGCTCCACCGGGCTCTCGGGCTGTTCGCCGCTGGTCGGTTGTGATTCATCGGGAGGCAGAGACTGCTTTAGTTTTGCCAGATCCCGAGTGATTTCCGCGAATTCCGCTTCTGAAAATACAGGGGGGATTTTGAGCCTTTTTTTCGCTCTCTCGAGGCGTATCTGAATGTCATAAAAGAGTGATGCTGGAAGAGTATCGAGCTGAGCGAGGCTTTCTTCTGCATTCATGAATTCATGGCATATGAGGACGAGGTCTCCCCCGGCTTCGATCGCTCTTCGGGCGGCCTCAGATGTCCCGTAAGACTGCTGAATGGCGCCCATGTCCAAATCATCGGAAAGAACGAGTTGATGATCGAATGCAAGACGATCACGCAGGAGTCCTTGGATGATATTATGGGAGAGAGACGCTGGTAGCCCATCCCGGTCAATATGGGGGAAATGAAGATGGCTGATCATGATCGCATCCAGTTCCGGCATGAGAGCGGTGTAGGGAATAATGTCCTCACGCATGAATTCCTCTTGGTCAGTTTCGACAATAGGGAGGGTGTGGTGGGGGTCGCTGATGGCACGGCCACCACAGGGAAAATGCTTGGCACAACCTGCGATTCCCTGACGGCGCTGCCAGCGGTTAAAGACGCCAGCATGATTAATGACATCCTGCTCGGACCGGCCCCAGCAACGTCCATTGAGAGCGTTTGAGCTTCCAGGATGGTGGTCGAGATCGAGGACGGGAGCGAGGTTTAGATTAATTCCAAGATGGGAAAGCAGTCTGCCGGTCGCCCAGCCT
>PBTP01000123.1 GCA_002729275.1 Roseibacillus sp. | reverse complement strand
CACCACTGCCTTGCCTCAGCGCGATGCCGGGGCAAAATCCTTTGTTGACCTACCAATTCCGGATGTCGTCGGGAGTACCATTCTTCCCATCTGGACCTAGCGACCACAGATCAAAGTCCGGATTCTGCTGCTCTGGGTCTCCTTTCTGATTGCGGAAACGCCATGAGTTTCCCCACGGATCAACCACCGCAACAGGAAGAAGCGTCCCCTTTTTGTCGATCAGGTTTCTGGGATTGGTGTTCGGGTCAAGGTCCGCATTGTAGGGCACAAATCCCTCGTCGGGACGGCCATCTAGAGCACCGTCATCTGCTGTTCCTGCAATTCCATCAGCACCAACCCCATCACAGTAGAGCATCCGGTAAATGATGAGTCCACTTGTTGCCTCAATATCCTCATCGGTCGTCTCGGGCAGGAAACCCGCGTCGGTCTGGTAGGCCGTAATCTGCATGTTGAACGTCTCCATCTGGGTCTTGGCCTTGTCGACGGCTGACTTCCGGTTCACGTATGAGGAAACTCCGATGACCATCCCCGAGAGGATCATGATAATGGTCACAACGGTCAGTAGTTCCACGAGGGTAAACCCACGATAACTTCTGGCTTTGAGCTGCTTACGGGAGACTTCCATCTTGAAATCGGATTGTTCGGATGAGGCAGATTTTACTGCTGCATCTGCTGAATAATCTTAATCAGAGGTAGGAACAATGCAAATACAATTGCCCCGACAACCAGAGCAAGGAACACAATCATTATCGGCTCCAAAACGGAGGTGAGCGCAGTCACCGCATTATCAACCTCATCATCATACACGTCGGCAATTTTGAGCAACATTTCCGGCAATTGCCCAGTCTCCTCACCCACGTCCACCATGCTGATCACCATGGATGGGAATACCCCACTCGCGCGGAGGGGTTGCACAATCGATTCACCCTCTTTGACAGACTCGTGAACCTTGTTAATTGCATCGGAAATAACGACGTTGCCGGCGGTCTCCTTGGTGATGTTCAGGGCCTGGAGAATCGGAACACCTGACGTCACTAGAGTTCCAAGCGTCCGGGAGAACCGAGAAACTGCACTCTTTCTCTGGATGTCACCGAAAAGGGGTATCCTAAGCTTCAATTTATCCACAAGATTACGCCCTGTCTTTGTCCGCCCCCATAACTGAAAGCCCAGATAGACCAGAAAAACACCACCGAGAATCCATACCGCATTGGGAAGAATAACAGGCCTCGCCATCATGAATTCCGAAAACCCGAAGACGAACTGCGAGATCTTGGGCAGCTCAGCACCAGCCATATCATTAAACATTTCTTTGAACTTGGGCACAATGAACAGCATCAGGAAGGTCACGATTGCCACCGCAATGAACATGACGATGACCGGGTAAACCATAGCCGCTACGATCTTATTTTTCAGCTTGTGGGCCTTCTCCTGGTATTCGGCCAGACGGGTTAGGACCACTTCAAGAACACCACCAAGCTCCCCGGCCTTCACCATGTTGACGTAGAGCTTATCAAATATTTTTGGATGCTGGGCTAAACTCTCTGAAAAGGTAGAACCTCCCTGCACGGAATCAGCTAAGGAGTTGATTGTCCCACGAAGAACCTGATTTGGTTCCTGCTTACCTAACACCGTCAGCCCCCGTAGGAGAGGCAGTCCTGAGTCAATCAAAGTGGCGAGTTGGCGGGTAAAAATCATCAACACCTTGGGCTTGATCCGACCTCCCGTCGTCCCTCTGGCCTTCTTCCTTCCTCTCGCCTTGGAAGCCGCTTTTTTGCCAGCCGCACCAAGAGATCCTTTCCCTTGCTCAACGATTCCAGTTGGGTAGAGGTTCTGACTCCTAAGCTGGCTGGTAGCCTCCGCTTCGGATCCGGCTTGAACTGTGCCGGTGGACGGTTGTCCCTGCTGGTCGATCGCAGTGTACTGAAAATTAGGCATGGGTCTGGTTGGTCTTACGTTTTAGAAATGGTAGTGAAAAGGATGGAAAGAGGCTTAATTGGGGCACTAGGTATATTTGAGGACCTCTTCGATTGTGGTGACTCCCTCGTAAATATTGCGCAAGCCGTCTTCACGCAGGGTGGACATCCCCAGTTCAATGGCTTTCTGCTTGAGGGCAACAGTGGGCGCCCGATCGGTAATCATTTCGCGAATTGGGTCCGAGACACTGAGAAGCTCAAAGAGACCACGCCGACCCCTTAGACCGGTCTGACCACACACCTCACAACCTCTTCCGGTGTAGAAGTGCTTGTCTCCAAGTTCATGCGCAGAAAGCCCCAACTGATTGAGCACTGCCTCGTTAGGCTCGTAGCTGTCGCGACAGTCTTTGCAGATCGTTCGGACCAACCGCTGAGCCAGAACTCCCTCCAAGGAGGCCGCAACCAGGAAGGGCTCTGTCCCCATATCGACAAGCCTGGTCACCGACCCCGCGGCGTCGTTGGTGTGCAGAGTTGAAAGAACAAGGTGCCCGGTAAGGGATGCTTGAATAGCAATTTGCGCTGTTTCGAGGTCTCGAATCTCACCGACAAGAATCTTGTCCGGATCCTGACGAAGAAAGGCTCGGAGGATTCTCGCAAAACTCAGGTCGATGGCTTCGTTCACCGGCACCTGGATTATCCCATCAATGTCGTACTCCACCGGATCTTCCGCGGTCAGCAACTTCGTATCGATGGTGTTGATCTCTTTGAGTGCGGCGTAAAGAGTCGTGGTCTTTCCTGCCCCGGTAGGACCGGTCACTACGAAAATTCCATTCGGCTTCTTGATCGTAGTATTAACGTAGTCTTCGACGTGCCTTGGGAGCCCAAGGACGCTGAGAGACATGTTAACATTCGACCGGTCAAGAACTCGCAAAACCACACTCTCACCATAGGAGGTTGGCAGAGAAGAAACCCGGAGATCGACCTGTTGATCGCCAATCTGCTTTACGATTCTTCCATCCTGCGGCACACGACGCTCGGCAATGTTCATGTTGGACATCACCTTCACCCGGGACAGGATTGGCAGTGCGAGGTGGATAGGTGGCGGAGCCATCTCATAGAGAGAACCGTCAACCCGATAGCGGATCTTAAAATCCTTCTCAAAAGGCTCAAAGTGAATATCAGAGGCCCGCTCCTTGATCGCCTGGTAGATGACTAGATCAACGTAACGAACGATCGGCGCGGAATTAGCTTCATCCGCCAACTCCTGCTCAGAAAGCTCCTTTCCGTCATTATCCAGCTCTCCCAGCAATTCGGCCATTGCCGCTCCCTCATCAGCTCCGCCGCCATAGGCCTCGTTGATCTTCTTTTCGATGACGTAGTCGGGCGCGACCACCACCTTGACCTCCTTGCCGAGGGCAAACCGCAGATCCTCCGGGGTCTGCGGATTCATCGGGTCCAGCAGAGCGACCGTGATACCCTCTGCGTCAAAATTAATCGGCAAAGCACCATGAAGCCGAGCCATCGGTGCAGGAATAACCGCCAATAGCTCCTCGGGTGGCATAAATTCGGAAAGATCGACAAGGTCCGCACCAAGCTCCTGCGCGATGATTCCCCACATATCCTCTCTGGATTGAACGACCTGAAAGTCGGTCAGGATATCACCCACGTCCTTTCCACTTGCGTCCATCTCCCGAAGCATGTCCTCAGCAAGGGAATTGTCTATCATCCCCCGGGAGACGAAGATGTCCAAGACGTTACGATTTTCCATTAGTGTATGATGAAATGAGTTCGATTTTAATCGGAATCGGACATTGTGACCGAGATGACCTCTGAGGCTGAGGTGACACCAGCGAGGACCTTTCTGATCCCGTCTTCTCGTAAAGTCCGCATGCCAAGCTCCCGTGCGCGGCGGCGCAATTGAGGAGTGCTCAGGTTTTCATTGATAAGGTGCCGCACCTCGTCATCGACCTTGAAGATTTCAAAGATTCCCTGGCGGCCACGGTAGCCTCCTTGCCGACAAGTTTCGCATTGCCCGGGGCCCATAATCGTACTTTCTTCCAACTGAGCAGGATCCAAGCGTAGCATCCTCATCTCAGCATCAGTGAGCTCTGCTGGCCCCTTGCAATCCTTGCACAGTGCACGGACAAGACGCTGGGCCATAATGGCCCGGACCGCGGAGGCGATTAAGAATCGCTGCACCCCAATATCCGCCAAACGCGCAACCGCACTCGGAGCATCGTTGGTGTGCAGGGTTGAAAAGACGAGGTGTCCGGTTAGCGACGCATTAATCGCTATGCTGGCGGTTTCCACATCACGAATTTCTCCTACCATGATGATGTTCGGCGCCTGCCGCAACATAGCGCGCAAGGCCGCACCAAAAGTCATGCCAATGTCCGATTTGACCATTACCTGGTTGATGCCAGGAAGCTGATACTCAATCGGATCTTCTACCGTAATGATCTTTCGGTCCGGCTTATTGATGTAGTTCAAGCAGGCATAAAGAGTCGTAGTTTTTCCAGATCCTGTAGGGCCAGTCACCAGAATGATTCCATCTGGAAGGCCCATCATTTCCCGCATGATTGCCTCATCATCGGTGAAAAATCCCAATTCAGGCAGGCCGAGGAGAAGCGAGGATTTGTCTAGAATCCGCATCACGATACTTTCGCCATGATTACTCGGAACGGTAGACACCCGCAGGTCCACCTCCTTACCTCCGATCCTCATCTGAATTCGTCCGTCCTGAGGAATCCGCTTCTCGGCAATGCTCATGGTCCCGCTCATCACCTTGACCCTTGCCACGATCGCGGGGAGAAGCCGTTTGGGGTGACTCTCCACCTCAACGAGTCGGCCATCCACCCGGAATCGAATCCGCAAGGTCGTCTCCAGAGGCTCAACATGAATATCCGATGCCCGCATCCGGAAGGCCTCCAGAAGCATATTGGACACCATCCGAATAATTGGAGCGTCATTGGCATCCGCCTCCTCTGTTTCACCTTCGGTGATCACAGTGAAAGAAGTGCCACTGTCGCTCTCCTCCGTTTCAACTCCATAGTTGTCGTGGAGAACCTTGGTGATCGCGGATGGAGTGGACGAAACAAAGTTAACNTCGCGACCCACGACATGCGGAAGGCTATCCAAGGTTTCAAAATCAAGGGCNTCGGCCACCGCCACCGTCATGTAGGTTCCGTCATCCTGAAGAGGNACTGCCTGGAATCGCTGGGCGACCTCAACATCCATCGCCTGAAACACGTGCTCCGTGAAAGGGTGCCCGCCTAAGTCGACATAATCCGTCCCTGCGCTTTCAGCGATTGTCTGGGCAACCTGCTCCTCCGTTACATCGCCTACGGCCACCAGAAGGTCGACAACTCCCTGGTTGGGGCTCACACCATCACGCGCTTTGGTGATTTCCTCGGGGGTCACAGTCCCTCGCTCAACCAACAGCTCGCTGAGATAGTCTTGATTTGAATACACGATTGGCAACAGGTGGATGTCGCCCCGGAGAGCCCTGAAGGGGTTAACGGGGACGGGGAAAGATGCTCAAGCCACCACCAATTGGCAATCCTCTATTTGCCCATGTATCACCCAATCGTCACGCCTCAAGAAGCTCCGCGAGCAGCCCCTCCTGGAGGGCATTCATTTCATCCCGGGAGCTTGGTGTGGCGTCCTCATATCCTGCCAAATGAAGTAGCCCATGCACCAGATATAGAGTGATTTCGCGCTCCAGTGGGGAATCGAACTCCTCCGCCTGCCGCTGGGCTGTCTCAACACTGATCAAGATCTCTCCTTCCTGACCGTAGGGAAAGGTGATCACATCAGTAGGATGTGGATTGTCCATGAATTGTGCATGCACCCGGGATATCTCCTCGTCGCCTATCAGTGAGACTTCGACGGATTCTGGAGGGTTCACACGNGCNAGACCTTTCTTAGCGATTTCCTCAAGGACCGCTCTGCCCGCATCCTGCAGATTTGAGACAAAAGCGATTGGAATCGAACAGACCGCCTGCCTGTCATGAACTTGAACCCTGGGGCGCGGCATGTCTAAACCTTGCCTCGCTCAGGATTTACCGGCGACTCTTCGCCGCTGTTTCTCCCATTCCTCAACCGGGACCACATTCCCCATCCNCCTGGAGGAACGCGCTTCATCTGAAGCTTCCCCACCAGAAGAATGCTCCCGTTTCGGGTAATCAATACGACTATGCATCATGCTCTGAAGCGTCTTGGTGAAGCTGTCCCGCATCTTTTTAAGATCGCTTACAGTCAGACCGCAGTTATCGAGCTGCCCATCCTTAATTCGATTGAAGACAATCTCGTTTACCAGAGATTTGATTTTGCTGGGCGTGGGCTTCTGCAGGCTCCGCGCCGCACTCTCAACAGCATCCGCAAGGGAGATAATTCCACTCTCCCTTGTTTGAGGACTTGGNCCNGGGTAACGGAAACTTTTCGGATCAACCACGGGAAGATCCTCAGGATTCTCCAGTCCTTCCTGAACCTTTTCCTCTTCTAGNTTCCTCTGCTCCTCTGCTTTCCGATAGAAGAAATACACCAGCGAATCTCCATGGTGTTCCCGGATGACATCAACAATTCTTGGGTTGAGCTTACTCTTGATCGCCATATCAACACCATCCTTTACATGGGCGATGATCACCAATGCGCTCATCGTTGGTGTTAGCNNATCATGGGGATTCGATTCTCCCTGATTNTCAATGAAATACGCAGGCTTCTGAAGCTTGCCGATATCATGAAAGTAAGAGCAGACCCTGCACATCATCGGATTGGCCCCGATTTTTTCTGCTGCTGCCTCNGACAAGGAAGCTACCACCATGCTATGGTGGAAGGTTCCCGGCGCTTCGAGCTGCATTCGGCGGAGTAGCTTATGATTAAGGTCACTCAGCTCCAACCAACTGATATCCGTCGTCAGGCTGAAGGTCGATTCCAGCAAAGGAAGAAGACCACTGACAATCATCCCNGTAATCAGACCAGTGCCGAAAGCAGTCACAACTTTAATGCCGAGGAGCTGCCACTCGAGAATCCCTCCGCCGGCCAACGAGCCCACTCTGATCATTTGAAAGGAACATGCTACCAGCAACGCAGCGCCGCCGATATAGAACCCTGCCCGGAGAAGCCTCCCCCGCTTGCGGACCTGGAGCGTTACCAGCACTGCAACCACACCACATACCACGCTCATCACCAAGTAAGGCAGGACCGAATTCTGCGGCATGAGGAAGGCTCCGAGAAGCGTCGCNGTGGCGACCGCATAAAGGCCCACGCCACTCCCCAGAAGCACTGANAGGATCATCGGCGCNAAAGCNTAGGGAACCAGCAACAGCTTGAATGGACTCCCAAGGGAGGGGTTTGCGTCCACCATCACCGTTGAGAGCCAGATCGCTGAGAGCTGGAAAGCCAATCCGCACAAGACAAGAAATACATGGCTGTTTCGCTGTGTGACCTTCCGGAAGAGGACCTCCAGCAAGGCAAGACACATCCCACCAGCAAGCATACAGGAGAACCCGGACCTGAAACTCTCTCCTCCTCTCCCCGTTGTCCCTGCGAAATTAAAGGCAAGGACCGCCGCGAAAAACGCGAAGGATAAATACATCGCGTAGCGAATAATATTGCTACGATCCAGCCCTACGGCCAAGGCGCGATCGGCTTGGGTTCGGCGCTTCTTACCGGAAGATAGGCCCTGCTGAGTGAGGCGGCGGCGCCTGATGGAATCGAAAAGCTCCACGGGTGAATGGGGACGTTCGGAACGCTGATTGGCGAGGAACTCCCCGCGCTGCGGCCACTCCCTTAGCGGGCTAGAAGAGATTTTTCAACGTGATTCAAGCTACTGCCGCGTCACCTTGTCTCACCATTGGCCTTCCCTGCCCCATTTTTATTGGTGTTCCTATAATTTTCATAGGCGTCAATTATTTCACTTACAACCGCATGCCGGACCACATCTCCCCTCGAAAACCTGATAAACTTTACTCCTGTGACGTTGTCCATCGCCGCCTCAGCCTCTACCAATCCCGAGGCAATACCAGCGGCCAGATCCACCTGACTCCCGTCTCCGGTTACGACGCAGGAGGACCNCTCCCCGAGGCGAGTCAGCAGCATGAACATTTGCTCCCGGGTAGTATTCTGAGCTTCGTCGAGTATAACGCATGAATTCGCCAGCGTGCGACCGCGCATGTATGCAAGTGGGGCAATTTCAATCGTTCCGTCCTCGAGATACCGGGTCCCCTCCTCCGGTTCCAGAAGATCATGGATCGCATCATACAATGGACGGAGATACGGTGCTACTTTCTCTTGCAGATCACCCGGAAGAAACCCAAGGGCCTCTCCAGCCTCCACCGCTGGCCGAGTAAGAATCACCCGTGTTATCTCTCCTCTTTTTAGACGGCACAGCGCCATCGCCATCGCCAGATATGTCTTTCCAGTTCCTGCCGGACCAATACCGAATACCACCGGATGCGATTCCATGGCTCGCAAGTAGTCCAACTGCCGAGGGCTGCGAGGAATAACCGCTTTCCGGGTCCGGGATCCTAACAATCTGGTCGCAGTAAGATCTGCCAGGCCTNTGCTCTTCTTGCCTGCAACCATGTCGACTGCCTGCCGGAAATCCCGTTTTTGAATGGACGCTCCGGAACGGCGAGCCTCCTCGAGATCTGCAAATAGCTTCTTGGCCAGGTCCAACCCCGATCGCGGACCACTGAACAAAATCCATCCATCCCGGGTGACCACTCTCACCCCAAGACTTTGCTCGATGTAATTCACCTCCTTTGGATCATTCGCAAAAAGAGAGTGAAGGAACTGGGGTGTTTCGAATTCCAGCTTAAGTTGGTCATCAGGAACGGCAGGGGAACTCATATTGGTCTCTTGGGNTTTCTGACCTGATGATCTCTACAGGACAAGCCCTCAGTCACATCCGATTCCCAAGGAAGCGACAGACAAGATTGATGCTTCCTCGCACACTGAACTACAGAAACGGAGTCGATCCCTGTCACAGGNTTTACAACAGAAATACTGGCGATTACAGCGACTCCACCCACAATTAACGTAGCGATCTGAGGCAGCACCACAATGGAGACACCGGGAGACAACCTTTGCCCCCTTGGTATGATTGACCTCTACCCCCACACGTTGATCGAACACATAGCACTTACCTGCGAAACCCTCTCCTTGGACCCCCGCTTCTTTTCCGTACGAAACAATCCCGCCATCAAGCTGATACACCTCTGAGAATCCTTCCCGCAGGAGAAACCCGCTAAACTTTTCACAACGGATCCCACCAGTGCAGTAAGTCATTATTTTTTTTCCTTCTAGCTGGCTTCTATTTTCTCTCACCCAGCCGGGCAAATCGCGAAAATTTTCTACCGGGGGCAAAAGAGCGCCCTCAAAGTGCCCAAGCTCCCACTCGTATTGATTTCGTGCGTCAACAAGGACTGTATCGTCGCGACTCATCCACTCCCTCCATTGCTCCGGAGTAAGATGNTCCCCTGTCGTCTCACCGGGCGAGAAATCCTCTTCGCCGAGATCCAAGGTCACAACTTCCTCTCTGCGTTTAATGTTCAACCTCGGAAAGGCGTGGCCCTCAGCAGGGTCGACCTTGAACTGGACACCCTCCGTCCGCGGGTCCTCCCGCAGGGCCCTCATATACCTTTCGGTCATATCTCGACGCCCGGAAACCGTTCCATTCAGCCCCTCATCAGCAATGAGAACGCGCCCACGCAATTCCAGGGTCTCACACAATTCAAGATGCTCGGCCAAATATCCTGCCGTGTCATCGAAAGGACGATACAGGTAATATAGCAGGATCTGGTAGGATTCTACGCTGATGCATGATTTCAGGGTGTTGACCCTGCTCTTGCCAATGCCAAATTTGGGTCTTTTCAAAATAGGCGACGATCAAACCCTAGCCAAGCCTTTGCGCCTGTTCACGACCCTCGATAGCTAGCGCAAAGAAAAGTTTGAGCAGACCGATTAAGGCCACTTCCTCCCCAAAACATCAGAATACGGGCCAGATTCCAGCGTCGCTTCTCGACAAGCGGGTTAACCTCCCTATCCTCCCCGCCCGCCGCTAAGACAATGGCAAGTAACAACCAACCGCTGCCCGGATTCAGGGACTTCGCGCCTCGCGAACGTCTCCAGTCCAACTATCTATTCGAAATCTGGAACCGGGTCGCCCGGCGCTATGGCTTTTCCGAATACGAAGGGCCTATCCTCGAATCTGCGGATCTCTATCTCAAGAAGTCGGGCGGTGAACTGGGCGAACAGCTCTTTCGCTTCGAGGATAAGGGCGGAAGGGATGTCGTCCTCCGCCCTGAATTAACCGCCTCACTCGCGCGAATCGCGGCCGCACAGCAAAGAGACTACCCCAAGCCCCTTAAGTGGTTTGAGATCGGAAGGTGCTTTCGATACGAAAAACCACAGCGAGGACGGCTGCGCGAGTTTTATCAATTTAATGCCGATATCCTGGGAGAGGCCTCACCGGCTGCAGACGCGGAGCTGATTGCCCTCTCAATTGACGTCATGCGCGAACTCGGATTCGACGAGGAGCAGTTCTCGATTCGCCTATCGGACNGGCAAGCGTGGATCAACTTCGCTGAAGACCAAGGAATAGAAGCCTCCCAACTCGACTCTTTCCTCCAGATTATCGATAAAATCGAACGGGACCCGGATGAAAAAATAAAGGAGAAGCTCAAACCTTTCTCTGTCGAACTGAAAGAGGTTCGTAGCTTCATATCTTCTGCCGGTGACTCCTGCTCTGAGAACCTGTCCGAAGTTCTTAAGGATCTGAGAGCTCGCAAGCTCGATAGATTCGTCGAGATCGACCTCTCCATTGTCCGGGGCCTTGCATACTACACCGGAGTGGTATTTGAGGTNTTCGATTCAGGAAAACAACTCCGATCAGTCGCTGGAGGTGGGCGCTACGACACCCTTGTCTCCATTGTGACAGAAGGCTCCTCGGAACTAGCCGCAACGGGATACGCGATGGGAGACTGTGTCATTTCTGAACTGATTAAAGAGGTTCCTTCCGCCCTCCTCCAATATCAGGCATGGCTTCAGACCCAGGCTACCTGTGACATCTATATCGTGATCGCTGATGAATCGGTGCGCCCGGACGCCCTTTGTCTGGGACATGCTATTCGTGAGAGCGGTCTCGCAGCCGATTGGCCCCTTTCACCTACCAAGATAAATAAGCAGTTTAAGGCTGCCGATCATACCCTTGCTCGATTCGCTCTAGTGGTTGGAAGCGAGTTTCCCGAGCTCAAACTCAAAAATCTTAATAGCCGCACTGAGGAGACCATTCCCGGAGGAGGCAATATTATAGACGTTATCAAGGCACGTCTGGAGGCTCCGGACGGACCGCTTCTTGCATAGGAAATCCATCCGCACGAGCTCCACCAAAGAAGACATTCACAACCGAACTTCAATGAGAACACATCACTGCAACGAACTACGGGCCGACCATCAGGGTGAAATAGTTACCCTGACTGGATGGGTCAATTCATCACGAGACCACGGTGGCGTTATTTTCATCGATTTACGAGACCGCGAGGGGCTCACTCAATGTGTCTTCCGCCCCGAGGAATCCTCTGAGTCCGCCAAGATTTCACATTCCTTACGAGCGGAAGATGTCGTGGAGGTTACCGGTCGGGTTGAAGCGCGACCGCAAATCGACGGCAANAGTACGGTCAACAGCGAACTTCCCACAGGCGAAATCGAAGTTGCTGCGACCACTCTCACGATTGTCAACAAGGCCAAGGTTCTTCCCTTTCAACTCGATAAGGAGCTGTCGAATGAAGACCTCAGGCTCAGCCACAGATTCCTGGATCTCCGGCGTCCTCGGATGAACAGGAATCTCCAAATCCGGCACCGAGTTACCAAAGCGGCCCGTGATTTCCTTGATTCGCATGGCTACATTGAGGTTGAGACACCAATTCTATCCAAGTCTACCCCCGAAGGGGCGAGGGATTTCCTGGTNCCATCACGAATGCACCCGGGCTCCTTTTACGCTCTTCCCCAGGCTCCACAGCAATACAAGCAGCTCCTCATGGTCGCCGGGGTAGAACGCTATTTTCAAGTGGCACGGTGCTTCAGGGATGAGGATCTCAGAGCTGACCGACAACCCGAATTCACTCAGGTAGACGTGGAAGGATCCTTCACCGATCAGGAAGAGATCATCGAACTGATCGAAGGCTGCCTCTCTGCCATGTTCAAGGCGGGCCGTAACGCCGATATCCCAACCCCCTTCGAGCGGATGACATGGCATGACGCCATGAACAAATTTGGATCCGATAAGCCCGACAGGCGGTTCGGAATCGAAATAGCAGACCTCAGCGACCTCTTTACAGCGAGCGGCTTCAAGGTCTTCTCTGGTGCAATTAAGAATGGTGGGGTCGTAAAGGCAATCAACGCAAAAGGCTTCTCCGGAATCACAACCGGCCAGGTCGACAAGCTGACTGAAATCGCGGTAAACCACGGAGCAAAGGGTCTTGCTTACATCCAAGTGCGCGGTGAAGACCCGTCCACCTGGCGATCCCCAATTACTAAGTTTTTAAGCGAAGATGAGCTGAATGGATTGAGAGAACAACTCCACGTAGAGGAGGGTGACCTAATCCTTTTCGCAGCTGATAAGTGGGAACCTGCTTGTGAAATACTTGGTAGAATCCGACTCGAATGTGCCTCCATGCAGTCTCTTCTTCAAGGCCGAGAGGAAGAGTTCGATTTCATGTGGGTCACCCAGTTTCCATTACTTGCCTATGACGAGGAGTCCGCTAACTGGTCCGCCGTTCACCATCCCTTCACGAGACCCATTGATGCGGATCGCGAGCAGCTCCAGCAGGGCAATTACTCCGACCTTCGCGCCCAAGCCTATGACGTNGTGCTCAATGGTCACGAGCTTGGAGGAGGGTCTATCCGAATACATGAGAAAGAACTTCAGTCAGCNATGTTCACCGCGCTGGGAATTAGCGAAGAACAGGCCGCAACTGAATTTGGGCACATCCTTGAGGCCTTCGAATTCGGTGCGCCACCCCANGGCGGGATCGCCCTCGGCCTGGACCGTATCGTGATGCTAATNGCAGGCGAGCAGTCAATCCGGGAAGTAATCGCCTTTCCAAAAAACAACAAGGGAAGTGATCTCATGTCAGCCAGTCCCGCACCGGCCGAGCCTATCCAGCTACGGGATCTCCGCATTAAGACCACCGTTCCAGACCCTGAGCCAGAGGCCTGAGCTGAAGCGGTCAGGACCTGACAGCTTGCAATCCTCCGATTGANTCGTCACGGTAAAGGCTAAGCTCCCTCTCCTTATTTTCCATGAAGCACCTCCCCCTCTTTCTCATCGTTCTCGGAACGACATACTCCTCTGTGAAGGGTGAAATAGAGGAGGACATCCCCTTTGGTATCGAAGCGGTAACAGGGCTTCGGTCATCCTACAGCTACCGCGGCTTTGAGCTCGCTACGTCTACCCTCGATTTTCAATTGGAAACCGAGGTGACGATCAACAATGACTTATCTCTGGCGGCAGGCGGATGGATAGCCTCTGAGTCTGGTGGTGATTTTGAGGAGAAAACCAGCTTTATAGAGCTTCGNACNACCATTGGAGACGCCTTCACTGCCAGCGCCANCGCTGCATATCATGGCTATAGTAACAGCGTCATCCGGAGCGGGTTCGACCTCTCGGGAACCTTCACCTGGCATGCTGAGACCGAGTGGAATTTCTCCACTTCGGTAGCGCATGACTGCGGAGCCGGAGGCTGGTACGCTGAACTTGCCAGCCACTGGTATAAACGACTTTCAGACGATGCCTTCCTCTCGGGAAAAATTGGGATCACCGGTACTGAGGACTACTATGGTCTGACTGGCTTCGGAGACTTAACCGGGCGTCTCTCTTTTACCTACAACGTCAACAGCATGCTCTCGGTAACGCCCTTTCTCGGATGGTCCTATGAAATTCAACACCGGGATGGCGACGAGATTCACGCAGGCTTTTGGTTTGAGGTATCCTTTTAGGAACCAATGCCGCGGAGCCTCCTGCCGAGAGAGGATCGCCTGACCCAAAAAGATCAGTTCTCCTTTTTCGACCGCCGCGGTCCGTCCCCAGGCCCATGGCCCAGGCCCCGCTCTCTATCGGCACTATCGAGCGTTCCGTTTTGGTCTCGATCCATCTTACCAAATCTCTTTCGGAGCTCGCCAATTGAACCGCCCCGCTGACGCGGCCCTTTCGCCCATTCCTCAAAGCTAAGACCTCCATCCTTATTNNTATCCAGCTTTTCAATCTCCGACACATTTAATGGCGCTCCGGGGCGCCGGGGAAAATCTGCTGCTGTAAGCACCCCGTCCTTATTGCGGTCCATCCGCGAAAACATTGCCTCCAGCCGATCGGCACTCCATCCCTTCACTCTCGGATTCCGACCAAACTCCTCGAACGTGATCCGTCCGTCTTTATCCAAGTCGTGTCCTCTGACTGGAGGAGGAATGAAGCCAGGCAATTCTCCCTCTGCAATTTCCCCATCAGCATTCTTGTCCAGATGACTAAAGAGACGCCGGCGACCAGCCTCTCCCAATGAGGCCGCCCGTCCCACTGAGCCGAANTCTTCAAAGGAAACCTTCCGGTCACCGTTTTTGTCGTATTTCGCCATAAAGCTCTTATCGGAGGGGGCCCTGTGATGCCTCTCTCCCTTTCCTCCCCGTGGGGTATCCTGCCAAGCATCTTCCTGAGCCCAGAGCGGCAGAGCTATCGCAAGGAGGAGCAGGAGTTGCTTGCGGACTGGATTCATTAAAACATACTCTTTTCGAGCGAGAACAGATCAGGTTCCTGCTTCCTACTGAATGAAACCAATCAACGGTGTGGAAGTTACTCCAGAAAGTAAAAATCATGTCGAATACCCAAATTCGGCTCAAATAAATGCAAGGCACTACCAACATTGCTGAAGTTCTGGGGCAAGAGAAGCCCACAGTTTCGTTCGAATTCTTTCCTCCAAAGTCTGCCGCGGCATCAGAACGGCTTTTTTCCACGATTCACGAACTTAAGCAGCTCAATCCCTCATTCGTAAGCGTCACCTATGGGGCCGGCGGATCAACTCGTGAGCGAACTCACAAGCTAGTTCTTAGAATCATGGAGGAAACCACNATCCCGGCTATTCCCCACCTCACCTGCGTCAACCACAGCANCGAGGAAATCGAAGGAATTCTCTCGGGGTATGCAGACGCCGGTGTCCCTGCGGTCCTCGCTCTGCGTGGCGATCCGCCCGGAGAAGACATCGAATATAACCGGAATCAGGACGCCTTCCCTTACGCGTCCGACCTGGTCAGCTTCATTCAGGGGTTTAATCAAGAAGCCAAAACCCAGCAGAAAGGATTTGGGATTGGGGTTGCAGGGTTCCCGGAAGGGCATCCGGACACTAAAAACAGGCTCAAGGANATGGACNACCTNCGACAAAAGGTGGATGCAGGTGCAGACTACATTTGCACCCAGTTATTCTTTAGCAATTACTCCTTCCTTGATTTCCGTGATCGTTGCCGACTCGCTGGCATCGATATTCCAATTATCGCAGGNATCATGCCCATTACGACAAGATCTGGAATGGAACGGATGGCGGACCTCGCTGCCGGAGTCCACTTTCCAGCTCAACTCCAGCGCATGCTTCAGGGCGCGAACGATGACCCAGCTGCCTTTGAAACGGCCGGATCGGACTACGCGACCATCCAGTGTCGCGAACTGCTCTCAGAGGGCGTTGATGGCCTTCACTTCTACACCCTCAACAAAAGTAGCGCGACGAGGCAGGTCGCAACTGAACTTAACCTTGGTCGCTAACTTGAGTGGCGGCAGAAGGCTAGTTCTTCACNTGCGACAAAATTTGCTCCGCCAGCTCTGCCCCTGCGGCAGGGAGGCTATCCTTGAGATCTAAGTCCAGCCAACGCAATCCGCTANTCTCTTCGACCGGGAANAGCTCTGAGAGTATNGGAGANCGCTTTTCCTCGAACGCTCTAGGGTGAAGGCCAAGTCTAATCGTCCCNTCGAGATATGGAATGCTTCGATAGCTGGCCCTCGCCTCGTCTTCTCTTCGCATAACCTCCTGACCGAACACCGCAGACTGGAAGATTGTCCGGATCTTCTCGTCACTATCAGATGTTTCCCGAGCATCTCGCGCAGCAGCAGCGAGATCAAAATCTTGCACAGCGGCCTCTGCGCTCGGCTCACCAACAGGAAGGCGATCCTCATCAGCTGCATCGGTCTCATGAATCGCGTCAGAAACCTCCTTGTTGGAGGGCGGCCTCGACATAAACTCACCTTCCAGCCGGACATGATCCTTGGCCACGAGCTGGATCTCCCTAAACACCGCGACATTTTTTCCGGTCTCGACAGCGAAACCTCCTGAGCGGAACCGCACCTTCTTGTAACTCCGGTAACGATCAACCAGCGAAATAGCATCAAGCAGCCTTACTTCATCCGTCATGATTATCTCGTCGTCAGGACCAAGCTCAACCTGAGCGGCAACCGTAACCCCACTAGCGCCGTAGGGAGAGCCGCCGAGTTGAACCTCACCAGAAATTCTGCCCTGAAGCACTGCCCTGAGCTCCGGCTGGAGACTGCCCTCCAGAGGGAAACCTTCCATTGTTCCAGTCAGATCAACCTGGGGATCTGTCACCGGCCCCTTCACCATTCCAGACAACAACATCCGCCCGTCTCCCTTCCCGAATTGAGCCTCTACGATTTCAATTCCATCTTTAGAAATATTGATCTCAAGAGACTCAATCGTCAAATCTCTGAACCAGTTCTGACTGAACACCCCACCAACCATTTTTAGCTTCCATCCAGTCCCACTACGCTTGGCGCTGAGCCTGGTATTACTTACTCCTCCGGCCGTGGAGGGTGAGTAACCCCACCTGATTGTGGCCACATCCACGTCCACCCGCTCGAATTCAAATCGCTCTTCCAAACGAAAAATCGCGCCATAAATGCTATCCGCATCGAGAGTTTCAGATCCCGATTTCACCTTAATATCCAAGCGCTCTATATTCACCGAGTCCCCTCTCCAAGCCCCCGAGATACCGGCAAGGATTCGCATTCTGGTTTTAATATTTCGCGCGCTAAACACGTCAAAAAAAGACCCTTCAGACCCCACCAACCCAAGGCTACTCAGTTCAAGCTGCCCATCTTTTCTCGCTGTCGGGCCGATCTCGGAAGATTCAGCCCCCAGCCTTTTCTCAATCGAAATCCGAATCCCTTCGCCAAAGCCCGGCGCAAACGGACGCCGGAGGAGATAAAGATAAAGAAGAACGGTCGCGACCAGGAGGAGCAGGGCACATCGAAATCCGATTCTGGTGATCCAACTGACTAATGCTGAGGACGCACCGCCTCCCCCGTGGACCAATTGAAAGAGCAACCCCTGACTCGCCACCCACGCACTCATGCGGGAGCGGAATTCGTCCAATTTCTTCTGGTTCGCCTGCATTTGTAACAACCCGCCCGCCCTGAGAGATAAGGTTTGGACGCGAAAATTGCCAATCTGATTTTTTTCGTGTTTCTGCCATTCACCCTTTTCCCTCGCCGACAGCCACTCGCTGACCTATGCAACCGCCAGTGGATGATGACTCCTACAAGGTGAGGCTCGATATTTTCGAAGGCCCTCTCGACCTGCTCCTCTATCTGATTAAGAAGGATGAGATAGATATTTACGATATTTCCATCGAGAGAATCACCAAGCAATACCTCGATTACATCGAAACCTTCAAGCTTCTCAATATCGACTTGGCTTCGGAGTTCATAGTGATGGCCGCCAACTTGATGTATATCAAGAGCCGGACCCTCCTGCCACGCAGCGAGCAACCACCCGAAGAGGACAGCGATGAAGACGACCCCAGATGGGAGCTCATCAGACAGCTGATTGAATACAAAAAGTTCAAGGATGCCGCGGGAACCCTTGCTCAAAAGGCTCGAGAGCAGGAAGAGATCTTTGCCCACGTTCCTGAAAAGCCATCCACCAAGAACAAGGAGTCAGCGCCGCTTGCAGAAATTTCAATCTTTGACCTGATTCGCGCCTTCCAGGGAGTCCTCAAGAGATTTGAGGAAACCCATGACCTTGGCGATATTATCGACGACCGTTTCACCGTTTCCGACAAGATGGACCTCCTGCTCGATAACTTCAGTCCGGGCCAGAGTATGCCTTTCAAGTCCCTTTTTGCGTCTGCCTCAACCAAATCCGAGGTCATTGTGACCTTCCTCGCCCTGCTGGAACTTATGAAGCTAAATCAATTCCTAGTCTGTCAGGATCAGATTCTCGGGGAAATTGAAATTGAGAGGCGAGCTGGCACCTGAAATCCCTATGAAAGAGAAGAGGCCGGGACACCCTCAACGCGTTGCTCTTTTTGGTGGAACGTACGACCCTGTCCATCTCGGGCATACAAGCATTGCAAGGACCGCGAAGGACACTCTCGACCTCGATCTCGTGCTTTTTATTCCGTGTCGCCAATCCCCTCACAAGGATAACCCTGCGGTTGCCACCCAAACACAGCGCCTAGCAATGTTAGATCTTGCCCTCGCAGATATGTCATGGGCAGAACGAAGCGATATCGAATACCTCCTGCCGGACCCGTCTTTTTCTTGGGTGACTGCCGAGGCGATAAGAAAGATTTATCCGGAGGCTAAACTCTACTGGCTTATGGGAGCCGATCAGTGGTCAACAATCGGAACCTGGGAACGTCCCTCCTACCTCGCTGAACTAGTCGAATTTATCGTCCACGACCGAAACAAGCCTCCGGGCCTGCAGGAGGGCTTCCAGGCTCATCACATCAAGGGGCATCATCCCGCTTCCGCTACTGAAATCCGGGAACAACCTGCGACCAGGATATCGGAAGAATGGCTTCATCCAGATGTAGTCCGTTACCTGCAGCAAGAGTCCATCTATTCATGATCATCTTGACATATCTCGCTTTGAGCGCGAAGGGTCTTCCAGCCAAATAGACGATTATGAAAGTTCTCCTCTCCACCATTTCGTTCTGTACGACCTTGGTTGTCTTTCCTCTCTACTCCTCCGCACAGGAGGCCTCGCAGGCCGGGAATGCCGGGAGCATTGATGTCGTTCCTCAGTGGCAGAAAGACTTTGAGACCCTTGGAAGCCCTAAACAGACTGCTTACCGGGACAAATTAAAGGAAGCCGGCCGCCTGTTTAATCAGAAGAGAATTATCGAGGCTCTGAATGAGCTTGCGGAGGCTCAACGCATTTTCCCAAATGAGCCCGGTGCCCTCAACCTTGTCGGAGCCTGTCATGTCGAATTTCGAAACTTCAGGAAGGCTCGGGCCGCCTTCGAGGAGGCCCTCAAACTCCAGAGCGACTATATAAAAAGTCTCGAGGTCCTCAGCGGGGAGGCACGAGCTCGCAGGATCAAGCCC
>PBTP01000017.1 GCA_002729275.1 Roseibacillus sp. | reverse complement strand
CAAGGAATACAACCGAGAGACAGGAGCGGTGCTAAAGACCTTTCCTACGGATGATCGTGGCCGGGAAAAGCGGGACTGGCCTTTTACCGCGATTCGTCTTGCTGATGGGAATACCCTTATCGGCTGCACAAATGGCAACCGGGTGATTGAGGTCGATAGTCAGGGGGCGATTGTCTGGAAGGTAGATAACCAGGATCTGGGTAAAGAGCTTCTCGATGATGCCTGTGGTGTGCAGCGCCTTCCAAACGGAAATACGGTAATTACCAGTTATCACGCCAGTGGCAATCGCGTGAAACTCACCGAGGTGACCAGAGAAAAAAAGGTGGTGTGGACATACAGTGGGGGGAAACACGGGTTCCACCACTTTCAGGTTCTCACCACCAACGGAAAGCCGCTCAAGGATAATTCGATGAAGTAGAGGGGACTTGCAGGCGGAGGAACTTCAAGTCCCTTCCGCGCTATCGTCTGGTAGCTACTGAGGCCACCACTTCCCCAGTCTCAGTGGTTCGGCCGAAAGAGGGGCTGCTAACCGTTCAGGTCTTCCGCTGGCTCCACTGGGCATAGAGATACCACAAGAGGATAAGGCCTGCCATGCCGCCAAGGATTTTCAGCTCGTCTGGAATGGGCGGAGCAAAGATGAGCTCTATGGCCCCAAGAGTAACGAAATAGAGCAGAAAGGGGAGTAAGCCCAAAAGCACCTATATGTGTGGTAGCGTGTATCCACAATGCTCACACGGAGGCCCCCCAAAGCTGCCGTCATAATGGGTTTCCTTCCCGCATTTTTTGCAGCTGAGGGTTGAAGGCATGGTTTGTCTGAGGGCTACGGATTCGTCAGAGAAAGATCCTGACAGAGGCCTTCTCCTGGCTTGCAGCCAAGGAAGAGAAACGCCCGGGTGAGAGGTGGGCAGGGGGAGAAGAGGGAGCTTGCGGCTTGTGCGAGTTCTCGGGTGTGCTGTAATCGTGGGCCACATTTCCGAGTGCCCTGAACCACCGAGTGTAGTCTAGAAAAAAAGCAATACCCAGAAGGAAGAAATCATCGAAGGCCTCGGATAATGGTCTCCTTGGAGGAGGGTGCTTCATGGTCATGCTGGTGGTGGGCGTCGTATTTACTCTCTACCTCTATGCTTCAGCTCCTCCATGGATGGCGGAGTTAAATCGTTTCTTTGAGGGCAACGAAGGCCGCACTTACGGAGTCGGGCCTCAGCCCTCGGATTTCAAAACTAAAGATGACGATGTTTCGACGATGATCGGCCTTAGTGTTGCTAATGCCTGTATCACGGCCTTCTTATGGTTTATTGGTTACAAGGTTTGCAAATGGATGGTCATCCGGCCTCTCAAAAAGACTGGATCCAGATCGACGACACTCGCCCGTGCCGGCTCCTGGTCGTTTCTGATTTTTATTAGCGCGCCTGCTGGTGCTTTCGGTGTGTTTGTGAGCGTCATCTTAGTCAGCTCCGGAAACGCACAGGAGCACCCATGGGTCCTCTTGAATTTGATGAGCCCGGTAGGGGCCGTCGCGGTGCTCCTGCTTTTTTTTCCCAGGTCCAGGGACATGGACGAGGCCTTCGATGTCATCGCGCCGGATGTTCCTGAAGAGGATCAGCTATCGGATGAGGAGGAGTGAGAGCGGTAATGGGATTGCCTTGGGCGGCGGTGCCACAGCCGAGAACTTCCAGGGGTCCTTACTTCTCTTCCTCAGGTTGGGTTTTTTTTTGTCCCTCTCCCGTCTTTCCGACGAATTCAGCGAATAGCATGGTGAGTGCCAGAAGGGCTAAGAGAGCGCCGCCCATCACAAACGGGAAAAGCCACCAAGGAGCCCACGAGAAAGAGATCAGCCACTTCGCGGCCAGAAATGCGCCCCAAAGGCAAAGCGCTATACGGACGCTATTGACAATCCCGCCTATGAGAAGGGAGCGCTTCTCTTCTTTGCGTTGATTCACCATGACGCCTTTGAGCTCTGCGGCATAGGCCATGATTTCCTCTTCGCTCATTTCCTCAGGCTCTGATGGATCCTCGCTCATTTAATGTTCTTTCTCAGGATGAGTCCTTATGATTTTTATTCGCTTCTTGAGCCATAGATAGCCATACAGGCCGCCAATACAGATGATGAGATAGGGCGCCCCCCTGAGTGCAAATCTCCACCACAGGCCTGCAAACTGCCACAGGACTGCAAGGGTCACGAGCTTGATGAGCAAGAGGCCAATGACGATTTTCCAGATGGTCCAACTACCGCGGGTCACCGTCGGGACCATCCCCAGCAATGGCCGGTTATGCAATAGATTTTGAATTCGCCGCACCTCTGCGCATGAGCCGNNAGNCGGGGGATTCTAGCTCCCTGTAGACAAGCTATNGTGATTAGGGCGGTTCGAACGATTCAACATTTCAGCGCGCGGCTACTCACTGGCGGTAGCAGCCACNTTCACGAANTGAACGGTATTGAGTTCCCCTTTGCGCTTTCCGAGCCGCATGAGTCCCTCGCCGCAGGTCACGATGTATTCGTTGTCGTTCAGGCGACATACTCCTGAATTCCCCAAGGTCGCATGGTTTTCCGGAATAAGGATTCGTTCGGTGTTACGAATNACGCGCAGGGTTTCGGGGTGGACCTGCCCGATAAAGAGGGGAGCGCGATGTCTGAAAACGTGATCGTTGTTCGCCCCTTTGCGAGTGTAGATCAGAAACAGGCCACCCCCGGCTGTAATCCAGTGTTGCTGCGTGTTGTAACTTTTCAGGGGAGCCCCGTCATCAAACTTCCATTCGCGAATGGGCTCAAAGTTNATCCCGTCACTNCCCTTCGTCACGAAGGCAGAATGATCTGAGCGCAGGGTCAGGTAATACCTTCCTCCAAATTCAGTGAGTGATGGNTCGTAGAGACCGCGATCCCGTGGAATGTTCAACTCCGATCCATGTTCCTTGTAAGTGAGGGTCTTNCCGTCGAATCCACATCGAACCACCACGCTTGTGTAGTTGCGGCGTTCGAGGCCTCGCTGATAACGCACAGGGAGCAGAATATCGCCGTCAGCCAGATCGACGCGCTGATTATTACCGGCATTCGCAGCCACGATAGCTTTTCCCGAGTGATCCTTTTTCGGCATGGCCAGAAACTTCATGGCCCCCCATGTTCCACTCTNCGGCTGCATAACCGCATAGGACACTTTTTCCCGGGTGAAGATTTCACGCTTGCCGCCTTCAAAATTGAAAGTCTTTCCGGTTGTGAGCACCACCTTTGACTTCGCATGCCAGGTTGGCCAGAGGTCTCCGATNGCTACTTCAAACCCGTCCTCCAGCCTGGCCCGCTTCAGGGAGGGAATGATCGCTGGTTTGCTCCAGGTCTTGCCCTCATCCCTGCTCAGGGTCTGATAGATNTCGTGAAAGTCATGGGAGACTTTCTTGCCGGTCTCCGACATGGTGGTAACCCACAACGGGTCCTCGCCCGGAACTTGGGCCGTGCGGGCTTGCCACCAATCCCACCGATCTGTCCCCGGGATGGAAGTGAGCATCTCCAACCGGAGCTTTACACTTTTGATCGGCAGCACTCCTTGCGCGCACATCAGGGTCGACCACGGCTTATGGTCTATGGAGGGTTTCTCCGGTCGCAACCTTTTCAGCATTTCCTCGCTGAACGGCATAGGCCTCTTCTGACGGAGGTGATAGTGGCGGTAAGGGAGCTCAAATACCGGCACTCCCCAGCCACGCCCGACCTCTGAGATCTTGTGATGATCGTACCACCCATCGACGCTCACGTAGCGCTCGAAAGGAACGGCGTGCCCCAGCCCGTATTTGGCACAGTATTCGAAAGCTGCAGCCAGTCTGTTTTCCGCCGTTCCGTAGAGATCCAGTCCCTGATTACGAGCGATCTCCGCGGCCGAGGCAAGATAACCGAGTCCCATCAGAGTGTGATGCTGATCACGTCCACTTTCCTGACATTGGCCCGAAGGCTTGATGTAATTGGTGAGNCAGCCGTTTCCCTCACCCTTGAGAAAGTAGTCGACCCCACGTTGATAGATGGACCGGTCATCGAGNAAGATCCCAATTCCCATCATGGTCTGGATCATGGATGCGTCCCAATTGCCGTTGGCTCTCGGATAAAAGTTCTNGATCACCGGATAGAGAACCTCCCGTAACATCGTGCTGAAACGGGCCCNATCGCCTGAATTCCAGTCGGCTTTGCCATGGGCAATTAATTCCGCGGCGTTGACGAAGTGAATGCCAGTGATGCCTACAAGAAGGCGGGCGTCGTGACCTTCGACCGACTTCAGGGTGCGGGCGTAGTCATTCAGGATCTCAATAGCCTTGTCGGAATGCGCCTGCTCGCCGCTCATCGACCAGTGAAGGGCGTGGGTGTAGGCGGCCGCAGAATCGTTCATCAATTCGCTCATACCCATATTGTTCTTTCCGCGCCGGCCGCGCACGACATCCGCGTGCGCCATTGGGGTGTAATCGAGAGAAGCCCAACGGTGGGATCTGAGGGACTCCCAAGCCGAGGCCCAAGGCTCTTCTCCCGACGCGATCTTCCCGCGGACGAAGTCGAGCTCTGACGCGCTGTGTAAAATTCCGGGATGGGTAAAAGAAACCGGTTTCTCTGCAGAACACGGCTGCTGAAAAAGAGCGCAGAGAAGAAGAAGAGTTCGAGGAAGAGGCACACCAAAGAATCGGGCCTGAGGATTCATGCTCAAGAGCAAAGTTTCCCGTGAGAATNGGGAGGCTTCNGGCTTATAAAAGCCAATCTACAAAAATCTCGGCTGTTTTACCCCTGCAACTGCTGGGCTCAGGNATGTGTGGGTGAGATCTCCTGCNTGCTTGAAAAACTCCTCGCGGTCGATGTATCAAAAGGCAGGTATTCTCCAGCAGTCGCACGGAGTCCCATGATCCGATTTATTCTCATCTTCCTCCTTCTCGCGATCCCTACTTCTTCTGCGGGCGGGAAAATTCCTCACTCCTATCAGGGACATCCCGAGATAGCGGCAGCAGCNGCCAAACNCCGCAAGGCCACTGCNGAGGCNCCCTCACATTCGTTTTCGCGAGCGTGGTTCGGGTGGGAGCTTCTGTTGCGGCGCTACATCGACGAGGACCGCAAGGATACGAGCGCCCTGAAGATGCTCGCGGCCTATTTCCGTGGCGCGATCTTTGATCGCTCCCGCGTCCTCGAGGTCAGGGGGATATGTATTATATCTTTCAAAGTTCCATGGAGGGAACAAAGGGGAAGGGATTTGGCGACGGGCATGTGTTCAAGAGAGATGTTCACGGTGGGGGCGGACACGGGGGGTGGGGCTCCCACGCTAGGATGGCTATCTATGAAGAACTGGTCGTGTAGNAGANCGTTTGACCTGCTGTCGTGCTCTCTATNGCTCCNNNNCTCCCATTGNCATTACCTCCAAAGTANACATACANATCGTAGTTGGCATNGGTGATGTTCGAGATCTCGACATTGGAGAACCCTCCANTGTGATCAGGGTAGCCATTCATCAGCTTGTTGTCCCCGGACCTAGTCTCGTTATTTGTGTTCCAAGTTCTATTGGCCGCCCATGTTAGCGTGGCTCCAGTAGNATTGCCCAAGCGATCCACAAGAGCGCCTGCATTAGCTCCCCGAAGGTTCGNCTCGTTACCACTGGCCAAACCATAAGTATTGTTCCAGTTATCCTGCGCCACATCGGAATGGCCTGCTACCTCATTAGGACTCAACCCGGGACGGAGAAACGCTTATTGGTNGGTTCAAGCGTTACTCTTTTTCCCCTGACTCCTCTTCAACTTTCTCGGGCAAGACCTTGCCGCGATTTTTCTTTCAGGTCCCAGTTCATGTTGCTGCTTTTTTTGGAGGGGTGGCCCTATCATGAGAATCACCGCAGCTAGACAGTGCCAACAGTAGTGGTACTGCGAGGATAGCCAAAATTGCTTTCACGATCTGAGTCCTATCCCCCCTTCTTTTCATGTCAAGGTTGAGTCGTTTCCTTTGTCCAAGGGTATCTCTCTGGCTAGCAGAGGNGGCTTGTGGCTGCCGGGGANGGCATAAGGTTAGTCTTTATCTTCAGTCTGCGGGCTGATGGCGTGCTTCTCCTCACGAATCTCCTTGCGGGCATCCTCGTAGCCGTAGGGGTCGTACCCTTAGGTAGGGGTCGTAGCGGCTTTACCTTCTTGGGCTGAGGGTCTTTGAGGTGTCTTGCCAGTCCCCCAAGGGGACAAAAGATTGCCCCTGCGATAGCGACAAGTAATACCAAAACGGCCTCGGTGTATTNTATCCNGGCCAAGCCCTTCCAACCAAAGNTAAGGANTACGGGTGTCACCACCAATACGAACCGGAGGAACTTCCNCATCTCTACGTTTTTGAAATTCGGATTAATCCCGGTAATAGACTGGGCGGAAAAATCTCCTCAGCCAGGGAAGGAGAAGCAGAGCTCAATGGGCTACTGCTNGATTGAAGCGGGGCAAGGCAGAGATCAATCTTACTCCCAAGGATACTCTATGTATTCGCCACCCACAGATCGAAACTTACCCTTTTCAGGCATCACGAATTGAGTTTTGTGTCTCTTTATCCATTCAATCCTGGAACGGGGAATCCTGAGGTCAGATGCCGAGAACGCCCTTTGGTAATCCCTATATTCATCTCCAGCGGGGCCCATATGCAGGGTGCGGAAGGTCACGACATTGTCCTTTTCCGCAACAAACCAATACAGTTGCTGTGTGGGACTCAGTGACATGTGGCCCAGAAGTTCTGGGTCGCCACTGTCTTGCTCTGTAAAGATCACCATTTCTCCTGTCTTGATATCATCGGGTCGCTCGTTCTGTTCCCAGGGATACTCCAGGTATTCGCCTCCGAGAGATCGGAACCTGCCCTTCTCAGGCATCGCGAATTGAGTTTTTCGTCTCTTAATCCATGCAATCTTGGAACGAGGAATGTTTATGTCAGATGCCGAGAACGCTGTTTTATAATCTCTGTATTCATCCCCAGCGGAACCCATATGCAGGGTTCGAAAGGTTACGATATTGTCCTTTTCCTCCACGAACCAATACAGCCGGTGCTCAGCGCTCAGGTGCATATTGCCAAAAAGTTTTGAGTCGCCATCGACACCTTTTGTAAAGGCCACCATGTCTCCCGGCTGGATGCCATCGGATCCCTCGTCCATGTGAGAAACCACGGTGCAGGAGGGAAAGCAGCAAAGCAGCAACCCTAATAAAACAATCCTAGGCGCTGAGAGGAGGTTCATAATTACCCAGTNCNTATCAGCAGNGGGCAATGGAANGCAAGCNCGGGGGCCTGTGGTCCCGAGATGGTNTCCTTTAGGCTNACNTAAGGACGCTTGAGCGCGTATTTTTGGAGCTGCTTGAGCGAGACAAATTCAAGGGCCTTCTCCTGGGTGGCTTCCAGGTCGACGAGGGGAGCGACCCCTGCTCGCTCAGCNTCAGCCCACCGTGCGGCGCACAGACACCATCGATCTCCGGGCTTGAGTCCAGGAAAGCCATACATGGGAGCGGGTGTGCTCAGGTCATTACCTTGAGCACGGGTGTAGGCCAGAAAGTCCTCCGTCATCTGTGCACAGACGACGTGCACACCTCGATCATCAGGGCCGGTATGACAGAAACCATCGCGCTCAAAGCCCGTTAGGGGTGATGTGCAACATTGGTGCAGCCGCTCACCGAATACATTTTGAGCCCCTTTTGGGCTCCTCTTCCGATTCGTAATTTTGCTCATATTTTGGGGCGGCGTTGATACGCGCCACCTCAGTATTCCACCTTTTCAGGTTCGGAGGAGCGTTTCAATTTTGTTTTCCGTTGGATACCTNAAAAATNTAATAAGGTTAACCCGGTAATCGGAATCGCGATGGCTATTACCGAATTATGGCCGGAAAAAGACTCCAGACAAATGAGGCTGCTGTGGGGGAATGTTCCCCAAACACAACAACAAAGAGACTAACAAAAATAACAAGTCCTACTAAAACTGTCGCAATAAGAGAGGCCTTAAACATCGCGCAAGCTTCAAGCGATAATCTATCATATACGCGATCGATTTTAAATTCTACCCAGTGAGCACGATAGCTTGTGGCTGCCGGGGGCGGGGTGCGTGCTCTCGTCAGGATCGGGTCTTTTCAGCTGCTCTCTAGCAATCTGAAAGCCTTACTCAGAGGTTTCAATGTGTAAACCTCCCACGCACTCCAGCGCAAGGTTGAAGATGAGGGCCCAGATCGCTGTGACGATCCATGTTGCTATAAAATAGGCTATGGTCAGAACGATAAAAGCGGCTGTGCCATTGGCGAACATATCCAATGGAAGTCCNACTGCGGAGGCGGTAACTCCACCCAAAATTAAACAAAGGCTGAGTAANAGCATTAAGATAGTGGTTGCGGTGGCGATCACGGTTGCTGCTCCGGTAGGANTTATTCTTCGGATTCTCATATCGAAAACACATATCCCCCCAAATACTTTCTGCCTATTACAAACAGATTAACGCTTTGTAACAACCTTGGTTGCAGCTGCTCTGCAGGACGTCTTGTCGCGACTTATTCCCATGTAGTTAGGATGCTCTCAGGGGCTTACCCAAAGAGTCGGATGGTGCAGNAGGCAAGCACGTGGGTTTGTGGCTACCGGGGGGCGGGGTGTTGTATTGGTTTTGGGAAGTCAGACTTGAATGACGAAGGTCCTTGCCAGCTTATCGTGCCAGCCCTGCTTCCTCTTATCGAATGCGATCCAGATCACGCCAAACATCCCAAAAAGCATTGCTGGGAAGTAGGCCAGATATCTTATGACGCATTGTCCGATTGAGAGCTTTATTCCTGTTCCAGCGTTAATAATTTTAATCTTTGTGATCATTTTTCCTGGTGTCGCTGACTTACAGATCCAGAAGAAAATCGATACAAATGCAGGCAGNACGTAGGTNAGNAATAGCTCCCAGACGCCATGAATTTTGAAAACAGGATAGTCTCCTAAAAGCCAGTCTATCCCATAAATACCAATAAGAGCTGGGACTAGGAGNGCTGAAAAGAGTANGCTGTCGATAAGACCAGCTGCCACTCTGATCCAGAATCCTGCATATCTGATGGTGCCGTCCGCGCCGTTCATACTTTTCTTTCTGTGAACTCTATTAAAAGGTGGGGCGAAGAGGGCTCAAGATCTTCTCCGTCGATATGGTGGAGAGGGCTTGTGGCTACCGGAGGCGGGGNAAGGTTAGTCGGGTCCATGCAGAAATTGCTCTTGGGTAATAACAGCATTTTGCCTTCCCTGGGTGATTGTGAAATAATATATTCATCATGATCGCGGTAGTCAGAACGAGGGTGTGATGCTGTCCATGCGGTCATCGGTCTCGCCAATAGTTGTATCGAACTTATCAATTAGTGGAGAAACGGTGTTCGGAGCTGTCGTGCAAGTAGACAAATGAAAAAGTTAAAGTGCCTTTTGCTATGTTTTTCTCTGGGTACGCCGGTAATCAAAGGGCAGATAGAATATCGAAATTTTGAGGACCCCGTGGCAGAGGTTGGATTACAGGACCAATTCTTCAGAAGTGTGGTAACTGGTGACGTTGATTTGGATGGATATACGGACCTCGTCACAGATTCGNACAAGGTTTACTGGGGCAATGGTGATGGTTTTTTTGATGCTGAGAGTTTATCNCTTGGCACTGGCGATGGTTTCTCCGCGCCTGTGATCGCTGATTTCGATGGAGATAATCTTCCGGATATAGCGTTCGGTAGTAGGGAGGGAGGGTCCGGCGTTATGATTCATCTCAATAACGATGGGCGTAGGCAGTTTAAGTCTAAAATCGAGTTTGATCAGAGCCGTGAAAGTTTCTCGCTTGCAGCGGTAGANGTGAATCGGGATGGAGCCCTCGATCTAGTTTCGGCAGACCGTTACGGTGGTGAATTGGTGTGGTACGAAATGGATAATCCGAGGCCCGGGACATTGGCCTTGAAGGAGGTTCACCTTATCTCAAGCTCCTTCCTCCGGCCCTTCGCGGTCCTAGGCGAGAACCTAGATTCGGATGATGATGTTGAATTGGTAGTTTCAACTGGGGACGGGATCTTTCTGTTGGATTGGGAACGATCCNACGCTTTTCCGGACGGCGCATTCGGCGAGCCGCANCTCCTGATGGGGCAACCTGCAACGGGAAGGTATCTCGTGGCTGAGGATCTAGATTTGGATGGAGATTTGGACCTCGCACTGACCATTCGTCAACTCGGCGTGGAACCGGGTAGCCTGGTTGTGTGGTTGCGCAATGACGGTGCCCTCGAGTTCTCCACGAATATTCTGGCTAGGCATTTCGCGAGTTATTTCCGCTGGATTGCTACTCCGGATGTAGATGGCGACGGCGACCCTGACCTTGTAGCGAGCAGAATGGGTCCGTTTTCTGATGGAGAAGAGGGGACCCGGTTCCTGTTCTTTCTTAACGATGGAGCTGGAACGTTTTCTCCGCACCCTGTTCAGGGCGATGCAACAGGGCAGATGTTCAGCTTTGCAATTGTTCCGCAGCCCGATGGTCGCGCAGGTATACTTCCGGGAATAGATCTTATGGACTCGGAGGGTTGGCCGATCTTTCTGGTGCCAGAGGAAGGTCTAGTGCAGGTCGCGCAGCCGAGGGAACAGTTAGACGTCGCGTTTTCGTATGTTGGAAATAACGTTCGGATTCAGTGGCTTTCAGAGCCCCAATCTTTCTATCAAGTCGAGTTCAGCAATGACCTTCGATTCTGGAGTCCGGCCTATCTCTCCAGAGGAGCCACGGTTATCGAACCCGTGATCCAGGGCACGGGATCCCGTCTCGCCCGCATTATTCGCTCTATAGATCACCCGAGGGTTTTTCTCCGTGTTGTTCGGATCGAAGAGTCTGGGTTGGTTTTTCCCTTGGCGCCCTAGGCAAGCACGGGGGTTTGTGGCTAGCTGGGGCGGCGCTAATACTTGCCGGAATCTGGATATGGGCGGGGGTCCGCTTCGGGCTATACCGTATTGCTCTTGGGATGCTTTGCTTTGGATTTCGTCTTTACGCTCAGAGATCGTATCTTTGGCCTTTTTAGAATTTTAAGTCCGTGGTCGATTGGGACGGGGGCTCTACGATTCAGGGATACTCGTAAACGCTAATCTCAAGCATCCGGTAATTCAAAGGGTAGCAGGGGGGATGCTAATGCTTGCAGGGGGCGGGATGCGGGCGAGNGCTCACTATGGTTGTTTGCGTGACCCTTGAGCGACTCAGACAAGCCGCCCGGGGAGGAGTAACGGCAAACCCACCCGGGAAAAGGCCTATTGCGAGGCAGCGTCACCCCGGGAAAAAAAAGATCAACTGTTAGAAAAAAGTAATACCCGTAACGCTACCCACCACCATTCCCACTTGAAGGATTCTCGATCCTATCGATCTCTAGCCACCGTCTCTTGATTATGGTTTTTGTAGTGCCGGCAGGCAGATAACGAACATCGCGCGGATAAAANGATGAATTGCGAAGTTAGCAATCAGAAGGCCAGCAATGTTGAGGCTCATGGTGACAAATCCTCCGGCAACGAGAGGTAGCCAAAGGCTATCCCATACGCCTGAACCGCTCGTGCGGAAAAAGAATAGCCATATGGCAAATACAACGCCAATGAACACAGTTATGATCGTGNGGACTAGCGCAACATAAGAAAGGCTCTCTCGTGTCANACTTGGTTCTAGGCTCCTCAATAGAACACTAGGAAGAGGGAGGAATTGCAGGAGGAATAAAGCTGGGGTTGGCCTTCCCCATGTAAGCGTTTTGGTAGTAACCACAACTTGATAGCGCCCCAAGGGCAACTGAGGCAAGAATCACTAAAATTATTTTCTTCATCCATGCATCCTATCAGGCGCTGTCTTCTTACCGTGAATTCATAATGACGATGAGGTCATTGATCAGGCTGATATTTCCTCAGANTCATCGGCGACTATCCCTTACTGCGAGNACTGCCTGAGTCTGNGGTAGTCTGTTGGACTTACGTTGAACTTTGCCANAGGTCGCGGGAGCGTTTCCCGCCCTCTCCGTCATTGGAAAACCCCATTAACCCCTGGGGGTACTCGGCAAGGACGCGGGCTTGTCGCTAGCGNGGGCGGCGTGGGGTTATTTTATGGCCTCCTTAAAAGTCTCAACCTCCTCGCCTTTGCTGTTCCAGTATTTGCCGAAAACCAGCTCGCCGTCTTTGTAAGTGTGCTCTCCCGCCTTCTGCCCGTTCTCGTGCCACACCTTCCAGAGGCCATCCGGTTCGCCGTTTTTATATTTTCCTTCGGCCGACTTCTGGCCGTTCTCGAACCACTCTGACCAAGGGCCATNTNGTTTGCCGTTCTTATAGGACCGTTCGACCCCCTTCTGTCCGCTCTCATACCACTCCGCAGCGGGGCCATGGGGTTTACCGTCTTTGTAGGTTACTTCGACAGACTTCTGACCATTCTCGAAATACTCTGTCGAGATTCCATCCGGCATGCCGTCTTTTGGCTCGCCGTTCTCTAGGAACGAAACTACTTCCTGCTTCTCCCCACAACCCGCAACGAGAAGCGCGGCTAACAGCGGGACGAGGAACAGGAATTTCATGGCGTTACCCTAAACGTGCCCATGACGAGCGAGCTATTGCAAAAAGGTGCTACCTTTGTAAGGCGACCCCAAGGTGCAGTCAGTAAGCACGGGGGCTTGTGGCTAGCTAGGGCAGGGTGGTAGGGATGCGGCGATCATCTCATGTCACCGGGTGCCTCGTCTTTCTCCTGATTCAGGCCCTCTTTATTATGAACTTGACGTGGCTTTTGTCTTAGATGGAGGCAGGGGCTCCTCAAAGGCTACAATTCTTACGCCATCTTCCTGGACCCGCTGCTTGGAAATTCTGGCTGGGATCCTGTTTACTCAACCACAAGTGAGAACCAGAGAGGTCCGCTGGCGTTAACTCCAGAGCCGCTCAGGGATGGACGTGCGGCATTATTCGTTCCAACTCTGACATTGACGGTGAATTCATCGGTAACACCACGTAATGCCGACACAGTGAAGCCAGTCCCATAAAAAAGGCTGTTGTAAGCGACAGCTGCGACGTAGTAGATGCCCGGCGCCAGATTAACCCTGATCCTGCTGAGCCTTCCAAGGTCATCTACATCGTCATTGGTATCGATGAAGTTACCCCGCGCGTCGTAGAGGCCGATCTCGGTGTCATTAACAACGGAGCCTTGGGTATCGAGGACCAGTGCGCCAGCCGGGACAGTTCCGAGTGGAAGCGCCCGCTCCGGGCTCGCCCCGGCAGGGGAAGGGGCGAAAGTTCTTATCAGCCTGAAGAGCCGAAGATCTCCTGCTGGACGGGCAATGCTGTGGGTATTGAGGGGCGGGGTCGCCGCAAGGTTTTCCAAGCCTGCTACTGGAGCCCAGGAGGCGGGATTA
>PBTP01000122.1 GCA_002729275.1 Roseibacillus sp. | reverse complement strand
TCCATGTTTACCCATGATTTTCAGGAATCTCAGGGCTGTCTCTTGGTCCTTCAGAAGGTCGCCCTCGGTCAGGTTTTCCAGATACCCATTGATGATGGCGAGGGGCGTCCGTAATTCATGGGATGCATTGGCCACAAAATCCTTACGAACCTGTTCGGTATGGTGCTCGGTTGTTATGTCCCTCAAGAGGACACGCATGGAGCTCTGGGAATGACCAGATTGCACAGGAGCTGCGTCGACGAGCCATGCGCTTTCTCCAGTCTGTTCCAGCGTTGTTGCAGAGGTTTCCCGATCGCTGAGGATAACTGGCCTTACGATTGCTTCATTTTCTACCAGAGCTTCAAGAACAGCTTTGCTCAATCGGGGAGCCATTCCGCATGCGTCGATTTTTTGTCCGATACCACCCTGGCCGGAAAAGAACCGTGCAGTAGCGGAGTTGGCATAGGTGATCACCCCTTCCGAATTGAGCAAAAAGCAGGCGTCGCTAAGGGTATCAAGGATCGCGTTCTCGGTGAGTGCGTCTTGAGCAAGAGCTTGGGATGGGTCTTTTTTGATGTTCGCCTTTTTCAACATAGTCCGGTCTTTTTCTCTTCGAAGTTGTCTCGTCGTGGTGATGAACAAGGTGGCCAGAACAAGAGAGAGAACAATTAGGAGGAGAGTGAGCTTCAGGAGGGAGGTCGAAGACAGTATCCGACTCCGCGAATTGTTTCCACTAATCCCGCATCATCACCGAGTTTTTTGCGCACTCTCTTCATGTGAGTGTCGAGAGTGCGACTGTATATATCTTCACTATATCCCCAGACGTGGCGGAGGAGGTCTCCACGGGATTGTGGAGTTCCAGAGCGCTCGGCGAGAAAGAGCAGTAACTTAAATTCGATCGAGGTGAGATCGACACGCTCCTTACCGAGGAAACATTTCAGGCTGTTCTTATCGAAGGTGAGTTTACCACACGCATAACGAGTGGGGCTTGGGGTGTCGGCCGAGCGGCGTAGGACCGACTGTGTCCTGAGGAGTAACTCTTTAGGGCTGAATGGTTTTGTGAGGTAATCGTCTGCGCCTGCCTCCAGCCCCTTGATCCGGTCTTCGGTCTGGGCCCGAGCGGTCAGCATGATCACAGGAGTCCTGCTCGTCCTAGAGTCCCTGCGGAGCTCTTTAAAAACGGCGAAGCCATCCTTTCCAGGAAGCATCAGATCAAGAATGATAAGGTCAGGGTCCTCGGACCATGCCCGATCCAGAGCGTCGATCCCATCATGAGCAGTGAGGGTGGAAAAACCAGCACGCTCGAGATTGAAAGATACCAGCTCAGCGACATCTGGTTCGTCCTCGACGATCAGGATTTTTTGCACGACAGGGTCTGGAATATCCTGATCCATTCGATTCGGCTTCCCCTAAAGGGTTACGGAGTTGTCACAAACACGCTGGAACCCCTTAAAGCTAACTGCTGGCATGTGACCGGTGCCACTCATGATATATTTGAGGTGAAATTTCAGACGGCTTGATCTCGCTTCGTCCACCCCAGAAGACGTTGGTATAAGAAACCGGTATGCCGGTTTCTTCCAGATGCTGATCGATGGCAGCTTTATGGGAGAGGACNGTCTCNTTNTCGGATCCATGCACGACGCCCATGANNTTGACNTTNCCNAATTCGGGNCCGCCTTCCCTCCAGTAGGCGTGAGTCATGCAGTGATGNCGTCCNACTTCGCCNCCAGCTTCGATTTCCCGGCCTTTAGGNACGGCCCAGTGGAACAATCCATTAAATCGAGTCACCCGCTTTCCTGTTTGCGAGGGTTTGACGTGCTCGAGGAATGTGGAAAACCGGCCGATCACTTTTTTCTGATTNAGAATCAGGGCGACCTCGAGAAATCGTTCGAGAGAAACCCCTGCAATTTCGGNCCGGNCNTTCCAGGGGTTTTCGATGATTTCCTCCGGCTTGAGCTCGTCTTTCATCGCGATCAAGACCCTCCATTCCTCCTCATCCAGTGAGACGGTGGCCGTTGTCATCATTTCTGCGGGTTCGTTGACCTTGGCNCCAGGCTCCAGTCCTTTCCGCCGAACATGGCCCACTCCCAGTGCAAAAAGGCCCTTAGCGGGCATCAGCAGAAATTCCTCAGCACCNACGATCCGCTTGAGCACNTTGCCATGCTCTTCGAGGGACNCTCCNTGTGGNACCTTGAGGGTNGTCCAGAGGCGGTAACCAGAGCCGGAAACCTCGGTATCCGTGGTTCGAAGGACGACNTGGCCAGAGAANGGGTCATGCTTGGCCATGAANTCAAAGGCGTCNTTNAGNTTTTTTGGGCTTACNCGCCANGCCACNAGTGCTCCATGAGCGAGTTTGGTTGCCAGCANGGTCTGGCGNACNCGGCGNATNACTCCGGCTTCAAGCATAGCCCGGATTCTNGTCAGGACGGNTTCCAGCGGAACGTCNGATTGCTGGGCAATGANATGGAAGGGNTTCTCCTGAAAGCCTGCTACGAGATCNTCNGAAACNGAAAGNATCTGGGCGTTAAGGGGGTCGTCGTGTTCGGTAGGAACGCTCATGNNGTCAGGNTGNNTTGCCNTNTNNNGAATGNTNTGNGGNNGNAGGNTGAAGAAAGANGAACCTCACTTCGATATGAATTTTCGGTTTACTTCCGCCAGCGCAGAGGAGCGGTCTGTAATACGNCCCTCCAGCTGTTCAGTCTGGAGATGGTGCAGGATTTCCCCGAAACGCGGGCCAGGNNTCAATCCCAGAGAGATAAGGTCGCGGCCCGTAAGGAGTGGAGGTGGAATCAAAGGCTCGCTTGCGAATTCCTCGCTCTTGGAGTGCAGGAATTCAATGTTATCGAGCATTCCGTGACTGCTAGTGCAGTCGACACGGTGTAATTCGAGCTCTTCCTGATAGGTAGTGCGGGCCATGAAGCGCTTCAGTTTGGCAGGNCGCATCNTCTGCACGTTCATGAAATTCATGTGGTTACCAACCATGGAGCAGACNTCTTCGATTACNTGATTAGAGTAGCGCAGGCGNCGGAGAATGACAGCTGACATTTCTGCNCCAATGCGGTCGTGACCATTATTTCTTATGCGNCCNGTNTCATCGACGGTGAAGGTCGGGGGTTTTGCTATATCGTGGAGGAGGACCGATAGGACGAGCTCNAGAGAGGCGCAGTCATCGAGGAGTTCCGTCATCAGCAGGGTGTGGACNTAGACGTCTCCCTCTGGGTGAAATTGAGGAGATTGCTCGCAGCCCTNCAGCTTCAGGAACTCGGGTATGATGAATTGCATCAGGCCGCCNGTNACAAGCAGCTCAAGACCTCTTCGNCTGGAGCGGTCTGTTATGATTTTNTCGAACTCATCTCGGATCCTCTCNGGGCTCACNCTTNCNAGAAGCGCGGCATGCNNGCAGACGGCGCTCCACGTAGANGGNTCAATTTCAAATCCCGNTCTGGAGGCNAACCTNACGGCTCGGATAAGGCGAAGAGCGTCCTCNGTAAATCGTTCATGGGGAGTTCCAATNGCTCGCAGGATGCCAGCTTTGAGATCATTCACTCCGCCCACATANTCTACAATTTNNCCNGTGAANGGATCTTCAAAGAGTCCGTTAATGGTGAAATCCCNTCGCCGCGCATCATTCTCTGCATCNGTAAAGATGACCGTTTCTGGGCGGCGTCCATCGAGATANGTTCCATCGGAACGAAAGGTNGCNATTTCGAAATTATGACCACTTTCTCTGACAAGGATNACTCCGAAATGNGCGCCNACTTCGTCGCTNCCCGGAAAGAGCTTNAGAATCTCCTCCGGTGTCGCAGAGGTNGCGATATCGTAGTCNGACGGNGNTACNTTGAGTAAGGCGTCACGGACGCAGCCACCAGCNAAGAGTGCCTCATNGCCCGCCGTCTTGAGACGGTGTGCGATATGCTGAGCAGCTTTGCGGACCGGNTGCACTTCACTTCCAAAGCATAACCTCGTCCGTGGACAAATGTTATTTTCGAAATCCTTCNGAAAGGGCATACTATCTGGCAGATGGAAGAGATTTTCCGGCTTCCGGTATGGGCATGGGGCATGTTTGCCATCGGGGCCTGTATTGGGTCGTATCTGAATGTGGTCATCTACCGCTGGCCTCGGGACGGAATGTCGGTAACCACGCCAAGCCGCTCGTTCTGCCCCGAATGTCGGGTCGAAATTCCCTGGTACCGGAATATCCCTCTGTTTACGTGGCTGGTGCAGCGGGGGAAGTGTGCAAGCTGTGAGGCGCGAATCAGTATTCGCTACCCCTTGGTGGAGTTGGTGACAGCAGTCCTTTTCCTGGGAGGGTGGCTCGTCTTTGTGGTAGATCGAACCCCGGCGTCACCAGTCGCCGCTTTGCTCGTGGCAGCTCTCAGTGTGCTGCTCGTTTCAATCGCATGGATTGATGCAGATCTCATGGTCGTGCCTGTCGATTTCTGCTGGTGGGGGATGGGTATTGGGGTAGTCGGAGCGTGTATTGATCCAACCCTTGTGACTCTTGCTGGAATGCCAGATTCGATACGGTGGTGGGAGGGTGGAGTTCGGGCGGTGGCGGGTATCGCCGCAGGCTGGGGAGGGTTAAGCCTGGTGGTCTATCTTGGGAAAAAGCTCATGGGGATAAAACGGCTTCAATTTCCAGATGCGGCCGAATGGCATCTGCGCGAGCCCGAGTCGGAGGCAGAGCAATTGAGTTTTGTCATCAAGAGCTCTCAAGGAGATCCGAGGGGAGGGGGCCATGCGGAGGATATCTATCCCTGGGGAGATCTGTTTTTCAGAGATTATGACCGGCTTGAGATCGAGGGGCATGGTGTCCGCATTGATGGCAAACCGGTGAAAGCAAAAACTCTATTGATCAGCCGGGAGACCGTCGAGGCAGGTGGAAAGACCTACTCCATTGAAGAGCTGAAATCTCTTAGCGGTAAAGCTACGAAGGTCGCTGTTCCCCGTGAGGCGATGGGTGATGGGGATCCGCCACTGCTCGGCTTGATTGGGGCTTTCATTGGGTGGCAGGGAGTTGCCTTCTCCTTATTCGCCGCCTGTATTTTTGCTATATTTTGGGCCTTGCCGGCTCGGGTAGGATTCGGGAGACAGCTGCCCTTTGGCCCTTTCCTAGCTCTTGGTGGTGCGGCATGGATTTTTGGAGGCTGGGCCCTCTGGGATTGGTATTTTGGATCGTTGATCCATCTGGGCCCCACTGGCAAATGAGCAGGAATCAGGGAGCTGCGCTCTTCAAAGGCATAGCCTTCTGAAGATTTCATCGAGGGGCATTTGCATCCCGATATAGAAATCTCCGAATTCCCCATAGCGTACAGAGACAGGGTCGAACCGCATTTCATAGACGATCGACTTGATCTCGATCGTATCCTTTGCAAGCAGGGTGACTCCCCACTCAGCATCATCGAGGCCAGTAGAGCCGGTGATAAGTTGCAGAATGCGACCCGAATACTTACGGCCGGTGGTGGCATGCCCTTTCATCAGGGTGCGCCGCTCGTCGTAGTCCAGAGCATACCAATTGTCGTTGCCGTGACGGCGCTTTGACATTGGATAAAAGCAGATGGCCGGCCAGTCCGGTAATGAAGGGTAGAGCCTGTGCTGGAGATAATGCTCCATTCTCTCATCAAATTCCTTCAGCTTTGATGCGAACTCGGGGGAGCCTTCTGACAGGCCTTCTTCCTGTTTAAGAGTTTCCTCAGCATACTGGGCACTGCTTGTGGTATATTCAGAGCGTTCGGTTTGTGAAAGGTAGGAATACACCGGAGTAAGCACGTCCACACCAAGAGAGAGGGTGAGTCGCTTCTCGAAGGTGTTCGCTATCTGAAGGTCCGGAGTAAGAAGCATGAATCCAAGGTCGGCCTTGGGTGTGGCAATCGTGAATGTCAGAAGCTGAGTATCCGGTGTGGTTCGTATTTCCTGAATGAGCTCTGTAAATCCAGTCTTAGCCTCTCTTTTTTCACTTTCGTCGAGCATCTGCCACTGTCCGTGGTCGATATGGTAGAAAAGGTGCATTACATGCCAGCCTTCGCGTGGCACCAGTGGAGGAGCGGGTTCGGACATGAGGTAATGATTCTAGCGGCGTTTGGGAGAAATAGGCATTCGGATGAGTGGATTGAAGACCTGATTGCCGGAGTCTGGTCCTCCCTCCAAGACAACTAACTTCCAGAAACGGACCTGTTCGGTCAGGTATTCATTGTAGTCGCCCAGATCCTTGAAGCCTCCGGTCGCGCGGATGGTTGTAGTGTTCTGCTTGCTATCGAGGAAGTTTCCTCCAGACGCAATCAGGGTTACCGAATCTCCGATGAGGTCGCCTTGTGGATTCTCAAAAAGAAATCGAAGAGAGCCGGAGCCAGAGGATTTCAGGCTGATTCGGGCAGCAGGAATCAACTTAGTGCCAAGTTGGATTCCTGAGTCTGTCTCGGGATCAACTTTTCGCCAGTAGGTCTCAATTGCTCCTATGGTCAGGTGCTCTCCCTTCACCGGGAAGTCAACATCCTCTGAGGTGCTTGTTGCAATGTTACCGAAAAAAAGCCTGAGGGCAAAAATCCCAACCATGATGATCGCGAGGGCGAGGCTACCCAGCCAGATAATCTCGCGGGTTGAGCAGCCCTTTAGGAGGAAAGCCGAGTCCTTATCGGTCTGGGTGGAATCAGACGACTTCTCCATGCTGGAATCAGCTGAATGTTCCTCCGCCCTCGGTTTAGAAAGCTCTGTTTCTTCAGCAGCGGGTGAGTTGGATTCGATATCTGAAAGCGGGTCCATCCGGGCTTGGCAAAGCTCTAACTGCTGGGCTTGCTCTTGACCAGTGCTGAATCGCGCAGGACTTTACGGGTAGGTATAAAAGATTTGCATCTACCCCGGAGCTGGGCCAAGGATTGAAGGGCAAATCGTATCCGGGGCAAAGGACCAATGGCAGATCGCGAAGACAAAAACCCAGAAAATGTAGATGGGAAGTTCTACGTGGACAGCATGTGTATTGATTGCGACCTGTGTCGGGAAACGGCTCCAGAAAATTTCACAAGGGAAGAAGACGAGGGCTATTCGTACGTGTACAAGCAGCCAGAAAACCAGCAGGAGGAGGAACTTTGTCGAGAGGCCATGGAGGGTTGTCCGGTGGAAGCCATCGGCGACGGTTCGGACGACTAAATAAGGTTGTCCGAGGGAGGGGAGTTGCGCGACGGAAAGCGATCCGGGCGCAAGTCCTAAAGGATTTTCGTGGGGTTGGTGAACCTCTCGACCTAGAGGCCAATGTCTCGACCCCAGCCGATGTTCTCAGTGATATCCTCAAGAACCTTCGACTAACGGAGGGAATCGAAGAGAGTCGGTTGCGTGGTGCCTGGACCGAGGTGGCAGGTGAATTTGTGGGAAGGCAGACCGAGCCGGTTTCCCTGCGCCATGGTAAATTAACCCTTAAAGTGATTCAGCCTTCGATGCGTTTTCACCTCGAGCAGACCAAGAAAGATCTTCTTCTGCGGCTGCAAAAGAAATTAGGGCGAAATACAATCCGGGAGGTGCAATTAATCCTCGGCTAGCACTTCGTGTGCTTTTGACCTTCCTGAAATACCGTGACACCAGCGAAAACAATACAATGGAAAAGAGGACCGTTTCGATGGTCATGAGAGCTCCCTTCAGCAATGTTTAGATCACTCATATTGGACTGGTCAGGCACCTTGGTCGACGACTCCGGTCCGACCCTGATGGCTACCAATGCGGTTCTTACTACTTACGGGAAGGAGCCTATGACCTGGGAGGAATTCCGAAGGAGCTTTCGGCTGCCTTATTCGGAGTGGTATGAGGAGCATGTTCCCGGAATATCGCTGAGGGAGCTGGAGGAGCACTTCCGCAAATCTTTTGATGCGAGCGAGGATGCCGTGATCCCCCTGAAAGGAACACGTGATTTTCTTGAATGGTGTAGCGAAAATGAAATCCGACTGTTTGTCCTAACCAGTATGAATTCAGAGATTTTCGGGGAGCAGATGAGAAGGTTTGGATTCCAGGATCACTTCGAGGACGTTTACTCGGGCGTACTGGATAAGCGAAAGGTGATTGCGGAGCTGATTGAGGACAAATGCCTTGTTCGGGAGGAGACAGCCTATGTGGGTGATATGCTGCATGACCTGGAAACAGCGCACTATGGAGGAGTTTCTTCGGTTGCTGTGTTGAGTGGCTATGATGTGCTCGAGAAACTTGAGACGGGGAACCCAAACTTTATCATGGACTCGATCAAATCTCTGCACGCCATGTTAAAAAAAGGAAGGGCTCCAACCCAAGAGAAGGCGGTTGACTGGATTACAGTCAGGCGGCTGGCAGTAGATTGCTTTATTGGGGTGCCTGATGATGAAAGAGCACGCCGTCAGACCCTTCATCTCACTGTGGATATCATGCCGGACAAGAATTTCTCCGTGCTGGAAGACCAAGTGGAGAACACTGTCGATTATGATGCTGTTGCCAAGCGGATCATCAAACTCGCAGATGAGCGTCCGCGAAAATTGATTGAGACTCTCTCTACAGAAGTTGCAGAAATGGTGCTCCATGAGTTTCCTGCGAAAGAGGTTGTCGTGGAGGTTGAAAAAAAGATTCTTCCCAGGACAGACTGTGTTCTCGTCAAGACTCGCAGGACCCGCAGGGCCGCGCGCATGGGACGCTGATCACCTGGGCTCGTCAGTTTTCCTCTGAGGTTTCGTAGTCGCCGCCAAGCGCAAGATGAAGACTCAAGCGGTTCTGTAAACGTTGGTTTCGCAGTCGAATCAGACTACCGCGGGCATTCACGGCGCGCCGTTGGGATTCAAGGATTTCGAGGACGCTTGATCCTTCGATGCCCAGTCCGAGGTCTCTTTCTGCCGCAGCCTGGGCTTTGCTTGCCTGGTCGACCTCTATCAGGAGAAAGCTTTCCTGCTGGCGCAGGGATAAGTCCACCTGCAGTGCGGATTCCACTTCCCTGAGTGCTTGCAGGGCATCTTGAAGGTAGTCGTAGATGGCGGCCCTGTTTAGTTCCAGCGCGGCACGAGCTGCCGCGCTGGGGGCTCCACCCTGGTAGAGAGTCTGGGCGAGAGATGAGGCGATAGACCACGTGAGGAACGACGGATCAAGCGCTTTGCGAAGGTCCGGAGATCCGTTTCCGCCAGACCCTGTGAGCCGCAGCGAAGGAAGAAGAGATTTTCTGGCGGTGTCGGCCCGGCTGGCGGAGGCATAGATTCTCTCTCGGCCGGCGGCAAGGTCGGGTCTGCGACTGAGTAGGTCTGATGGAAGGCCGGCGGGAACCTGACGCCGCAGAGAGGGCAGGTTGGGTGTCGCTTCCAATTCCCCTGCTGGGTAACGTCCAAGAAGAAGTTCCAGAGTTCTGGCCGCCTCATCCCTGCGAAGAACCTGGCTTCTGAGGTTGCGTTCAGCACTGGCTACATTGTTTCTGCCGAACTGGACGTCGACAGCGCGAAGGAGGGCTTCGCGATGGCGCCGACTGATCAACGAGAGGCTCTTCTTGAAATCTTGCAGAGTCTGTTCCGCCAAGTCGACTTGCTGCTGGGCTTCAGTCAGGTTAATCCATGCCTTGGCAGTGTTCACTGCCAGTGAAAGCCTCGCTCCCCGGTAGTCGGCAATTGCGGCCCGGTAATCAGCGTTATCAGCATCCTCAGAGTCGCGGAGCCGGCCCCAGACGTCGATNTCCCAACTTGCCGCAAAGGACATCCCGTATGAGGAGGCAGGGCTNCCTCCGGAAGATCCTGACCCGTTCAATCTCCTGTTAGCAGTGGTGCCGGTGGTGACCTGAGGAAGTCTCGCCGCTCGCGCTCTTATGTTGTTTTCCCGTGTTGCCTTGAGACGGTGGGCAGCAGCTCGAAGATCGTGGTTCTCAGCGATGGCCTCGCGCACCAGAGTTGTGAGCTGAGNGTCNTGGAACTCAGGGAGCCATCCNGTCGATATTNTATCGTGCTGCTCTCCAGAGGCTTCTTTCCAAAAAGCCGGGATTCCTCCCGAGATCAAATCCGAGGAGGTGGCGTCTTTTCCTGAAGGAAGTCCGCACGCCCCGAGGAGCAGGGCGGAAGGGATCGCGAGGATCGATAAGGAGCGCACCCTCGGAGTTTCAGGCCTCTCGGCGTCTCCGGCAAGCCTTGGTTAACAGCAACCTTTCTGACTGCGGCTTCGCTAAGTGAGTAGCTACGCGCATTGCTTTGCAAGGGGTGAGTAATACTCTGCCTAGGCTAGAGCTTTACGGACTGTGGCGGCCGCATAGTCGCGATTCAATTTGGCAACATTGTCAGCCGATATGGATTTAGGGCATACTGCTTCACACTCGTAGTGGTTACTGCAATTACCGAAGCCTGCATCGTCCATGGCTTGAACCATATTGAGGGCTCTGCGATCCTTTTCCGGAGCCCCTTGCGGGAGATGGTTAAGGTGAGAGACCTTGGCGCTGACAAAGAGCATTGCGCTCGAATTCTTACAGGAAGCCACGCAAGCCCCACATCCTATGCAGGTCGCGGAGTCGAAGGCGTGATCTGCATCTTCCTTGGTTATGGGAATAGAATTGGCGTCCGGCGCTGCGCCAGTGCGGACAGAAACATATCCCCCAGCCGCTATGATGTTGTCAAAGGCACTACGATCTACGACGAGGTCTTTAATCACAGGGAAAGCTCCTGCACGGAAAGGCTCGATCCAGATAGTGTCACCGTCCTCAAAGTGCCGCATGTGTAGCTGACAAGTTGTTGTGCCCTTTTCCCTGCCGTGCGGTATACCATTGATGGTCAACGAGCACATTCCGCAAATTCCCTCGCGGCAGTCATGATCGAAGTGGATAGGCTCTCCACCCTTGTCAATGATTCCCTCATTCACGATATCCAGCATTTCTAAAAACGAAGCTTCAATCGGAATATTTTCAACAGGATACTCCTCAATGTGACCGTCTGAGTTACAGTCTTTCTGTCGCCAGACCTTGAGAGTAAAGTTCATCGCGATCGAATGAGAAGCCTTGGGACAAGGCAGAATCTGAACCCCTTTGCGAATTTCTTCCCGCCGAGGTTACTTATAGCTCCGTATACTAAGCTTAACATTTTCAAATTCAAGCGGTTCTCGGGTAAGTTTCGGCTTTGTTCCAACGCCCGTGTGTTCCCAGGCGCTGACGTGACAGAAATCATCGTCATTACGCTTTGCTTCTCCGGCTTGGGTGCGGCCATCNAGCACTTCTGGATCGTCCGCCTCGAATTGGCTCTCTAGGCGGAAATGTCCGCCGCAAGACTCCTCTCGGTCCAATGCGTCGTGGCAGAGAACTTCGCCAAACTCNAAAAAGTCCGCGACTCTTCCCGCTTTCTCCAGTTCCTGGTTGAGCTGAGCACCGCTGCCGGGAACTCGAACATTTTCCCAGAATTCTTCCCGAATCTCAGGAATTCGTTTTAAGGCGCTCTGCAATCCCTCTCTCGAGCGGGCCATGCCACATTTNTCCCAAATGAGGAGGCCCAGCTCCCGGTGGAAGCTATCCACGCTTCTCTTGCCGTTGGTAGTCATCAGGCTGCTCACCCGGGTATTGGTTTCCTCCAGACACCGGGTAAATTCAGGGTCAGATTCAGTCACTGAACCAGGTTCCTGTTCTGCCAGATAGTTGGCGATAGTNGATGGCAGGACAAAATACCCGTCTGCCANNCCCTGCATNAGCGCTGAGGCTCCGAGCCTGTTGGCGCCATGATCCGAGAAATTTGCTTCTCCCGCGACGTGCAGGCCCGGCAGGTTGGACATCAAGTTGTAATCCACCCAAAGTCCGCCCATGGTGTAGTGCACCGCAGGAAAAATCTGCATTGGGGTGCTGTAAGGATCCTCTCCCTTGATCTTCTCATACATTTCAAAAAGGTTCCCATACCGCGCGGAAATAGAGTCAAGGCCGTCTCGCTTGATAGCGTCTCTGAAGTCAAGGAAGACCCCAAGGCCAGTNGGNGCGATNCCGCGNCCNTCNTCNCAGACCTCTTTTGCNGANCTTGAGGCNATATCTCGCGGNGANAGNTTNCCNAANGAGGGGTATTTCCNCTCNAGNTAGTAGTCNCNGTCNTCTTCGCTGATNTCNNCAGCCTTCATCTCTCCTAACCGGATCTTTTCGGCCAGATCGATACCGCTGGGGACCCAGATTCGTCCGTCATTCCGAAGCGATTCGGACATGAGGGTGAGCTTTGATTGGTAGTCGCCACTCACGGGAATGCAAGTGGGGTGAATCTGAGTGTAGCAGGGGTTCGCGAATGCCGCGCCGCGTTTATGGGCGCGGTAGGCTGCCATCACGTTGCACCCTTTAGCGTTGGTCGAGAGATAGAAGACATTGCCATAACCCCCAGTTGCCAGGACTACGGCGTCAGCAGCATGAGGGGTGACTTCGCCCGTTACCATGTTTCGCACAATGATTCCCTTGGCGTGGCCATCCACCACGACTAGATCGAGCATCTCGGTGCGCGAAAACATCTGGACTCCTCCGTTGGAGATTTCCTTCGAGAGTGCCTGATAGCAACCAAGGAGAAGCTGCTGTCCCGTCTGACCCCGTGCATAAAACGTTCTTTTGACCTGGGTGCCACCGAAAGATCGGTTGTCCAACAGCCCCCCGTATTCTCGTGCGAAGGGCACTCCTTGAGATACGCACTGATCTATGATTCCTACTGAGACTTCGGCGAGGCGATGGACATTCGCCTCCCTCGAGCGGAAGTCTCCACCTTTAATGGTGTCGTAAAAAAGTCTAGAAACAGAATCGCCATCATTCTGATAGTTTTTCGCGGCGTTAATGCCGCCTTGGGCTGCTATTGAGTGAGCTCGGCGCGGGCTGTCCTGGTAACAAAAACACTTCACTCCGTAACCGAGTTCCGAGAGGGTGGCGGCGGCGGCTCCTCCAGCAAGCCCGCTCCCGACGACAATCACAGAATACTTTCTTTTGTTGGTCGGGTTGATGAGCCGAGACTCCATCTTGTGCTTGGTCCATTTCTGGTCAATCGGACCGGAAGGAATTGCACTTTGGAGGTTGAGGGACATCTTTTAAGAAATAGAAGGCGGTTACTGTTTTTTGCAATTCCTAGGTGCGGCCATACCCAAAGAAAAGGATTGCGACGGGAATCGAAAGGAATCCGACCCAGATCAAGAGGGAGTAGGCCCATCCTGCTCGCGTAATGAGAAGTTCACTTTTGCGGGATCGCAGGCCGAGAGTCTGAAAGACAGAGGCAAAACCGTGCGAAAGGTGGGAGCAGAGGATGGTGATCGCGATCATGTAGAACACGGAATTCCCCGTATGGGAAAATCCGTCGATCATCATCTTGTGCACATTGTGGACGTTGCCTTCGTGACCCGGCAAGGAGGTCAGATAGGCAGTGCCGTTGTAATCATTTCCGATTCGAACCGTAAAGTGACTGATGTGATAGATGATGAACGCTAGAACCGTGAGACCACTCCAAATCATCATCCGGGAGGAGCGGCTGGCCCTGTTGGTGGCCGGGTGGCTGTATTTCTGACTGACCGCCCGGTTGCGAACCGTTAGCTGGATCGTGAGCAGGACATGAACTACGAGGACGGAAAGCAGGCCAATACGAGCGATCCAGACTACTCCTCCATGCCCCGCATTGTGGAGCCAGAGAGCATATTCGTTGATCGCATCCTTGCCGGCGAACAGGAGGAGGTTTCCGATCAGGTGCCCGGGGAGGAACAACAGAAGAGCAATACCGGTGCCAGCAACCAGGATTTTCTTCCCAATAGAGGAGTCCCAGAAGGAGAGAACCGCACGGGTTAGGGCGTTCATAGGCTGGCACTCTCATCCGAGAGTCTCCACCTCACTATATGACGATCCCCGTGATTAGCAAGCGGTGATCAGTTCTTCCTATCAAGTTTTGCTGGCATTTCCTGCCCGGAGAAAGGGGGTATTCCCGCGGACTTATTCGCCGTCGGCGGGAGGGGTCACCCTTACCGGAGGAGTTGTGACGCTGGGACGCGGCGGTATCGCGATTGGCGGGGAAACCGCCGTAGCTCCCGGTGCGGTAGCGGGTAGCCCTGCGGCAGCGCCACCTTCAGCGGCTTCCTCTTCCTTCTTCTTAACGATCCCGTCGCGAGCTTTATCTAAGCTGCTTATGGAAAAGTTGGCGAATTCATATACCTGCCCCGAGAACACTTTCTCAAGCTCGAGCTTATATTTGAGGTTGTCGAGGGTGGCCTTGAAGAGCTCCTCTGCATTCGCGGCCTCCTCGTCGGTCTCTCCCTCCTTCTTGGTTCTTTGCTCCAGCAGGTTAGCGGTGACTTTTACGGTTCCGACATAGTTTGGAGAGGGTGGGGGAGGTGCGTCCTCTCCGCTCGCTTCCTGCTCCGATGTCTTTGGACTGAGGTCCACCGTGTAGGTAAATCCGTCAAAGGTGGTCAGAACGGCTCTTCTCGCATTTTTCGAGTCTTTAGCCTTCGAGAAGGCCTCCTTTTCGAGCACATCCTCGAACCTGAGCGAGTTAAAGAGGGATTTGAATGAGCCCGTAGCCGCAGTGTCCATTTCTTCGTCTTCTTTCAGATCTCCGGTTGAGAATTCCCCATTTTCGTCCTCTCGGGAAACGGTCCAGCCTAGGAATTCCTTATCGTTGGGAGCGCTAAGGGTGATGCTCTTTAGTTTTGCGACCTCGATGAACTTATAGGAAAGCCAAGAGGTAGGAGTTGCTATTGGCCCCCTGCGCTTATCGGTGTTCTTTGACTCCGCATCGCCTGTTGCCTGGTTGAGAGTTCCAAGCGCCTTCCAGACCCCAGGGTGGTCTCCCCACAGAATGTCGGACAGAAGAATGCCGGGGGGTTCCTCTCCGCCATGAGGGACCTCCAGGGCGGGCCCTCTGAGGAGCAGAGGCGGCAGGCGGAGCTGCAGCGGCAGAAGCTGCTGCAGGACCTCGACGAGCAGGTCAGGCTGAAGAGGGAGGAGAAGAGGAGCGCCAACAG
>PBTP01000121.1 GCA_002729275.1 Roseibacillus sp. | reverse complement strand
CCTAAAATTATCCGGATTCTCAACTATGTCAGTTAGTCCATCTCCTGTCGGGAAAGCAGATGGCCTGCGCGGGCGCTGCGCTGGCGGAGGTACAATTTCTAACCACGATTCGGCTCGTGTCCAATCTTTATCTGAAATTTTTACCGGCATCTGTCGCGCTGGCGCTGGCGCTGGAGCTGGAGCTGGAGCTGGAGCTGGAGCTGGAGCTGGAGCAGGTGCAGGTGCAGGTGCAGGTGCAGGTGCAGGCCAAGGAAGCGGTCAGGGCCAGGGGCAAGGTCAAGGCGGAGGCCAAGGAAAGGGCAATCCCCTCGACCTCCAGGAAAGCTCCGCGGCTGGAACATCTTCAACTGTCGCCCAAGGGGACGCTGTCGCTCGAAGCCGCCAATCAAATACTTCTCTCACCCGGCGCAGACGCTCTGCTGCCATCCAAAACTATGTGCAGCCCCTTCCGGTCGAATTCCGGAAGATGGTTGCGGAGTATTACGAAGCTCTAGAGGAATGAATACCCAAACACTTCGCACCAAAACCATGGCTGCCCTGACGGCAGCCTCTCTCTTCAGTTTGACCCTCTTCCCGACCCGGACGGAGGCGCAGGATGAATCTGCCCCGACCCAGACCGTTGGAATCGCAAGGCTCACCCCGGAAGCCGAAGCCTCCATTAAAAAGGGTCTGGCCTATCTCGCCAAGGCGGGGGTTCAGAATCCGGATGGAAGCTGGGGAGGATCTCAGAACCCAGTCGCCGAGACATCGGTAGGCCTGATGGCCTTTATGCTGAAGGGCTATGTCCCTAGCCGTGGAGAATATGGGCGCCTCATGGCCAAGGCCATTTCCTACCTCATCAACAAGGGACGGGAGCAGCGTGGATTCATGGGGACCCCGAACAATCATGCCGGAATGTATGAGCACGGACTCGCCGTTTTGGCTCTCTCAGAAGCCTGGGGTCAAAGCAAGAATCCCCGTCTGAAAAGCAGCCTGCGCCGCGCAGTCGATATCATTCTGCGGGCCCAGAATGCAGAGGGTGGATGGCGATACAACCCGGAGCCCCGGGACGCAGACCTCTCCATGACGGTCATGCACGTGGTGGCACTCAATTCCGCTCGGGAAGCTGGTATCGCGGTCCCGGATGCCACCATCGAAAAAGCCACCAAATATGTCCTTTCCTGCCAGGACGAAGACAGCGGTGGCTTCCGCTACCAGCCCGGCGGGGGAGAGCCTGGGTTTGCGAGATCCGCAGCCGGGGTCATGTCTCTCATTATGTGCGGACAGCTTCGACACAAGGCAACCCAACGGGGGCTAGCCTTCCTCAAGGCCTATCCTGATCGCAAGTTCGACAAGAACTATCCCCGTTTTCACTATTCCCACTACTACGCCATCCAAGCCATGTATCAGGCCGGTGAGTCGGACTTTCAGTCCTGGTATCCCAGGATAGCAGCGACCGTCGTCTCCAAGCAGCAGGAGGATGGAAGCTGGAGTGGGGCCCACGGCACAGTCTACGGAACCGGGTTCTCGATTCTCATCCTTGGGGTGCCCTACCGCTTTTTACCGATTTATCAACGCTAGCAGCCGGCCTCTTCCGGACAGGGGAAAACGACCACCGGGAGAGCCGGGGCTCGCACCATCTCACTTGCTAAGGTTACCAATGATACGACTTTCTCTCAGCCTTTGCATTGGTCTGATCGTCCAGGTGAGCGGCTGGAGCCAGGCTGCCCCGCCCCCCGCAGGCGCAGGGCGGATGATACAGCAACTGCAGAGCGAGAGCTGGATTGAACAGGCCGAAGCTCTTCACTACCTGGGGGAACATCGTGTTGAGATGGCCGCGAGGCCGGTGCGATCACTGCTGGAGGCAAAGACCGTCCACCCTTGGACCCGCGGTCAGGCCCTTCTTTCCCTCTCTCACATTGAAGGAAAGGTAGATCCGGGTGAATTCGGAAGATGGGTTGCCCATGCTGACGCCGCCGTCCGGGCGGCTGCCGCTGAGGTTCTCGAGTCTTACGGAGGCAATTCCGCAATGACGTGGATCGAAATCCTGCTCAAGGATTCAGACTTGGTCGTCAAGTGCCATGCTGCCGCAGCTCTTGCCAGACGCCGAGAGGCTGCCGCATGGAATGTGGTGAACCCACTCACCCTGGAGCCCTCCGTCTCTGCTGCGAGGGCCTCCGCAAGGGCCCTTGCCTTCACAGGCACCGCGGAAGCCCAATTACGGCTCACAACGCAAATCTCGAAGCCGGATTTAATGCGGGAATCTCTACGGGGAGTCCGGAGCATCGAAGATCCAAAGCTGATCCCGATCCTGCTGAATCTGTTACCCGATCTCGAGGAAACTCACCTGAACTATGGAATGATCCTCACCACTTTACAGAATCAGGAATGGAAGGAAGTGACCACCGGCCTTACCTCCTTTATTCAAAGCGGCAGCGAGGAAAAGGTGAGAACGGGCGCTCGTCTCATCACAACCCTTACCCGCTCCCCGGAGCTTGGCGCTCCTCTTCGCGAAGCACTGGGCAAGGCCACCCGGACCGAGACAATCGAGGCCGGCCTGATCGCGCTCGGTTCCGCGGTAATGAATCCGGATGAGCACCAGGAGTTCTTTCGCTCGAAGCTCAAGCACGAGGAATCATCGATTCGCTCCTTGAGCATTCGCTGCCTCGCTCACTGCAAGGAGATCAATCACTACGAAGTTTTGCGGGAGAGCCTGGACGATAAGGAATTTGAGGTGGTTGAAGCCGCCCTCAGCGCTCTCAAACGGCAGCCCGCGGTCAATGCCCCCAAGGGCCGGTTGGTTTCCTATCTTGAAACGCCCCTGTCCAGTAACAACGAGTCTATTCGGTCCCTCGCTTATGAGGTCCTCGCCCATGCAGGCAGCGAAGCCGACTTTCGCCCGGCGATGGCCGCTCTTGAGGAGCTTCTGACCGGCACCGATGAGATCCTTCGTTCGTCCGCCGCAACTGCCTTGGGCGCTCTCGCTCCTGAGGATCAGATCGGAGAGGTGGTGGCTGCCCAAGGATACCTCGCCCACTGGATGGTGATCGGCACCTTCCTCAACGACAAGGAGCACAAGGCCTTCCATGAAATTCATGAGCCAGAAAAGGAGCTCGATTTNGAGAAAAGCTACAAGGCGACCTATATCTGGCTCCTCGAGGGCCGGAGTGATAAACCGATCGAGCGAGAAGTGACCTGGGGTGAAGGCATCGTCGATCAGACGGATGGAAAACTCTCCATGTCCTCACAGTTGCCTCCGCCAGGATCCTTTGCGGTGGGTTACGCTGTAGCAGATATCCACGTTGATAGTGAGAGGGAGGTGTTTCTCGACATCGATGGGGACGACGCCTTTAGGGTATGGCTTAACGACGAAAAGATATCGGAAAAAATCGCTCCCTACGAACACCGCAAGGACTGCATCGCCGAAGACAAGGGACTCAAAGTCAAGCTCCTGGCCGGCACCAACCGTTTCATCGTCAAGTCTGCGAATATTGATCACCGNTGGTGGGTACGACTACGCCTCACAGATTCCAATGGAATCCCTACTCCTTTCCGAAGACCATGAGCCAGAGTATGCGATTGCTTCTCTGCATCCTTCTCCTGCTCAGCGCTAAAACCTTCGCTGCTCCCGAGGGGCCTCCAACCTCTGATCCGCGCTGGGCCGAGGCGCAGAGCAGTCACCAGACGGGCAACAAGGACGATGGCCACCGACTCCTTATCGCACTCGCCGACTCCTGCCCGGGCGATCTCGGCCTCGCAGTAGCTTGCTATTCCGCAATTCTCGAGGTGGAGGGCCGACCCCTGAAATCCAATCCATGGATCGATCTTGCAGCCGACAGACTTATGGCCCTCGAGCAGTTTGGGGCAATCTCGGCAAATACCGAAGTCGTCCACGAGGCTGTCTCCCGCGTCATTGACAAGGCTCTCCTCGAGGGACGGCACCTTGAAGCCCGCGCGACCAGCGACCGGTTCCTACGGAAGAACCCAAACGACCTCTATTGGCGCATTCGCCACGCTTACAACTACCGGAGGATGGACCTGCTCGACACTCTTCCCCTCTACCAGGAATTGAAGGAGGAATACGATCCTGACCATCCCCATCCCTCTACCCGCCAANTGTGGGCCTGGATGCAGCCAGAACTTAAGACCATCGAACAGCTTCCCGATCCTATTTACCCTCTTCCCAAGGGAAGCCCACTCCTTCTCATGGAGCCGGATGATCCGGACGGTTACTGGAGAACCGTGCTGGACCGCTCTCCGGCAGATATCCCCACCATGGTTGACCGGGTCGCGGCTCTCTCTGCCACCCAAATCGTGCCTTGGGCAGATCAAACCGGGCTCACGGATCCCCTGCGGGCTCTTGACCTCCACCTCCAAAGCAAGCCCCCTCGGGAACTCAAGGCCCTGCGTGAACTCCAGAACGATCTTTTCGCCCGGGAAAGGCTCCCAACAGATCCCAGAGAGAGAGACCTCCTCGCCCTTAGTCGACGTTTTGCCTGGTCCGACACCATGCACCGGAAACTGCTCGCCCTGGGTAACACCGCGCTTTGGACCGGACGCCCTGAATCCGCCCTGCGAAGCTTTCAGGAACTCCTTAGCCACACCGAGGATCCAGAACTCAGCGGGAATGCCCAGACAGGGCTCTGGACCGCCCAGAAACAGATTGGAGCCACNAACGAAATTAAGGCTTCCGCCGGCATTCTCGACCCGGGAAAGAGCTACTCATGGATGGGAAAGCCTGCCAGAGCCGCAGACATCAGACGCGAACTCCTTAAGGACCATGTCGCCCCCACGGATATCATTGCCCCCACTCTCGAATCCTTGAGTCAACACGTCCTGAAGCTTCCTCCGGTTTCCCCATGGCCAACAGACACTCCCGCTGTCGGCTTTGGGATCGACCTGCAGGTATCCGGGACGCAGGTTATCGCCAGCGGCCGCAACCTGCTCGTAAGCTACGATGCCGAGAACCCTGGTTCCCCACTCTGGTCCCAACTCCAGCGCCATCCTGTTGAGCACCATCGAAGGACCGGATATCACCCCGGCTATTTCCAACCCCTGATAAGCAACGAGACAATTTACACGAGATGGGGGCTTAACTCTCTCCCTGACGGGATTGCCGCATTCATGCTGGAAGGAGGAAAGCCACTCTGGGCCTACACCTACGAACGGGGACGCTCCCCATATTCCAAAGGCGTTCCGATGGGCGATCCNGCAGCGGCGGATGGGAGTCTCTTTTACCTGCAATGGCATACCCCGGGTGACGTTACTGACCGGAATCGCACTATTAGTCTGATCAACTTTGACCTGCAAAAGCGACAACCCCGATGGTCAGCGGATCTTGCAAGCTCGGGAAAAGCCATGGATATGGCTGGAAGCATCCAAAAATCCGCACCCCAGAATACTCTTTATGGAAATTCGGTCACAGTTCACCGCGGAGCTGTCTACTGTAACACCAATGCCGGAATGATCATTCGCTGTGATATCCGCGATGGGCAGGTCGACTGGACTCATAACTACCGCAGAAAGAATTCCAGCCTCGTCTCAGAAAACCTGGGCACCCGCCCAATTATCAGCGGCAATAACGTCATCTGCATGCCGAGGGATGATGGCCGGATTTTTGCCCTCGACCAAAAGACTGGCCTTCTGGTNTGGGACAACCCTCTCGTGGTCGGCACTGAGGCTATCGGAGTGTGCCGAGANATTCTTATAGTCCGCGGAGCAGGAGTTATGGCAGGGCTGGACGTCGGCACCGGAAAGGCCCGCTGGTTCCGCCCTATTCCGGAAGGCCCGTTGGGACGGTCCTTGCTGATAGAAACTTCCGTGTATGTAGGCTCCGTAAACCAGCTTATCCGACTGGACGCATCTACTGGAAAGGTTTTGGAGGAGCGGCTCTGGGCGCTNGGTAACGAAAGACCTCTGGCATTCACCGTCAAGGGGAACCAGTTATTCGTGATAAGCGATAGTCCCGCTCCGGACCATCGACACGATCTCGGGAAGCCCCTGGCTAAGGTTGACACCCCCGCGCGTGCCCTGGAGCTTCCCCTCAAACGCACATGGCAGCTCAACCGCGGTAACGCACGGATCGCCATCCCCCCTTCCACTTCAAGCCTGAAGGAATCCGCCTACATTCTCTCCGGGGGGATCCTCGAGTCCATCGACCTCAGCCCGAGTGGATCGATCAACTGGCGCCGTTTTGTGGATGCCCACAAGGCCCAGCTGTCATTCTTCGATGACAAGCTTCTCCTCGTGGAAAACGGACGAACCCGACGTGGCTNCAGCCGCGCTGTCGCCTTCAGTGCCAAATCCGGGCGCATCCTGTGGGAATCCATGGTTCCTGCCTCACTTGGCAACCCGCTCTTCTTTGACCGCAAGCTCATGTATCATGATCGCCGGGGCAAAATGGTGGTGTTGGACCTTGAAACCGGAAAAACAGTCTGGCAACGCACCTTGGACGAGGGAGATCTGGTAGATCCGCACTGGGATGGCAAGCAGTTGCACATCTTCCATGCGTCATCGTGGCACGGGCCACACCTCCTCGTTCTTGATCCTGCTACGGGAAACACGGTCACGCGTGATTCCGTCATGATGAGCGCCGCGGTCGCCCCCAACATTGCCACGCCCGTAGATGATGGATGGCTGGAAGTCCGCTTCCCGGAAAGGACCGCAAGTTGGATTCGCCTGGCAGCCCTTTCCGAGGTCAACGGTCAGGGGTGGGCGTCTGCCGCAGAGCTCCATGTTCTCGATGCGGAAGGCAAACCTTTACCAAGGAACAAATGGGCTATTGAAGCGGAGCATGAAAGGAACAACGGCCTACGGGCNCTACCTCGCAATCTGATCGATGGTGATCCGTTAACATGGTGGCACTCTCCATGGAANGATCCCGAAAAGCCCGTGATCGGGAAAATTATCCCCCATCCCCATTTCATCCATATCAATCTTGGGCAGAACTACAGAATCAGTGGGTTTCGTTATCTCCCAGCCAGGATCCATAATAACAATGGCATGATCCGCGATTACGAGTTTCATTCCCGCGAAAATCATCAGGACTGGGGAAATCCTGTTGCTGCAGGAGTCCTCGTCAACCGGCTCAGGGTGACACGAAACTATTTCGGACCCGGTGCCGTCTTCTTCGATGCTCGCAACTATCCGGGTAAAGATCAGGCCGTTTTCCGNCATGATCTCGATAAACAGACCACGAAACTTGTCGAGAATCAGGCCCATCTTCTCTCCATGCACGGGCCTTATGCCCTGATCACCTCGCAGAACAAACTTATCCTGCGGCGCTCCGATGATCCTTCCTACCGCTTCGAACTCACCCCACACATCAACCATGGGCATCATGGGCACATCGTCATCGAGGGAGACCGGCTGGCAATGGGGCGCCACAAGATTGTGGTAGCNGATCTGAAGAAAAAGCAGTTCCTCGAAATACCGGAAAGTCCAGGTTCTCGCCGTAACCATAATGGAACCTTTGTCCGGATCTCCAATGGACATTTCCTGAAAATTGTCCACCACGGCAACAAGCAGGAGCTAAGCCTTATAAACACTGCCAGCGGCAAAATCCTCGAGGGAACAATGGAAATCCAGACTGAGCGCTTTGCCGAAGAGCGCTTTATCAAGGCTCCGGGCCAGCGCCTTCTTTCATTCGGCCGCACCCTGCTTTTCTACGACAACTCGACCCTGAGCGCCTGGGTCACCGCAGACTGATTTCCGGGCAAGGAGCCTCGGCCCCATCGAAGGCCTTTCCAAGTCATCTCTGGGGGCCTAAAAGAGGACATGCGCTCCTTCCCCGCCCTTCTGGCCCTTTCCCTCTCTCTTGCCTCTGCCGCCAGCGGTCGACCACCCAACATCGTCTACATCATGGCTGATGAACTGGCCTATTATGAGCTGTCTCATATGGGAAATCGCCACATCAAGACTCCGCGGATCGATGCCATGGCCAAGGATGGAATACGCTTCACTCACGCCTTTGCAGCAGCTCCCGTTTGTGCCCCCCTACGCTGCAACCTCATGACGGGAAAGCATGCTGGTCACACCTCAGTTCGCGCAAATGATGGAGGCACTCCCCTCCGCGCGGATGAGATCACCATCGCTTCCCTGCTGAAGAAAAAGGGTTACTCCACCGGAGGGTTTGGCAAGTGGGGCGCTGGAGGCCGGGACTCTACGGGTGTTCCGGAGAAGCATGGATTCGATATATTCTATGGCTACTACGATCAGGTTCATGCTCATTCGTTTTATCCACCCTACCTCATCCGCAACAGCGAGGAGATAAAACTGGCAGGGAACGCAGGCGGACGTAGTGGGAAAACCTACTCGCATTACGCCATCATGGAAGAGGGCCTCAAATTCATCCGGGACAACAAGGAAAAACCCTTCTTCTGCTATTTACCCATCACGCCTCCACACGGCATGTACGATATTCCCCGCGATGATCCTGCATGGGAGCACTATCGAAATGAGGCTTGGATGAAAGACGACCAGATTTCACAAGACGTGAAAAATTACGCAGCGATGGTGACCATGGTCGACGACAACGTCGGGCAGGTACTCGACCTCCTTGCCGAACTCAACTTGAGTAATGATACCATTGTCTTCTTCTCTGGAGATAATGGAGGACAGGACCGNTTTCGCAGCCCGAATCACCCCAGGGGGTTCTTTGGACCTAACAAAAACCCCTTAACTGGCGTGGAATTCCGCGGCGGTAAGGGTAGTCTCTACGAGGGTGGGCTTCGCATTCCATTTCTCGTTCAGTGGCCGGGACGAATCCAGNCCGGCCAGGTCAGCGACCTGATGTTTGCCCAATATGATATTCTTGCTACCCTTTCGGCCCTGGCAGGAGCGAAAGTTCCGAGCGATACAGATGGCATTTCTATCCTGCCAACCCTGCTGGGAACCGGAAAGAATTCAGCCAAGCAGAAGCTCCACCCCCACTTTTACTGGGAGTTCGGAAACATGCAGGCCGTGCGCATTCGAAATTGGAAGGGTATCCATATCCGGAATAAAAAAGAGTGGGAACTATACGACCTCGATAGCGATATCAGTGAAACGACCAATCTGGCTACGGATCACCCGGGGATCATTGCCAAAATGACCACCGTCATAGCAGAAAGCCATGAGCCAGCCCGCCCTGGCACCTATACCACGAGGGAGCGGCATGAGCGGGACCGGTGGGCAAAGTGGGGAACCTCCCGTCCCCAGCAAGCCCCGGGAGCGGGCAAGATGAACCGTATCAAGGAAAAAGGTCTCATTCCATTTGAAGAGATGAAACTCCTGAGCTCCAGCAGCGAAAATCAGTCGAACAATCGGAAGGCCACCTTTGCGATCGACGGCCGTCCGGATACACTATGGCACTCAAGCTGGTCTGATGGGCTGAAGACGCATCCGCATGAATTGGTCATCGACCTTGGATCCCCATGTAACATAACGGGGTTCCGCTATCTTGCGCGCCAGGATGGGGGATGGAACGGGGCCTTTGCTGACACCGAGTTCTATGTAAGCAATTCCCCCACCTCGTTCATTGAATGTGCCGTCAAGGCCAGCTTCACCAAGACGAGGAAAGTCCAGTCCGCGCGCTGCAAAAAACCTGCCTATGGCCGCTATGTGAAGGTTCGCGTCCTGTCCGAAGTTAATGGGAAGGCCTGGGGTTCTGCGGCGGATCTGGGCGTGGTCGGAAGAAGGAGTAAATAGCGGGATCCGTGCTCTCCCACATATTCAGTATTTCCGTAGCTGGAGCCCCGGTAATCTTGAGCTCACCTCATCAAAACGAGGTAACTTAGGCCTTCCGGGTTTTCCTTGACCCCCGCTTCCCCCGCGGCACCCTCTCCCCAAACCCTCTTGTCATGTCCATCCTGCGGTCGCTCTTCCCTCCCCACCAGAGCCTCGTTCTAGTTGCCCTCGCGCTTCTGATGATCACTCCTGCAGCTGGTCAGCTAATTCAGATTTCAGGGAACGGGCAAACTATCAGCAACGGAGATACCACTCCAAGCAGCAGGGATCATACCAATTTCGGCCCAGTGCTGGCAGGATCTGGACCAGTCGACCGGAATTTTCTCATCCGGAATCTTAGCCAGGTTCCTCTCCAGATCCTTTTCTTCCAGCGGACTGGGACCCACCCAGGCAACTTCACGATCACCGCCCCCCCCGAGCCGGTAATTCCGGGAAATGGAGAAGCTTCCATCACGGTCCGGTTTATCCCTCCTGCCGCCGGGGGGCTAAGGAGTGCGACCATCCGGCTCGTGACTACATCTTCAATCGACGGTGATTTTCAGTTCGACATCGCAGGCGAACTCATCCTGCCCGCTCCCAATATTATTGTCTTGGGAAATGACGTGGTGATCCCTGACGGAGCATTCTCGCCGCTTGAAACCAACAACACGGACTTCGGAACCCTTACCCTTGAGGACCCTCCGCGCACGCACACATTTTCCCTCCAGAACGACGGCGACCAGACCCTCCGGATTGGTGGTCTCAGCGTCACCGGAATCAACAGCGATCAGTTCGCAATCAGCAGAGAGCCCGCTACCTTTGTTCCCCCTGGGAGTGAGACCAGTTTCGATATTCGCTTCAATCCGGACCGGGAAGGCGCGCATCGAGTCACCATCCTGATCAACAGCAATGACCCCTCCCCGACCGAAAGAACTTACAGCTTTACCCTGCGAGGGACTGGCGTCTCGCAGTATCCCGGTATCGCTCTGACAGGTAACGGGCTGAAAATTCGTCCGGGGAAGGATTCCCCCCGTCCGGAAAATTACACCCAATTTCCTGAGGCCGACCTGCAAGCCATCTCTACTCGTGTCTTTATGATCGAAAACACCGGCGACGCTACCCTCACGATCAGTGGCATTCAAATTCTGGGCCCGCACGGCGCCGAATTCACTACCTCAGACACTCCACCAGTCCAGATTGATCCAGCGGGGATATTCCCCCTCCAAATTCACTTTCGTCCCACGGAACAAGGCGTGCGGATCGCAGATCTCCAAATCACGAGTAACGANCCCTCCACCCCAGTTTTTGAGGTCTCCTTAGAAGGCCTTGGCGGACGGTTTAAGCTTCTTGGGGTCGAAAGAACCGCCGAGGATACAATCATCACTTTCACTACCAGAGCCACTCCCGGAACCTATATTTATCGTATTCTCTACTCTTCTGATCTCGAAACCTGGGATTCCGTCGGTTCCATTTTCTCGGGCGGAATGGAAACCCTGCAGTTCCGACACCGCGGCAGTAGCGACCCCCCAAAGGGATTCTGGAGAGTCGAGGAAGACAGCCTCTAGAGAATTCTTATTCGGCGGTCCGCCTCGTAATATCCGCCAACCCATCCAGGAAGCGGATATGGCACTGGACCCGCCGGTAGAGTGAATATTCCGAGGGCGTTTCAAAAGTCAGAGCTGTCCGGGCATGGTTGAGAAAAAGGTGGCCCGCTTCCGGCATGCCACCGATCTCCTCCACGATTTGTTCCAGTCCGCGGGTTCTCCGCATCACACCGTTCCTTAATTCTCTGCCATCGACTCTCCCTCGATGGCGAGGAATGGTCCTTTCCACCTTCTTGAGAAGTGCGGCTCCCAACTTCTCCCCCCGCCGGGCAAGTTCATAGACGTAGACTCCCCTAGCATCAAAATCCTCATGAAGGCAGGCTGCGACACCGAAATTACAGCCTTCGATTAAATGGTGTATCCCAGCGATCATCCTGATATCGGGCTGGTCAAAACAACGGTTCAAATCCCTGCCCTTTTCATCCTCTCTCATATTATTAACGAGGCCCCATGGATTCAGACATGGAAAGATGATCACTGGGTGATTCTGCAGGAAGGGGATGTTCTCTTCAGCCCATTGAAGAAGCCCCTGCACTGCCGCTGGCTCATCGCCATGAATACCGGCNCTGAGATAAAGAGCTCTACCAGAACTCTCCCGATGATTCGAAACGGCCAGGATGGTGGAATGGTTCACTCCTTCAAGGTCGTCTACCTGCAAGCCTGCCTTCCTGGCAACCACCCGCCAACGCTTCAAAAGAAAGTCCACATCATGACAGCGATGGCTGGCCAAGTAGATGCGCTCTGCCCGAGTCATGCCTTTCGCTTCGCACAGTGAGGCCGAGAGGTCCACCCGAATGGAGGAAAAAAGCATCTCGCAGGGTCGCGTAGACCCCTTTATATAAGGAATAACTCTTCCGTTTTCATGAGCAACACTCCGCCAATCCTCCTCCATTCCCTAGCCGCTATTTCACTCCTTCTCGCATGCACTGGGCCACTTTCTGCCCAGAAAAATCAGGTCGAGGAAGAAAAGAAGCCCTGGTGGGATGCTCCACAGCCCCGCTTCTCTAAATCGGAGCTTGGAGGNGTCTTCAGCGGCACAGTNGATATGCGGGGAGANGCNAANGTATCCCATCGNACCATTTACAANGCNNTCGCNGTGCGACTNGGAAAGGGAGGNNANNNNGGCACNGTTCTCTTTGATACCGAAATGATGCGNATGGCCTGCGCNATNCCNNNCAAANCNGTAATGTTCAATACNTACNGGGATGGACTNGGNGGAGCNGGCCACTGGGTCGGATCTCCNTANCTTTTCACCGCTGAGAGCGGNCCANCNTGGGCCGATGANGGAGGNAANTTCNANGATCTNCGNGANGGNAAGAAAGCNGGNCCACTTCCNAGGTCGTGGGCNCANTACCGTGGACTCTNNCGNCACGGNGANCNGGTNNTNTTTTCCTANCGNATCAACGGAGTCGANNTNCTCGATATGCCATGGATTGAAGAGGTNGNGGGCCNCAANGTCTTNACGAGNACGCTGGAGATTCAACCCCTCGNACTNAANCNTGGTCCTGAAGNTNTGCCAGNCCCGGGANNACACCGANGCTCCAACANTTGTCNTGCCTCANGGNAAGCCCGNCCCTTCCTTNGCNCTNGCGAAGGAAGATGGNGAGTGGCATCTNGGCATCAAGNCNAGNAANAGCANGGNTCGNATNAANATNATACTGNCNTCGGCNGCCNCNNATNAGANNCNGAAGATTGNNGCNNCCNCNNCNNCTATTCCNCCGGCNGAGNACCTCTCNCGANTCNTNANNGGAGGNCCNCCNCGNCACCCNNCNCCNCTNGTNNCCAAGGGGGCTNTCAGNNNNGANAAAGGCCCCTACGTNGTCGANACNATNACNCCTCCNTTTGATAACCCGGATAANATCCTNTTCCGATTTGGNGGACATGACTTCTTCTCNAANGGAGACATTGCCGTCTGCTCAATAGACGGNGACGTNTGGCGNGTTTCNGGCATTGANTCAAAGCTCGATAAAATCAGCTGGCGCCGTCTNGCNACNGGTCTTTTNCAGCCTNTNGGGNTNAANGTCGTAAANGANAANGTGCATGTCCTCGGCAGNGACCAGATCACCCGNCTTCACGANNNAAANGNGGACGGCGANGCNGANTTCTACGAATGCTTCAACAACGGATGCCGTATCGGGAAACATGTCCACGAATATGCCACCGGACTGGAAACGGACCCTGAGGGGAACTTTTACTACGTC
>PBTP01000016.1 GCA_002729275.1 Roseibacillus sp. | reverse complement strand
CCTCGCCGACCGGCAGGGGCTGCACCGGGGAGATGGTGAGTGCGGTAGAGATCTTGGTTTCAGGATCAACCCCTCCGGGTACTGGGGCCTTCCATGACTGAAAATACTGTTCCCAATCAGGTCCAAGAGCCCTACTGTTTCCGAGATCACGATAGAGGCCTCTTCGGACTATGGCCTCAACTTTCGCCCCCCCTTTGGAAGTAAAAAATATTGGCTCCGTGACGGTAGTGGGATCAACCATATCGTTGAACCTCAAGAAGCATACAGGGTGGCGCAGGTCGCCCCGCCAGTAATTCACCAGAGGCTGAAAGGCGGCCGTCCGGAGAAATCGGAAGCGAGTTTCCGGAATGGCTGTTCCGTCGAGGTACATGTGCCCCGTCTCCAGAGAGAAGTGATAGGTCGTGGCGATTTTGGGAATATCCGTGCGCTCGAAATGGGCGCTATTGGGTGAGAGCCAGGTCAGGTTGCCAGCGAGGGCAGGTTCAATTCGAATCAGCGTGTTTGGGCTGGAGGTGCCTACCTGGTCCTCTTCAACCATCGCCTTGTCGAAGATCAGCTTGAAGGTCGTAGAGGGAGTCAGGGTCGAGGAGTTGACCTGGAGGAGTGGTCCAGCGGGAAGCAGGATGCTGCTGGCGGTAAGAGAGAAGATAAGGGAAAACAGTGTTCTCATAAAATTTCCGGTTTGCTGCGGGCCTTCGTAGCGGAACAGCATCTCGTCAAGGTGAGGGCGAGATTGCTTTTTGACCCCCAGAATAAGATGCTGGTTTTCTAGCTTTTAAGGTGGGAGTGCCGCCTGAAAAAGCAAAATCGATCGCGCCTCGCTGGAAAAGGGCTTCTCATTTCCAGAAGGAATTTTGGCAGAAAGGCTCATCCTAGAGCCATATCGGTGACTGATGCCACCGCGACATGAGCTGTATCGGACAGTTTTTCAGTGCGCTCCGCCAAGAGGGTATTAGAAGAAAGTGCTCCCGACACGGTCTGGGTCCTTTTCCATGAGTCGTAAAAACGTCGTCACCCTCTTCCTGATCTGCAACTGTCTGTCCCCGCTTCACGGCGACGAGGAGAAAAAACCCTCTTTTGATCTCGGGCCCGACTCGAAGCGTCAGGACGGTATTCCCAGAGGCAAGGTGACCCGGCATGAGTGGAGAAGCACCATCCTCGATGGCACCTTGCGGCAGTGGTATCTTTACGTTCCCGCGCAGTATGACGGGGCCAAGCCTGCGGCCCTGATGGTGTTTCAGGACGGTCACGCCTACGTGAGTGAGGAGGGTGACCTGCGCGTGCCAGTCGTATTTGACAATCTGATTCATCAGGGCGCTATGCCGGTGACGATCGGGATTTTTCTCAATCCGGGACTCTTTACTGACAAGATTCGAGGCCGGCAGGGTTGGAAAGCTCCGGAGGGGGTGAAAAGGAACCGGAGTGTGGAATACGACTCTCTCAATGCCGATTATGTGACCTTCCTCGAGAAGGAAATTCTCCATGAGGTCAGAAAGGATCACAATCTCTCAGAAGATCCCTCCATGCGGGCAATCTGCGGAATGAGTTCGGGAGGGATCTGTGCCTATACGGCTGCCTGGCAGCGGCCAGACCTCTTCCGAAAGGTTGTGAGCCACATCGGGAGTTTCACCAATATCCGGGGAGGCCATGTTTACCCGGCCTTGATCCGAAAGGGGGAGAAGAGACCGCTTCGTGTGTTCCTGCAGGATGGTTCCAACGATTTGGATAATGCGCATGGGAACTGGTGGTTAAGTAATCTCCAGATGGAGAAGGCTCTTAAGTTCCGCAAGTATGACTTGAAGACGGTCTGGGGCAAAGGGGGGCACAGTGGGANGCACGGGGGAGCAATTTTCCCAGAAACCATGCGGTGGCTCTGGCGGGACTGGAAGGGGTCCAGCAAATAGCACGGAGCGGTTCTGGGGGCAGGGGTGTTGAGGTGTCCTCAGTCAAGTAAGTCCCAATCGAGGGGCGTGCCCAGAGGGATGTCTTGTGTGGCCTTTTTCCTCAGGACCTTCGGAAGGTGTTTGGGGGCGAGGCCATTGCCCGGTCGGACGGAGCGCACGTTCTGAACGGTGAGGGCTTCACCAGTCTTGATATCAGCCGAGGCAAAGAGGGAGCGCCGAAACATGCGGGATGCCGTCTGGGATTCGGTTAGCTTATAAGACGGCTCCCCAATCGCTTCCTGCGCATCTCGCACGGACTGNACCATGAGTGCAAANTCTGCGGGCTCGAGTGAGAAGTGTGCGTCTGGGCCGCCTGCGGCGCGGCTCAGCGTCAGATGTTTTTCTATGATGGAGGCACCCAGGGTCGCNGCCGCTACCGGGATTGCGGTCCCGAGGGTATGATCTGATAGTCCGACCGGGCAGGCGAAGGAGGCGCTGAGGTCGGCNATGGTTGAGAGGTTCATTTCTCCGGGAGGAGCCGGGTAGGCGCTGACGCACCTGAGGAGCGAGAGACTTGAGCACCCATGTTTCCTCGCGACGGTAACGGCTTCGGCGATTTCCTCCCGGGCGGCCATTCCTGTGGAAAGGATCATGGGTTTTCCGGTCGCGGCACATCGCGCGATGAGTTCATGGTCAACGATTTCAAAGGAAGCGATCTTGTAGGCGGGAGTCTCGAGATTCTCAAGAAAGTCCACCGCGGTAGAATCAAAGGGAGAGGAGAAACAAGGAAGATTCAGTTTCGCGGCTTCGGCGAAGAGTTGCTCGTGCCACTCCCATGGAGTGTGGGCTTCCTCATAGAGGTCGAACAGGCGGCGCCCCTCCCACGCGGTCCCCTTGCCNATGCGAAAGACCGGGTTGTCGCAGTCCAGNGTGATGGTGTCTGCCCGGTAAGTCTGCAGCTTTATCGCGTCCGCCCCGGCTTCTTTTGCCGCNCGGACGAGTTCNAGGGCAGTTTCAATCTCCTGCCCGTGATTGGCTGAAAGCTCCGCAATCAGGTAGCAAGGATGATCCGGGCCGATTGGTCTTCCAGCGATTTCGAAACTATTCATGTGATATTGGGAGAGAGTTCCATGCGAAGGCGGGAGGAATCCGGATTGCTGTTACACGGTTCAAAACCNGCGCGCGTGAAAGAGCGGACGGAGGCAGTGTTTTCCGGTTTGATCCATGCCACAATGGTTTGTCCCGGGTGCTGTGACAAAAGGAATTCGACAGCCCTGCTGATACCGACGGGCCCGAGGCCCATGCCTTGAAATTCCGGGGCAAGGACGATGGAGATCACACTTTCCAGGGAAGATGCCAGATCGTTCTGAAATCGAACGGATCCGATCTTGCCGAGNTTGGACTCCAACATGAGGAACAGCACGGAGGCTGAAGAGAGGTTCTCGTCGAGCCAGAGCAGATGGCTTTCCCATGGAATTTCTGCAGAGTTGAAAGATGCGGACCGGGTGCGCGAGTCGTTGGCCCAGATCCAGAGGTCCCGGGCATCCTCCGCCCGTGCAGGACGCAGTTGCAGCGAAGGAAGACCCAATNCGTCGCANATACGTTCCGCTCCTCTGCCATCGATCAATTGGGTNGATTGTTGCCCCTGAAGAATACGGGCTTTACCGCTCAGAAGTTTCTCGATGGACGCCGCAGGGATGGAGGTGCTTCGATCTCCAAGGTCGGTGANGGCGTTGGTTTTGCGCAGGGCGTTGAGAACACCACGTTGATTTTCAGCAGTGAGGATAAGTCCGGTTGGAATACCCCAGTGCAGCAACTCGAAAGCGGTTGTACTTGGAGAGCAGATGGCGGTATCGGCCCAATCATAATGTTCATCCATGGCTGAGGGGGCGTGGACAATCTCGATTGCGGGGTGGGAAAGNTGNAACATGGGTCCATCTTCGGGGTAGGCCGGCCCGAGAATCACACGAGCAACCATTCCGNTACCCTCGGTCAGGATNCCTCNATCGATCAGGAAATGAGCAACGGCAAGGGCGTCTTCGCCGGGGTCTGATCCACCCATGGAGATGAGGAGCCGGGAAGCGTTTCTGTGAACCTCTCCGGGGTCGGCGCGGCGGAGTTCCCTCCGAATCAGGATGTAGTCGGGCCCCGAGAGGATTGTGGGCGCGCCCCCGGCCGTATCATATTCTGGGGTCGTGGTGATGTTAGGATGAATGACGACATCGGGTGCGTGGTAGTCCCCGGGGCCATGATCNGAAATACAGACGACCCGACATGGTCCGGACAGTTGGAGGCTTTGCTGGTAAGTCGCGTCAAGGTGGTATCCGTCAAGGAGCAGACATCGAGGCTGCAGACTCTCCACGAGTCCTGANGCTTCTTTGGAATCCTCAGGNCTTCCNCCGATGGCATGAATNCGGTGGAGGNCACAACCCTCGCTTTCAATTTTCCCTGCGAGCGCTTNTGGNAATGAATGGGAGAGGAACGCGCATCGTCCGCCCCGGTCCCGCCATGCCTGCGCCAGAGCGAGGCATCGCATGACGTGACCCGTCCCGATGCGGTGGGACGCGTCAGCCCTGATAGCGAGAAGAGGTCCGTTCAATTTACTGTCCCTTCTGGCGAATCATCGCGTTTAGCTGGTTCCACTCGGGGTGTGTCTCGACGAGGGTAAGAATGGTTTCCCACGGGGCAGGGTCTGGCGCGTGATCGAGGATCCGGGTCAGGAGTTTCTGGTCCTCGGGGGTGTCAAGGGTCCAGCGATGAGAGGCGTTGTTCTGCCGTGCGTGGAGTGCACTCTGGGGAAACTTGTCAGGATGATTTCGTAGGAACGGAGTCACATGTTCCCGATCAGATGGATCGCTGGTTTCTTTCCACGCCTCCTCGAGGGCAGAGAANTTGAACGCCTCGACGTCGAGACCACGGGGAAAGTGCCTCGGTTCGATGACATTCGAGGCATAGGCCATGGCAGGTTGCCCACGGANCAGGAGCTCGACCACCTGATCAATCAGGTCCGGATCGAGAAGGGGGCAATCTGCGGTGACCCGGACAATAATATCGGATGGAAACTGCCTCGAGGCCTCATAGTAGCGGGCGAGGACATCCTGCTCAGGTCCTCGTGAACAGGCCCAGCCTCTGGATTCGCAGAAATGAGAGAGGACGTCATCTCGACCCTCGATGGTAGTTGCGACGACACACTGGTCGACCGTCCGCGCCATTTCCAGTCTTCCGAAGGCGTGCTCCAGAAAGGTTTTTCCCCCCGCCTTGAGGAGGACCTTACCCGGNAGCCGGGAGCTGCCCATGCGAGCTTGCATGATTGCAGTTACGGTTGGGACTGGAGAGGACAAGAATTCAAGGGTGGAGAGTGGTGACAGCCTCGATAACCCGCCCTACATCGGAGTCAGTCATCGAGGGGAACAGAGGAAAGCTGAGCGCGTGCCGGTAGTAGCTCTCGGCATTCGGGCACTTTCCAGCGCCGTAACCAAAAGTCTCCCGGTAGTAGGGCTGAAGGTGAACCGGGATGTAAAGCACTTGAGAGCCGACCCCGGCCTCACGGAGCTTCGCCATATAGGCGGTTCGGGTGAGACCAAGCTCCTCGAAGTCGATCAGGGTCGTATAGAGNTGCCAGCAGATCTGGTCGATATCCTCTGGGCGGGTGACCACGGGGGTCTTCAGGTGCGGGATGCCAGCAAAGGCTTCGTTGTAGGCGGCAACGATATCCCGGCGTCGTTGAGCATACNGGCCTATGCGTCCCAGTTGGCTCAAACCAAGCGCACATTGGATATCTGTGACCCTGTAGTTGTATCCGAGTTCGCTCATCTCATAATACCAGGTCCCTCGTTCCATCTCAGCCGGGGACTCTGACCCGATTCCTCGGAATTCCCTGGGAGCGCGGGTCACACCGTGGGAGCGCAGGTGCCGGGCTTGAGTCGCATAGGATTCATTATCAGTAACGAGAATGCCTCCTTCCCCCATCGTCAGAGCCTTCACCGGATGAAAGGAGAAGGTCGTGATATCCGCCCACGGATGCCCTCCCAATTTATAGGGTGCACCCTCGTGGTGAAATCCTCCGCCCGTTCCATGACATGCGTCCTCAATGACGAGGGCTCCTTTTGAGCGGCAGAGTTCTCCGATGCGCGGCATGTTCGGGGCTTGCCCAGCGTAAGCAACGGCTACGACCGCTTTGGTGTCATCCTGCCAGTTCGCCTCCAGCGTATCGGCGCAGAGATTGTAGCTTTTTGGGTCAATATCACTGAAGTCGGGGGTAGCACCCACGAATGACGCACAGTTGGCAGACGCAAGAAAAGTGTTAGGGCTGGTGACGACACGATCACCGGGGCCGATGTCAGTGACACGCATTGCGAGGTGAAGAGCTGCTGTGGCATTGCAGACGGCTACGGCGTATTTTGAACCGACGCANCGAGCGAANGCCGCCTCGAATTCCTCGACCCGGGGGCCGCTGGTCAGAAAACCCGACNGCAGGGTTTCGGTTACCGCTTCGATATCCCCGGCAGTAATGTCTTGTCTGCCGTAGGGGATGAATGAGTCTGATACGGTCATACTTCCTTTCCCAGAACGTGGACACGAATAAGCTCTCTCAGTTCACTGACGGTAAGAAAGTGCTCATTTGTGCCTGATGAATAGTTGAATCCGGTGGCAACCGGTTGCGCCGAGAAGTGCTCTTTGTAGNNGTCGAGATCCCATGCCGGCACCTGAGGAAGGATGGCGTAATAGTCGCCGAGGTCAAACGTCGTGAAGGAGTCGGAGGAGGTAATCATCTCCTCATGAATTTTTTCTCCGGGCCGGATTCCTACCACAGGGTGATCGCATTCGGGTCCGATCGCCTCAGCAAGATCGGTAATTCGATAGGAAGGAATCTTTGGGACGAGAATTTCACCTCCCCATGCCTCTTTGATAGCATGCAGGACCATCTTTACTCCCTCCCTCAGCGAGATATTGAAGCGAGTCATGTGGGCGTCGGTGATCGGGAGCGTTCCGTCCTCTCTTCTGTTGAGAAAGAACGGGATCACGGATCCATTGGAACCCATCACATTGCCATATCGAACGACAGAGAACCGGATGTCCCTCGTGCCCCTGATGTTGTTGGCGGCGATGAACAGTTTGTCGGATGCGAGTTTGGTTGCGCCGTAGAGGTTGACAGGCGCACAAGCCTTGTCGGTGGAGAGGGCCACCACCCGGGATACCCCGCTGCTCAAGCTGGCTTGGATGACATTTTCGGCTCCGCCGATATTGGTTTTAACGCATTCGTCAGGGTTATACTCTGCGATATGGACATGCTTCATGGCAGCGGCATGAAGCACGACGTCGATTCCTTCGAGTGCTCGTTTGACTCTGTCGAGGTCACGGACGTCCCCTATGAAGAACCTCACCTGCGGAAATTTCTCCCNAGGGTAGTCCTGAGCCATTGTGAACTGCTTCTGCTCGTCCCGGGAGAAGATTACCAGTCTCCTGATGTCCGGCCACTCCTTGAGGATGGTTCTGGTCAATTCTTTTCCCAGGGAACCAGTTCCGCCGGTGATGAGTAAGGATTTGCCGCTGAGCATGAATTCTTCAGGCCGAGAGGACCCGTGATGTCTAGTTAAATCAGCTATGACCNGTAGGCGAGGAGCCTGCCCCTTACGGGAAGGTTCCGGGTAGACCGCTTCTTTTCAGGGGAGGTAACGGTTGCCTATCGGGAGAAGGTTACAGGTGAGTTTGGTTTGAGGGCGTGCGGGGGAACAGGATGCTTTCCGGTGAAGACTTGCAGGGTTTGATGAGACTCCAGTAGCACCGTGGACTCGTTCATGGTCGCATCCTCCTGGTTCTTCCACTGCAGTCCCTGCGACAACTTGAGGTGTTTTTCGAAGAACCGGTACATCGCCTGNCGCTTGGAGNCTCCGTAGTCGTGGCCCTCATCTGGCAGGTGAGCNTTTTCGACAAGATTACTCCGGCCATACATTCCGTAGATACGTCGGACAAAAGGGAATTCAACCTGGGGCGTATGAGAGGTCCAGTCCCCCCCGCACGAAATAAGTAACATTGGCCTCGGAGCGCAGAGCGCTGCGATTTCGGTGTTGTTGGTGACGTGAGATGGACGCACGTGGATCGGAACCCCGCTCTCACAGGCACATCCACCAAAGAAATGTGCCGATACCATGACACAGGGTGCGGAGACGGTAATCCGGTCATCAAGAGCAGTCAGGAGGAAGGTCTGAGTGCCTCCTCCCGAGGCGCCGGTGACTCCAACCCGGGAGGAGTCGACTCCCGGGAGAGAAAGAATGAAGTCGAGAGCGCGGATGCTGTTCCAGCACTGCAAACCGAGGACCTGCTTTCCGTGATTGTGATTCCATCCCAATTTACGCGAGTCCGAGTAGCCGATCATATCGTAGGAAAAAACGGCGGCACCCATCCTCGCGAGGGTAGCACAACGGTATTGCATCTCCGGTCGTAGCCTCCCCTCTTTCGCATAGGCGGGGTCTCGGGCGTGTCCGTGAGGGCAAAGAACCGCCGCGATGTTCTTCGGCTGCCCGGAGGGGAGGTAGAGATTTCCGCAAAGGAAAAGCCCGGGTGCAGTTTCGAGGGCCACGTTTTCTACCGTGTATCCGTCGTGAGTGCGCTTTGAATGACGGAGGGGGTTGAGTGGGGTTTTCTTTGGGAGGGGGTGAAGGCCAGCCCCCTCAAGGATGCCTGCGCGCACGCTTGCACGGCGTTTGGTCCATGCAGCGAGGTCGGGGGCCTTGGAGGTAATTCTTTCCAGTTCGAGGAGCGCTGCTGCGGGTTTAAAATACCCTCCCTGCCGGA
>PBTP01000120.1 GCA_002729275.1 Roseibacillus sp. | reverse complement strand
GGAGAAGGGCCTTCATTCAGCCTCAGTCGCTCCTAGAGATTTCTGAAATATCGGGGCATGTTGCCGGACAAAATTTAATGCCCGCTCCCGTGCCCTCTTATCGGATTCTTGAATCTCTTCCAGAGTCATCTCTTCTTCCAATTCGGCATAAACCATCACGCTGGGATATCCCCAGCGGTTGTTTATGTTTTTAAACATGTTGTCGAGAACGGTGAAGAGGATGCGCTCGAAATCCGAGGGGGTCGAACGCTTTGCTCCTATCCACCAGTAAAAATAGTGGGCGCGGATATTTCGAATGACCCCGTCCTTTTCGTTAAGTTTCCTGACGATGGTAAAATCTGTGACACTGAGCTTGTGGTCCCCCACGGAAACGTCCACGACCTCCTTGCCCGCGATTCTCCAACCCTGCGCGCGAAGGCATACTTCGGGCCGGTGAAGGCTTCTCCGGTCTGTNCCACTCAGGATAAGGCTTGCTGAGATTCCCGCCTCCGTCGCCTCTGATTCGTTTGAGGCCTTTGACTCTTTTGGCACGTAGAGCATTTTCAGAATACCGGTATCCTCGGGAAGCCATTTCTTTTCCTCCTTGGTGACTGGCCTCACAAACCCCACATGCCCACTGACCGCGTCCCGGCCAGGAAGTTTCAATATCATCCCTGCGGCGGAATTTTCCGCNGCGTTAGGAAAGCACACACAAANAACTATTGTCAGGGAGACGAGGAGCAGCGCCACTCCGCTACGCACTATGGCATGTCTCGTGGTCATCATTGCGCAGAGTCCTCTAACTTTTCCTCTTTTAGCCCGACCACTCGGGATCGCACACGTTTTCTTCCCAGAGACTTGAGGCCCCGGTTGAGAACTTCCACGAGAACCAACATGCACAAGAGGGCAACGATAAACACCGCAATACCAGCTCCCATATGAAACGCCGAGGGATGTTCGTCGGACCCAATGGCAAACTCCTTGGAGACCCAGATTGTCCCGTAATACAGGAGAAGCATCCTTACGAGGTTCCCAAAAATCGCAAAGGGGATGGCACAGGCCGCCAGGAGAAGCCGATGCCATCCTTTTCTCAGGGAAATATAGCCGTAAATAAGACTCACCATGCCTAGAGCAAAGAGGGATCGGAGGCCTGAGCAGGCTGCCGCAATTCCCAGTGAAAATTTTTCTCCAGCGGCCAGAGACTCCGTAGGTGGGGAAAAGAGGGAGGTGCCCGAGCGAATGACCTCAACTCCGGTCAGCTTGAGGTAGACTTCGGTGAGCTGGGTCATGAGAAGCTGCAGAGGACTGGCNATCGGCTCGATTAAAAACACCAGCGGCCAGGTNAGNCCNAAGAGNATCCATANCCANAATNCCCGNTTGAAAAANTCNAGNCCNAGNAACCANAGNGCGAAGCCNGCCACNAANAGCTGGCCGGCAAANTANCCNACNTATTTTTCATTNGCCTTGTAGCCNCCAAAATACANAAAGCAGGCNANCGCCAGNACNACNAGCCCAAGNTAGCTNGGCCNCGGNGTAATATCNGCNAANCGCTCTCTGGTAACATAAAAGAGAATCANNACNACAGGNGGCACGAAATACCCAAAGGCCCACTCTGCCTGCTCCATTCTNTAGCCCTGNCGCATGTTNCTCCANAGGGTCGATCTCTCGAACATGTATCCGGTGGAATAGCCAAANCCAAAGTAGAGGTANCCCATCACNGAGACAGCGCAACAAAGCATGACCGCAAGCGGCACGCGATGNCCTTTGTCGAAGAGAGTGAGGGAGCTGCTCATNAGAGGGGCATACCCAAGACCGAACGGTCANGAGCTGGCAAGAATNCAGTAGNCGCNGGNCNTATTCANCGNTAATCAAAAAGCTCNANNACCTCNGCNAGNGCNNCATTGAGCNGGNCTACNGTCTCTGGCTTCAGCTTNTTCAAGTGNTTNCCGGGTTTGACCGACCNTTTGTGNGCAAGNAGGTTTTCTNCTGANACCTCGAAATCNGCNTCCTCGAGAATACGGGCAACNGCCTCCTGNTCNTGGTCCAGNCCNGTATGCGCAACGANCTTCCGNAGAAANTCNGGAAAAGCCGTNACCATCTCCTCATACCGGAGNAAAAGCACGCCGGGCTTCCCNACAAGCCGGGNATGGAANTGCTCAAAATCCTGCNCATACTCGCTAGCCTTGCCGAGGACCCATTGGTCTATATCGGTTCGAAGNGCCTCTCTNCGGGCTTCCAGATTNCCNCGGTTATTCAAGGTNTGCGANTCNCGNACNGAATANTANTGCGANACAAGGCAGTCNCGGGGATCTCGNAATAACAGGACCGAGCGGTAGAGTTCATGAGNGGGGATNGGATAAGCCCTNCGCAAAGTNCCATAGTGGCANCCGNTGGGGTGAAAANCCCTGGCCAGANTNGCCTCNTCAAACAGTCGGGANCCCTGNTCNGGATGGACCTTGACGAAATAGCTGCAGTAATCGAGGTGCTGAAGCCCATTGGCACCCGCGAGCTCCTGGAGGGCCCGAGAAAGAAACATCGAACCACACCGATAGTAACTGTAGAAGAGAACACTCGGAGCTCCTTCCGGCATGATTCCACCCTCCAGACCCCGTCGCTCTCTCTTCCAGAGCCGCGAATTGTAGGCCTGGGAAAGCTTCACGTATGTTCCCGGAAACCGCTTCATAACCCAGAGCCGGGCACGGCGAGAGATGCTGGTCGACTTACTCATGATTCAAGGGTGGGATTTTTGGGGACGGCTATTACAGACTCCTAGTCGATACACGGACCCTGGACCTGTGCTTCTTTTTCTCGTCCTACTACCTGCCTGACGATGTGATCAAAACGCATTTTCCATTCCCCGGGATCCGCCTCTTTTTTGAGCCATTCCCGACCAGCAAGACCCATCTGCCATCTTCTCTCCCGGCTCATTGCTTCCATCGTTTCCACAGATTCAGCGAGCGCGCTCGGGCTTGCGCTCTCATAAAGTAGTCCAGTCCCTCCGTGCTCCACGGTTTCTATTAAGCCCCCTGAGGCTGCTGCCAGCATCGGCTTCCCATGATCATAGGCCTCGTAGGTTACTAATCCAAGTGGCTCCCACCATACCGAGGGCGCAAGCATCGCCCGGCATCCTGCAACTAGTTCGTCTTTCTCTTCNCCATCAACATAACCGACGTATTCCACTTTTCTACTTCTTGAGGCCGCCGCCCGCACGAGCTGCTCCTCGTCCCCGGTTCCCCCAATTTTCAGCAGAGGCGTGGAGTCTCCGAGCGATCTCTCCAGGATCTCCCATGAATCCAATAAGGTCCTGACCCCCTTCTCCCTCACCAATCTCGCGAGATATAGATAATAGCCCTCATCCCTTTGCTCTGGCTCTTTCTCCTGATGATCCCATGAGTGTCGCAGTGCAAATACCTGTTCGCGAGGAAGCCCTGCACGGAGAAGAGCGTCGCGCATGAAATCGGAAATNCCGATCCAGCCCTTGACCGCGTCCAGCCAGCCACTTTTATGAAGCCGCTTCAACGCGAGGGCGAAAAGGCCCGACTTGAGGGCCGAGCCCTGCCAGGACCCGGCTCTTACTTCTGCCCAGTAATTTCCCTGCAGGCTCTCCTCCGCAACTCGNGTCCCCGTCCATAGAGTTCCGCCTACGGAAAAAGGCCGAAAATTATGAACATACTGGACCACCGGGACTCCTGCATCCAAGGCTTCCCGATAAATCGAGGGGGACCCAACCGGATACACATTATGACAGAGTAAAAAATCAGGCCTTACGACTCGGATCCGTTCTCTCAAGGCGCAAGCAGTATCCTCATTACAAAACATTTTCCGGACCTGCCCCAGCTTTCCCGGACCATTAGGCCTATCCCAGTCCCTGCTATCCCACCAGAGCTTCTCAATCTCAAACTTTTCCCCGACATGACGGAAAATTCTCTCCGCCGACTTTTCCTCTCCGCCGCGATGCCGGTAGCGATTAAATATTTGAATNACTTTCATCACAGCCGGCACCTCGCACGCTCTCTGCTGAAGCCAAGACCGCTCGCGCAATCACGCTCAACTAATAGCATTCCTTTCATACAAGAAGCTCCCGGTAACACGCGAGGTGACCTTTCATCGTTCGATCCCAGCTGTAACCACTGCTATGTTTCAATCCTTTCCTGACCAGCTCCGGCCCTCGTGAGAGCGCTTCAANAAGGGCTGCTGCTCCTTCCGCGGGGTCCTTTGGATCAAAATATATCGCCGCGTCTCGACCAACCTCAGGAAGGCTCGTAGCATTGCTACAGACCACAGGCGTCCCTGCTGCCATCGCTTCAATCACAGGCAATCCAAAGCCTTCGTAGAGCGAAGGAAAAAAGAAGATCGTTGCATGCTGATAAGCCGGCACAAGAGTCTCATCTGGAATACGCCCGAGCTCAATCAGGCGCTCCTCTCCACACAGCCGGCTGAATCGCTCTCGCAATTCGGCGGGAAGAGCAGCNCCAGCCCGCACCAAGACAAAATCCGGCTCCTGCGCCAGAAACTCTGAGAACACCTCTGGCAGGATTTCGAGATTCTTACGAGGAATTGCGCTTCCCACACTGAGAACGTAGGGCCGACCCGAGAGCCTCTGGAGAGCTGCAGGCACATCGCTGGGAGTCCGAAAGGCCTTCTGGTCGATCCCATTCTCGACTACCCGGATTCTCTCCCGCGGAATTCCGGTGAGCTCCATCACTTCCCTGGCAGTAAATTCTGATACCGTGGTGAGNAGATCAAAACGGCCCAGCCGTTCGGTTTGCCTGCGAACGCGCGCAACTTGGGNCTTAGTCAACTCTCCCGGGAACCGGAGGGGAATAAGGTCGTGAACCGTGGCAAGGGTGCGAGGGGAGCCTCGCAGGTGGGACAGCAGATGCCCCAACCCGTGGGCNAGCCCGTGTACTAAGTCGTATTTCCCTGCCCGACTGACCCGCCAGCGATACAGCGCCCATTTATCAAGAGCCCGGATCATCCGGGAGTTTGAGCCCGCCATTAGTCCTTCATAGGGAACAAGGGGCGTAATCTCGAACTCCTTGAGCCCGTCCACGATCTGCTCCCGCACAACAGAATCAAGGACTCCGAAATAGCGCTGCATACTCACGCTCCCAAAGGAGGGAGGAGTTGGAATCCACAGGACTGAGGGCATGGGGATCAGGGTTGGCCAACGAAGTAAGCCAGTCCGACTTATCGCCGGTAAAATGAGCAGTTACTGAGATCTGGCCTCACGAATACCAGGAGGAGAGAGAACTGTTGCTTGCTCGGAGTCTTCCCCGGTAACAAGGGCCACCTCCTCCCGGTCCTGTCGCTCCCGCGTCAGNCCCAGTGCTGCGACTCCAAGGAAAAACCCGAAGAAAAATGGGTTGGGATAGGCCGCCAATGAAAGAACACCAAGAACTGATGCCCCCAGGATAGAAAAGGCCAGAGAAGAGACCAGCCGTAGTAGAAACACCTCATAGGTCCCTCCTCTCGACATACGAATGAGCCGTCGGTGCAGGAAAANCAACGATGGAATCAGAACCGCCAAGGCAGCACCAATAGGCACGTAGCCATATTGCAGAATGAGGCGGACCGGTAGTACGTGAGCCCGGTAACCATCCTCTCCTTGTGCAATCTCAGCACCAAAAGGANCCCAGTTACGCGCTTCTGACATCATGTGAAATTCCATGAGGCGCACGTGGAAGGTCCGAACCCGGAACAGATCTGCCTTTGCACCAGCATTCCCGAAAAGATCGTAAAGAGCGGTTTGCCACCCGGGAAGCTTGTCCGAGATGTCATCCCCGATGACAACGAGGAGGGAGAGCGCGGTCGCTGCAAGACCATAGGTCGCCAAAGTCAGAACCCCACTTCNCAGAACCACCAACCCGAACAGCACGCCCGGAATAATCAGCAGAGGCCCCCGCTTCAGGGAAAGAACTGCGGTAGTCGCAAAGAGCAGGAAGAGAAGCAGCATCACAACTATCGGAAAAATTCGATACTCCCGCGGCACTGCTCCGCGAAATAACAGCGGAGAAAGACAGATTGCAGCGGAGATGGCCATCGAGGTAGAGAGGGGCCCCTGCGCGGAAAATGGACCAAAAATGCCCTCTCCCCAAAGAAGATATTTCAAGTTAATGGAAAATCCCGAGTGCATGTAATCATGCTCGAAATCAAAGAGGCCAAAGAAAAAGTGCCCTAGCGCATGAAGAGCTGCCGGCACCATCAGAATCAGGACAAATCTAAAGAATTTCTGGACGTCGACTACTCCCGGTAAGGCGAGCGGGAGCACAAAGATCAGCCCGTAGTAGGCAGAGCTGTTAGCAAGTGGCTTGAGAACCTGCACCCCGATACCGGTGCGTGCCAAGGCAGTAGCAGCGGTGACCCCAACGAGCAGAAATGCAACACCCAGAAGCGTGGTATCCCTGCGCGTCATCGGCCGCACCCGAAGCGCAAATCCAGCAAGATAATGAATGAAGATCCCAAGGAGCATCACCGGGGGGATCGCCAGAATGAAATAGACGTCCCTGAAGTCCATGTGGAGAACATTGGCCGTAACAAGAAGCTTCTTGGGCACATCAAGGAATACCGCAAATATCGCCAGCAGGTAGATTGCTGCCCGGGGCGCCACGCAGCCAACAAGCAGAGCGGGGATCCAGAGAAACCGGTAACTCGCGCCGATGACATTTCCCGTGCCAGTCAAAATGGTCATGACNACGAAGAGGCCAAGGGCCATCATCGAAATCATAAGAACAATTGGTGCTATCCGGATAGTTCCCATCGAGCGGTATTCAGTTCTTCAAGGCTGCCAGCACGGGACGGATCACGGCCTGAACAGCACTTGGAATGNATCGAGTTTTCCACAGCTTCATGTGCTGTTCCATACAATTCAACCCCGGAAGGCCCGAGAAGCCAACCGTTCATAAATGGCTTCCGCAGCGCCGCGACGGACGGCCGTAGTTTCACGCAAGTAGGATGCCTCTATTTTACCTTTTTGAAGCTCCCGCTCTTCTTGTTCGGCCGGTGTCTGCTGCAACCTTGGTTCAAATTCGGCCATCCGGTCTGGTGAAAGCTGCGCTCCAAAGGTGGTTCCGAACTTCGCGTTGAGGCCGGCCACGACCTCAGGGAGCTTCTTCGTTGTCACCGGGAAATCACTCACGATCATCTGGTCCAGATAAGGCTCGATCGCCTCGTGGAACATAAGATACCACCTGAGAGCAGACTCATAAGGAACAAATGGCCACCTCCTGACCATTGAACTCACAGAATCCGCAGGGCGGCGGAGAGTCATCAGCACCGGAATCCCCATTCTCGCCGCCCGAACCGTCTCTGCCGGGCTATGGTAATGATTTCCAACCAGAATCTTCCTCTCCTGCATCGCGCGGAATGCCCGGGTTGCAAACGAATTGGCGGACCCGGGAAACCCATCGATTACGAGGTCGAGATGCTCTGAGACTCCGGCCTCTTCTGCCACAGACTCCGGCCTCGCCCGAAACCTCCTTTTTCTTTTCCAGGTGAAAGGAGTCATCAATAGCCAAAGATGGCACCGACAACTGATCTGGAAGCGCACCTCAAGAGAGCTGCAACGAAGCCTCTTTCGAAGATTATTCATTAGGAAGAAAGGAATCNACGCGGTCTCCAGGAACAAAAAGGTAATTGGTCAGGGCCATATTCCCATGAACCTCGATCTCCTCCAGTAGCTCCCGGCTTCCATCAGGATGAAGCCGTATAATGCCATACCCAAGAGTAGCCAGCATATCGATCAGGGCGTCCTGCCGTTCTTTACGAAAAGAACCCCGCTCAGTGCCCACGTCATAGACTGGGAGTAGCTCCGAGATAATGAGGGGCATGTTCTTTTCAATTAGTCCCCTCATCGCCACAAACACCTCAAGCTCACCACCCTCCACGTCCACCTTGAGAACACCGATTTGTTTTTTCAAAAGTCCCTCCGGGAGATCACTCTTCCCAATCACGGGAACCTTGATGCGACGATTATACTCCTCCTCTGGCCGAAACCCCGGAACAATACTACCCTCTCCACCGGTCAACGATTTCAGTCGCAGGTCCACTGTTCCGGTCGATCCGGCAATACCAAAAGGATAAATGGTACATTTCTCCAACTGATTAAGCTGAGTCAGGTTCATGGTGTAGAAGAGGCAGCATGGATTCGGTTCAAACCCGACGTAATCCCAGTCCTCCTTAATCGACTTCACCGCTAAAAGGGTTTGCCCCAGGTTGACGCCCACATCGACAAAGGTTCCCTCGGCATGCCTGGCGATTTGCACAAGATTTTGTAGCATCCAGGGTTCGTGATGCCTCCGCATCGCCCCTCCCAAACCAGCCACCATGGGGATACGGAAAGACCTCCCATTCAGGGTCTTCTGAAGACTGAAATTGATTCTCTTGAGTAGCAGTTGACGTAGCCTTCTCATCATCTCTTCCTGATTCGATTCCCATTATGAGGGCCTTTTGCTGCCTCCCTCAAGGCCTCTACTACTTCCCGGGCCCGCTGATCCCAGGTGTGTAGATGCCGAATTTTTTCGGCCGCTTGTCTTCTCTCAACAACTTCTTCTGGATGCTCCGTCAACCTGGCAAGGAGCATTGAAAATTCATCTGCATTCTTCACCACCCAGCCGATTCCCTCTCTCTCCACAAAGCTGGCGAGCACTTCGGCACTTGAGGAGACAATCAGGGGCACTCCGTGAGCAATGGACTCGTAGACCTTCATCGGCATGACGAANCTGTGATACTCCACCCCCTCCCAGACACAGAGCGCAATATCCGCCTCCTGATAATGCTGGTTCAGTTCCTGACCCTGCGCATGAAGAACCTCTGGTCCATCAGCGCCATTGAATCTGTAAAGATCCCCATAAAGTTTCAGCGCTCTTTNGCGCGTGATTACCTTGAGCCTGACCTTTCTTTCCTCCCCGGCCGCCGCAAAATACCCTCGGAGATCGTAGATAGGTGGTGCGATGTTCCCCACATAGAGAAGGTTGANCCCATCCTCAGGATGAAATTCCCGGGTAGTATTTTTTCTCTCTTCACCCCCCGGCGGCAGAGAGCGAATTCCCGAGTCCTTAAAAGAAAGGGGTAGATAATCCGCCATTCGAACATCTGGAAGAAATAAAATGTCCAAGGAGCGCTCATAACGCCTAAGCTCCTGACGCCCAAACACAGGAATACACTTATTCTTGATAAAGGGCCGCAGACCCCCTCCGCGCGGACGCTCAAACCCCCAATGGATATCCCGGTAAAACAGCCCCGTCGGCATTCCGGCATCCCTTACCGATTGGATCAATCGATAATCGAAATTCATCCGGTGCGGTTTCTTTCTAAGCCACGTCAGAGCAGGCGGGACATTGACTGACTCCGAGTAAAAGACCCCTTCGCCCGCCTCCGAGAGGATTCGCGGCTTAAGGTCTGCCCATTTTTTCTCGCGCTCGGGGCCATTCCCAGTGATCTCGAGGACTTCTTCGCCAATCCGGGAGAATGCTTCATGCATGCGGGCTGGACGAATCAATGACGCAACATTGGATTCTGCATGCAGTCTCTTGGGATGATGAAAAACGACCATTCTCTTAGCTCATATTTCGCGGGGGCCTGAACGATCTATCAGGAGCCGGCAGGAGGCCCTTGCTCTTTTCCTGACACTCGTTTCTGGATTGCCTGCCAGTAGCCTGATAAATCCTTACGAAAGAGCAGGGCAAGAGGGGGCAGCAAAAGAATCAACATAATCGTCGCGGTCGCTGCTCCCACCAGAAAGGCGTTACTCAGAGAGAGATAGCCGCGGATAAAAGCGGCGAGGGCGCCTGTAACAGCAATTAGAAGAAGAATAATTCCCACCTGCCGGTAGGGCATGAGCTTGAACCATCTGGTTTCCAGGAGGCGGCTGCAGTGACACAGACAATAGGGGAAGACATAGCCCCAGAACACGATCACCGTGCCCCAGGCCGCTCCTTGGAATCCCATGTAGGACACCAGAGGATAGCTCACCAAAATATTGAGAATTAGGGTCCCCACCGCACGCTTTAAAATGAGATCTGTTCGACTGGCCGCTTGGAAAATGGCGGCAAAAAAGACGAGGCGAGCGGGCAGAAGCAGGAGATACACCCGGAGAGGACCTGCGCTATTTTCGTAATCCTCCGAATAGAGAACCGTCATCAACTCCGGGGCAATCACGAAGAGAACTCCTCCAATCGGCAGAAGAACGACTGCGACCTTACGCGCCGCCCTTCTCCATAAGAGAAGAGCCTCTTTCTTGTCATTACTTTTGTAGAGCGCGACAAGCTCGGGAAGGACAATCGCAGTAGCCGGGACAGTAATCATCTGGATAAAGGGAATCTCCATCGCCCCATTGGAAAAGACCGCAAAATCCTCCCTGCTACATAGCATCGACACCAGAACCTGATCGACCCCCATGGCGAGCTTTTCCAACATCAGCGCAAGCC
>PBTP01000119.1:580-25071 GCA_002729275.1 Roseibacillus sp. | reverse complement strand
CTGCTGGTGACCGAAACCATCTTGGTCTGGGCCGAGGGGAAGAACATTAAAGAGGGTATTTTCCGCGATATCGCGTGGCTCCGGGAGGGCCGCAAAGGGAAACATTCATCTGAAGTTAGTTCCGCGAAACGAGGTGGAAAAAGAAGAACTATCGAACCGAAGAATCCAATTGAAGTTCTCTCTGTGAAACGGGGTGGGAAGAACGAACCCTACCGGACGGAAGGCCTCGGCCCGGAGGAAATCCGCATCCGCATCGGCCGGGAGGGCACCTTCCTCAAGCCGGGGCCCCACCTTTACGAGCTCACCTACCGAGCCGAGCGGCTGCTCTACTTTCAGGAAGGGCAGGACGGCCTTTACTGGAACGTCCATGGCCAGTGGGAATTCAGTGCCGACAAGGTGAGTGCCACGGTCGTCTTGCCGGAGGGGATAAGGGCCACCAAGGTCTGGGGCTACACCGGTAAAGACAGAGACTGGGGAGAGGACTACGCGGCAGAGTTGACGGAGACCGGCGCAACCATCAAGGCCACCCGGTCGTTCCAAGCGAGGGAGAACCTGATCTTCGTGCTGGAATGGCCCCCGGGACTCCTGGATGTCCGGGCCTATGAACGGGGAGGCCGGGAAGCTCCCTTCCGCGGAAGCTGGATTTCCCATTGGCTTACGACCATTGAGAACTGGCGCCTGCTGATCCTCCTGCTCGGCGCGACTTTCCTCTCATATTTCGTAGTCTGGCTGTTCCTCGGAAGAGACCCAAGAAAAGGAGCAGTCGTAACCCGCTATTTTCCTCCTGAAGGACTCTCTGCGGGGGCGGCGGCCTATTGTGCCAGAATGGACCGGCTCGGCTACGATGACACATGCTTTAGTGCCGGCATCCTTGGGCTTGCGGCAAAAGGCGCGATCCACATCGAAAGGACGGCCGGAGACAGCCCGATCTCCGGGGCGTGGAGCTATGCGCTCCACGCCAAGAAAATTTGNCAGGGNTCCGGAAAAGAAACCGCGGACCTGAGTCCGGACGAGACCTCGCTTTACGAGAACCTCCTGGGAGAGGCCGCGGATCTTAAACTGACTACGAAGAACNGTAAGCATATTNTCAAAGCCCGAACGGCACATCAGTCGGCGCTCGAGACCCAGCAAAAGGCCCTGAATTTTCGCATGAACCGTGGCTGGAGCCTTCCNGGCATTCTGCTTTCCGTAGGCGTAACCTTGATCATCCTTTTTGAGATCAACCCTTGGCCAGGGGCCATCGTAGCTCTTTTCGGAAGCCTCGGGCTCATCCCATGCTGGACGATCCCACGGAAAAAAGNGCCACCTTACTGTCTGTTCCTTATGTTAACCACCGCCTTGATAATGTTACCGTGTGTTCTGGCAGGTGGCGAACATGCTGGTAGTTGGCCAGAGCGAGTTGACATGGCGCTGGCGCTGGCTTTTTCCGCTTTGGTCTATGCCGGTAACCTTGGGGCCCTTTACCTGTTGAAAGCCCCTACGCGCACCGGTCGCCAGATGTTGGACCAACTTGAAGGCTTCCGGCTCTTCCTCGCCAATGAGATTCGGGAAACAGATCCCAACCTCCGTCTGCGTTATCGCCAGGCTCAGGACCCACAAGTGGCGCCGTCGAGACGCCCTTTCGAGCTTTTCGAAAGATTTCTTCCCTTTGCGGTAGCTCTAGNCTGTGGAGAACAGTGGGCTTCTCAATTTGGGACCCCCCTGAGGGAAGCAGAAGCGGATCCTGAAGATTGCCGCCTTGACTATATCATGGGTGACTTCGGAGCCGGTTTTACGGCGGTTCTTGCCGCGGCGGGCAACGACCCGGGCAACGCGAGCAATTNGACNAAAATCGGGGATTTNCTCCCCTGACGCCCGACCCTTCCCCAAGTTCCCCAACGGGTTGGCGATTGCGGATGCCAGCCAGAAGAGCCCGGCCCACTGGGGAGGCGTGACTGCTAACCCAAATTGACTACCCCACCCCGGGGAGAGCCTGCGCCAAACAACCATTCAGCATCCTGATTTAAAGGGCTTTAAGCTCTTTCCGCCTTGAGAAAGGATGAGCGAGAATACTTGCGAACTCGCGCCCCGCGAACAAAAGTTTTAGCGTCCCCCGTATTTTCCCCTGCCCGAGGTTTCTACCACGATGTCGTCTATCGAGGCTGCTCCCTCAGGCCTCTAAGCCCTTTCCCCTGCCATGATCAAACGAGCTGCCTTCGCGCTAGTTCTGGGCCTCTCCCAATTGGGGGCGGTCCCGGTCATTAGCGAGGTCATGTTCCACCCCCCACATCGCGATCCACGCACCGGGGGGGAAAGTCCTCTAGAGGAGTGGATTGAGATACACAACCGCGGTTTTGGCTCTGTCAATCTGGCCGGATGGACTCTTGAGGGAGTAGACTTCACCTTCCCCAATGTCGGCATTCCCGAAGGGGGGTTTCTTGTTATCGCCGCTAACGAGGCCGCATTCCGTGCCCAATACCCGGGCGTTTTGAATATGATTGGGGGCTGGAATGGCCGGCTCTCCAACCGCGGGGAATCCCTCCGGCTCCTCAATCATACTGGAGCAGAGATCGATCGTGTCGACTACGCGGATAGTGGCGACTGGTCCCGGAGAAGGCCCGGTTCAGATGACCGCGGCCATACCGGCTGGATCTGGGACAACCNCGCTGACGGCGGGGGCAGAACCTTGGAAGTCCTCAATCTGCACTCCCCTAACGATCTGGGACAGAATTGGGATTTCAGCGCAATGGAGGGAGGAACCCCCGGGGCCCCTAACTCGGTTCGGCAAGTGAACGTGGCGCCTTTCATCGAGGACGTATCTCATCATCCGGCAGTGCCAAGTCCGCGAGACCTGGTTCTCGTGCGGGCCCGCTTGAGCGATGATCTCTCTTCCCCGATTCGAGGAGTAGTTCACCACCGGACCTCTTCGCTCGAGCCCACTGCCTTCACGGCCACTATCATGCGAGACGATGGGACAGGTGGAGACGAGGTCGCCGGTGACAATATTTACACCGCCGTTCTTCCGGCACAACCGGAGGGAACGACCGTAGAGTTCTACCTTGAGGCTTTCGACCGGATCCAGAGCCGAACATGGCCGGCGGCAGCGCACGAGGATGGCCGGCATGAGGCGAACCTTCTTTATCAGGTAGACAGCGAACAACCAGCCGGTGAGGCTCCGTTTTACCGGTTCATCCTTTCCGCGGAGGAACTGGAGGAATTTATCAAAATCCCGTTCGATTCCCCTGAGCGGAATACAAATGCCCGCTTCAATGCGACCTTCATCGCGAACGTGGATGGCGAAATCACCACCCGTTACCAATGCGCCCTGCGGTTGCGAGGGTCGGGCACNCGCTCTCGCTACCCCCGCAACCTCAAGGTCGAACTTCCCTCCTCCACCCCGTGGAAAGGGCGGGATGAGCTCAACCTTAATGTTCAGTTCTCCTACAATCAGTTGCTTGGCAGCATGTTTTACCGTGCCGCAGGGCTTCCCGCCTATGAGTCCCGAGCGGTCGCCGTTCGCCTCAATGGCGTGAACCATGCCTCTCCCGAGAATGCCAGCGTCTCAAGACCGTTCAATCACCACTTTGGCTTCTACGTCCAGAATGAACCCATCAACAACCGGTATGTGCGTGAGCACTACCCCCTGGAGACTGGCGGCAATCTCTATCGCATGACAGGTAACGGAACAGGATGGGATTACTTTCCGGAAAGCGATGACCTGGAAACTGATTACCGCGGGAGTGGCTGGGACAAGGAAAACAACGACTCCCTCAACGACTGGTCGGACCTTCACAGTTTTATAGGAGTCATGTCTACGGCCTCTGGCGAGAACTACCTCAAGCAGATTCGGCGCGTCATGGATTTGGATTCNTGGCTCCGCAATCTGGCAGTCAGCACGATCCTGACGAATGGTGAAAACAGTATCTTTACCGGACGTGACGATGATTANGCCATGTATTGCGGGCAGGATGGTAGATTCAAGCTGATCCCCCATGACCTCGACACGATCCTCGGAGCAGGAGATGGCTCACGGATAGGAATTGCGAATCTCCCTCATACCATCCTCGACTTCGTGGAAAGGGGGGAGTCCTTCCTCCAACTCCAGAAGCTTTTTCGTGAGCCAGAGGTCCTGCAGCGTTACTATCAGATTCTCCGGGAACTTCTCGTGGGACCTTTTGGCCCGAACAGCGCCAACCAGCTCATTGACGACGCCCTGACCTGGACGCCTCGTGGGATCGCTGAAGCGGCAAAGGAGTTCCTCTCCGCTCGCCGTGCCGATATTCTAAGCGTGATCGAGAGGCCTCTAGAAATTTCCTCAAGCCTGGAGATAACCCGNGGCCTGCCAACTTCTTTCACCGTGAATGCAGACCTCCGGGGAACCTTCAATGCAGGCAGGGCCGCTCACGTCCTCGTCAATAGCGAGCGAGCCACCCTCGAAGGCGCTCCCGGAACATGGGTTTACGACCTCAAGGGCCTCGCTCCCGGCATCAACCGCATCACGATCGAAGAGCAGAATGCGGACGGTCATATTGTCGCCAGTTCCTACATGGATATTCTCTATGATGATGGCGACGTCTCCGAGCTGCGCGGCGACCTCACCGCCGATACCTTGCTCGACGCAGCGGGGGGACCATGGCTCATCTCCGAAAGCCTGAACGTTCTCCCGGGTGTCACCCTGACAATAGAACCCGGAACCTCCGTTTTCTTCCTGCCCGCCGCTGGGATCACTGTTCAACCGGAAGGGACTTTGAAATGTGAGGGAACCCGTTACCAGCGAATCCGCCTCAGTCGCAACCCGGGATCCACGGATATCTGGCAGGGAATACGGATTGAGGCTCCATCGGGGCAGGAGTCTCNTNCAGAAAATATCATTTCTTTTACCGANATGGAGCATGGCGACGGGCANGGAGAGTCGATTGAATTGCGCCGCTCCCGCCTTCTCCTTGACCATGTCTCCTGGCATCACTGTAACGATACCATTCTGGAGGTTTACAGCCCGCAGCTTGANGTTCGCGATTGTGTGTTTCCCCCCGTTGCAACCTCTGAGGCATTAAAGGGCTCCACCCTTCGGGAAAATGACTTCCTTCTCCTGCACCGCAATGTGTTCAACCCCTCCCCTGCCTACAACGACATCATTCTTTTCTCAGGGGCACAACGTCCTGGGCCAATCCTCGCAGCCTACGACAATATTTTCAATGGATCTACAGATGAGTGCTTCGACTTGAACAATTGCGATGCCCATCTGGAAGGGAACGTTTTCATGAACGTCCACCTGTCCACGCCTCGAAACTCCACTGCCAATGCCGTTGCCATCAATAACGACTCAAGGGTGACCCTCACTCGCAACCTTTTTCACAATATCGACCACGCTGTTCTGGCAAAAAATGGAGCTGCTTTTCAGTTTGAGAACAACACCGTCGTCAACGCAACTATTGCCGCAATTAACCTCAATGAGCCTCTGCGACCCAATACNCTCCCTGCCGGCTCTGNAGAGCTCGAATCAAATATCTTTTTGGAGTGTAGTGCCATCTTCGCTCATCCCGGAGAAGTCGAGGTCACGGGCTTCCACAACATGCTTCCCCTNGANGATCACTGGATCGGTGAGGGCAATCTCGCGCTCGACCCTTTCCTCTATAACCTCTCCGCCGGTCCGCTCCCGAGANATAACTGGAGACCGCTCCCTGATTCTCCCGCCATCGGATCGGGTAAGTCGGGACGCGACCGGGGCGCATTGATTCCAGCTGGCGCCGCNATCTCAGGCCTCCCAGACCCCGAGACTCACCTCCGTAGAATAGCCCTGTCCGTCACCGGAGCAGGTGTCACTGACTACCGCTTCCGGTTGATTGTCAACGGAACTGCGGAGGAGTGGAGCCCCCCTTTCCGTGTGGAAACACCAATTCTGCTTCAGGGACTCGAGCCCGGCACCTATCGGGTTGAGCTGCTCGCCCGCGACTCCGCCGGCTACTGGCAGGATGAGGCCGAGCCAACATCCTCACGGGATTGGCAACTTGTATCCAGGATTCAGAGTGGGGCCCTTTTGAANGAGGTGGAAGCTGTCGCAAGGCCCGCGAACGACAGAGTGGAGTTATTCAACCCACGGGAGCAATCAGTGTCACTCGAAGGCTGGTTTCTCTCCGATAACCCAAGTAATCCGACAAAAGTCGCGCTCTCAGGCACCCTCGAGCCTGGAGCCTATCTGAGCCTGACAGGAGAAGAGGTGCCAAACCTCAGCCCCTCTGGTGATGAGCTGCTTCTCTATCACGATGGGAACCTTGTGGATTCCATCCGATGGGGCATGCAGGCNTCAGGATACGCCATCGGGCGGCACGGACCGCGCCGCGCATGGACCCTGTGTGCACCCACGCCGGGAAGCCCAAATCGGTCCACGGGGCTCACTCCGCCGAGGCTACTTCGGATTAATGAATGGCTGACGGATCCTGCGGTGCGCTACACCGGAGAATTTGTCGAGCTCTTCAACCCCGGAGACTCCCCCATGCATGTGGGTGGCATCTGGCTCTCCAATCGGCCAGACTATCCTAGGAGACACCAGATTGCCGCTCAATCCTATATCTTACCAGGAGGCTTCCTCGTCCTCCACTCCACAAAAGACCGCCATCCGCAGGCAGATGAGTTCCCCTTCCGGCTCAATGGATTCCGGCAATGGCTGATGCTCACCAGTGAAGATGATATCCTGATCGACCAGGTTTCCCTCCGCGCACAGACTCCGGACCTTGTGGAAGGACGGAATCCCGATGGCTCCTCCCATGTGGAATCTCTGCCGTTCGGAACTCCCGGGCGCTCTAACAANCGAGCCNCCCGNGTTGAACAACTTTCAACCCTNGTTCCATTTCAGCACTCGGAATGGCGCTTCCTCGACGACCAGNATCCAAGGAGTGAATGGATCACTCCCGCCTTTGCAGACAGCGAATGGGAAACCGGCCCGGCTCCGCTTGGCCGGGAGACCAGCGCNCTGGCCATTCCCCTCGCCACAACCNGCNANAGTGCTCCGGCCTTNAATTACCGGCGNGGTAGAAAAAACTACTATTTCCGCACGGNCTTTGATTTTGACGGGGACCCCTCGCGCACCCTTCTCTCCCTCGCNACTTANGTGGATGATGGCGCAATCTTTTACCTGAACGGCCACGAAATTNTTCGNCATAACGTCCCCGAGGGCGAGCTGAACGAGGACACNTGGGCGAGAGAGACTATCACCAATGCCTCTCTCGAAGGCCCCTTNCCTGTTCCCAGCTCNTCNCTCTTGGTCGGCACAAACACTCTCGCCGTNATTACCTATCAGGCCAGTGNAACCAGCTCGGATATTGTCTTCGATTGTGAACTGACNGCCTCNGNCTCCATCCCTGGACCNCCTGANCCTTCAGANTCTGCGCTGCAGGTANTNCTCGACCANCTTCGCATAACNGAGGTCATGTATAACCCGCCGGATGGCAGTGCCGGAGAGTTTATCGAGGTNCAGAACACGAGCTACGACCTTCCCCTGNANCTCGCAGGAGTGCGCTTTACTGCAGGGATTGAATTNACCTTCCCCGANCTGACCNTGNNGCCCCGCTCCCANNCGGTGATCGTCAAGGANCGCGAATTTTTTGAATTNATTCATGGGCCNGGGATCAACATCGCAGGCGNCTTTGAGGANGGNAAGCTCCACAATGATNGAGAGGCGATCGCCCTCACCTTGCCGGAGCCTGTTGATGCTCACATCCATAAATTTACCTANGATCATGCGTGGCACCCTGCNACAGATTCCACGGGTTTTTCNTTGGAGCTGCGGGACCCNGATCGCGAGCTCGAGACATGGAACGANCGGTCNGCGTGGATGCCCTCTTTTGCNCGTCATGGCTCTCCCGGTTCTCCTAATGGCGCCTCCTCCTATCAGAGCTGGGCTAATGCCCTCGGCGTTCATNNCGGCGATAGTGATGGAGANCTTCTNGACAACACCTTTGAGTATGCCTTCGGGTTTAATCCATCTGTCNGACAATCCNTTCCCCTCCTTCTGGAACAGTNGGNTCCACCCTCNGGCGGCTTGACAACCACCTACCATGCNCCCGCGGTTGCCCCGGAAGACGTGATTTTCAGTATCGAGTCATCCTCTGACNTGAAGAACTGGACNNCNGAGGCCATTAGAATCGCCAATGGCTCCTGGACCGGAGAAGGCTCTCTGGAGGCNACAAGNCCAGCCGAAGGGCTAAGTGTCATCCGTCTGCATCTGCCGCCCGGACNAACGCGTTTTACCCGGATGAAAGTGNATATCNTCGATTCGGAGGCTCCCTGANCAGAAGGGCGNCGNACNCCTNCCGGNNACCAAAACCNCCTCCAAAANGNGCATNNGGCCTCTGCGNANTGCCGGCGAATACGATTCTCGCNTGAATCACTTTTTCCCGTCACTCTCTCGCCACTTACACCANCCAAGGATTGAACATGAANCCTCTCTTCTTCCACGCCCTTCTTCTCGTTCTGGCAGNANTNTCCCCACTTACNGCTGCAGATGATCGNCCTAATATCATCCTTATCATGTCGGACGANATGGGCTACTCGGACATCGGGTGTTATGGAGGAGAAATNNAGACCCCGGTNCTCGATGGGCTTGCAGCNAATGGATTACGGTTCACCCAATTCTACAACACNGCNCGCTGCTGCCCCACCCGCGCGACATTGCTCTCCGGGCTCTACGCGCATCAGGCCGGCGTTGGGCATATGATGAGCGATTACGGGCTTCCACAATACCGGGGAGATCTCAACCGGAACTGTGTGACTATTGCTGAGGCTCTTAAGCCAGCGGGATATCGCACCTATATGTCCGGCAAGTGGCATGTCACACCATACAAGGCGAAGGAGGTCGCCAACCCCGACACCTCAAACTGGCCTCTACAGAGAGGGTTCGATCGCTTTTATGGAACGATTCATGGAGCTGGTTCTTTTTTCGACCCTAACTCCCTGACCCGAGGTAACCGCTATATTACCCCGGACAACGATCCGGATTACCAACCGGACACCTTCTACTACACGGACGCAATCTCAGACAATGCAGTCCGCTACATCAAGGACCACAAGCGCGAGGCCGACGGTCAGCCCTTCTTCATGTATGTCTCCTACACCGCGGCCCACTGGCCCATGCATGCTCTTCCCCATGACATCGCGAAATATGAAGGAAAATACGATGGAGGATATACCCCCACTCGTAAATCCCGGATCAAGAAGCTCAAGTCTCTCGGCCTCCTCCCCGACCACTGGGACGTCGTTCCTCAGGTGGGTAACTGGCAAGACGTCAAGCTGAAGGAATGGGAAGCGGCCTGCATGGAAGTCTATGCGGCCATGGTCGACAACATGGATCAGGGTATCGGACGAATCGTTGGAGCCCTTAAGGGGGCTGGCCAGCTTGACAATACTCTCATCCTCTACTTTCAGGACAATGGAGGGTGCGCCGAGGGATTTGGACGCGGGAAAGTGACTGGCCCGCTCAAGCGCCCCGACAAGCCAACCCTTCCTCCCATGGCCAAGGATGAGCTTCAGACGCAGATGGTCCCTCCAAAAAGCCGCGACGGCTATCCTCTGCGACGCGGTGACGGAATCATGCCTGGTCCTCCCGAGACCGAGGTTGGCTACGGTCGTAACTGGGCCAATGTCTCCAACACGCCCTTCCGCGAATACAAGCACTGGGTTCACGAAGGCGGGATATCGACGCCCCTGATCGCCCACTGGCCCGAGGGCATCAAAGGGAAGAACCGTTGGTTCAAGACCCCGGCTCATCTCATTGACCTGATGGCCACCTGCATCGACCTCGGAAAGGCTAAATACCCCACCATGAAAAATGAGAAGAAAATCATTCCGATGGAAGGAATCTCCCTTCGCCCGGCCTTCGACAACACAGCCCTGAAGCGAGGCCGGCCGATCTACTTCGAGCACGAGGGCAACCGGGCTGTGCGGGATGGAAAGTGGAAGCTGGTAGCCAAGGGAGTGAGGGGCGCCTGGGAGCTCTACGATATGGAGCAGGACCGTACCGAAATGCACAACCTTGCCACCAAGCATCCCGAGACCACCTCACGAATGGTCGCCCAGTATAAACAGTGGGCCAAGGAGCGCGGCGTGGTGCCCTTTGGGTCGTGGCGTAAGGCCCGGCAGCAAAAGTAATTCCTACTCCCGCGAGCCAACGACCCTGAGATAAAGTTGCTCCTGCCCAGCGACGGGCATGACAAAAGTCCCGGCACCGTTTTCCCGGATAAGGGCCGGTCCTGCGGCAGGACTCCAGCCTTGGAGATCAGACGAGGTTTCCAGTTCATAGCTGTAGCCTGCCTGCGCAGAGAACCCGACGACCAGCTCCCCGTTAGTTACCCCAACATCCAGCGGCCCAATCGCCAAGGACCCGGACAGGGAATTGGGGTCGGCGGGATCACTCCCGCCAAGGAATTCTTCCAGGTTTGTCTGACCGTCCTCGTCAAAATCCTCATCATCATACCAGAATACATCCCCAAGATTATCTACCTCCCACTGATCGACCATCCCATCTCTGTCGACATCCGTAGCCGAAGAAGAGAAATAATTATCAAAGGTAGCATCGGTTGTTCCCGTATCATTGGCCGTGCTTGTGAAGACCCCGCAGGTTCCCGAAGTGTAGGTGAAATCGGTTCCGAACACGACTGCGAGAGGGGTCTCCAGGTCATCAAGGGCGAAGACCTCTCCCACGAGCTGTCCATAAAAGTCTTCCGGCGCGAAAAAGCCCTGGAACACCAGACGGTAGCCCCGTCCCGGGACAAGCGTGATCGTTTGGGAGCCCAGAGTGGTAGCCGCCTCGCCGCTTACAGATGAAATAAAGAGCCCCCCTCCACCAGTGTCGTAACTGAAGGCGTAGCCATTGGTTGTTGCGAGCCCGACTGATCCCAAGGATCCCAGCACGCCAATATCCTGCGTGATGTCGTTGTCCCAGTCTAACAGGTCAGCCTCCACCCGGAAGGCTTCATAGACCACGTCCGGGCGATAAGATCCCCCTCGGGCAGGTCCCAATGCTCCCGGGTTGGGAGAGGCTGGAGCCTGCACCCGGTAACTGCTCCCTTCGGGGAAGGAGAATTCGACAGGTGCCCCGAAGGATGCAAGCGGGGAATACCGTTCCCACCCGGCATCGTTTCCTTCGTTAAAATCATCCTGCACGATCTCGGCCGGAAGGCAGGGACCCAGCAGGGGGAGAATGAGAACAGGGAGGTATCGTTTCATCGATGGCATGAGGTGGTAAGGTTACTGTTGAGATGGAGAACGTGCCCTGAGCTCCTTGCCCAGGTTGCGTTTTGCAAACGCTAGATAAAAAGCCCAGTCCTCCGGAGTAATGTCGTGCTTGCCATCACGAAGGTGATAGCCAGTCAAAGACCCCACGCTCTGCCCGGGAGGAGGCATTTTCGTGACGCCGAGGGAAGACTTGCGATACAGGTCATAAACAGGCTGTGCGTGCACTACACTGAGGAACTCGCCCTGGGGGTCAGCCCACCGGTCCTCGGTTGCACTGGCCACATAAACAGCCCGGGGAGCTATCAAGGCGATTAACTGATGCTGGTCGAAGGGGAGCTCGCTCTCATTCCCACTGTACTTTTTGAAGTTCCCGTTGAACCAGTGCGGGAAGGAGCGGTTGATTCGGCCTACGGTCTCACCGAAAGCCCTTTTGCTCAAGGCTGCCCCTCCGCACCCCGAATTGTTCGAAATCACTACCCGGAATCGTGGATCGGTTGCTCCTGCCCAGAGCGAGGTTTTGCCAAGTCGTGAATGGCCAGTCACAGCGACCTGTTTTGCGTCGACCTCCTTGATCTCCTCCAGAGCATCAAGAAGCCGGCTAAGGCCCCAAGCCCAAGCCGAAATGGTCCCCCACTCGTCAGGCTTGGGAGCGCCGTCTGAAAACAGGGGGTGCACCCCGTTGTTCCAGCCGTCGTCATAATCAGGATCAATATTGCCGCAGCAAGCTGTGGCCAGCGCAAAGCCACTCTCAACGATCATAGCCACGGGCCAGCGCCCCGCTGCGCTGCCGCGCATGGATTCTGCATTTGCTCGCCGGTCTTCTCCTTTCCGGGAGCCAACGACGTAGCCCAGCTCCGGCGTAATCCTGGGATCCTCCTCCAGACATTGGTTGCCTCGGAAGTTTAACCCGACAAACGCAGGGACAGGACCTGTTCTATTTTTCGGCAGGTATAAAAGCATGCGCACTTTCGGCCCTTTACCTTCCGCAAAGCTGACAAGATATTCACGGCGCACTGCTTTACCCCCGATTGCATCCACTATCTCCTTGTCGAGAACCACCTTGAATCCTGTCGGCTTACCGACGGGCATGCGGCCATACATTTCATTCTCTATCAGCCTCAGGGTAGCTGGGCGTCCGCTTTTCTCCCATTCAGCTGCGGAGGTAACCTTGCCTCCTCCTTTCAGAACGAGAGGGTCAGGCAACTCATAATTGGGCACCTTGGACTCATCGTAGTTGGCTATCAGCTTCTGCCCATCAGCAGATTGGGTCAGCACCGCGACAANAGNAGCAAAAACGAGTGAANAANCACNACGCATACNACCACGNTATGCNACCGNGAGACCGGGGAGCAAGAAGGAACTATCCGCCTCGGNCCCCNCNTAAGGCACTCGTAAGGCGCAGGTTACCNCCATCAANNACCAGAAAATACGGCGNCCGCGNCCTAGCGCTGCGTAGAGAGTTTCCAGCTATCCGTTCGAAAAAGGGAGGCNGGCAGGCCCGCAGCGTTGACCAAGTTGGCNCCCTTCGGGTTAGAGGCCCATGCGTAACGAACCGCCACTGGATCAGGAACNTCCCNGCTNGATACGATNGCGCTCTCTCCGTCGAGAACAACATCGGCCCAGCGCCAGATACGATCNTCTCCCGCAATCTCAAAGCGNGCTGGCTTNTTCCCGTCACTAGTTGCNAACCCAACCNCGTTATCAAAGGTTATNCGGATACGGCGGTCCTCCACCTTGAACCCGCGATAGAGAGGNCCNCTAGCGACNAGGTCTTTCTGGNCATACTCCTCACGGANGGCCCANCGGGAAAGCCGCTCCCCTACNTCCCTCTTGTTTCTAGGGTGGATATCATTAGCCGCCCCAANATCATTGAGGACCGCCATTCCGGTTTTGGGAAGNCGCAANGCAAGTCGCTGNGCGTTNTGTAATTCNGCCCACGGACTTNNCTGNCCGGGCCNGGCCGTCGGCGACTTAAAGNTCGCCAGCTGCGCGAAGTANAAAGGCATCTCGCTATTCCAACGTTCACGCCAGTCCATGATCAGAAGNGGAAACAAGGTCTCGTANGCCTTTGCNCTNCTNGCATTNGANTCCCCNTGATACCAGATCGCTCCCCTCATGGCGTAGCCTGTCCATGGGTGAATCATTCCGTTGTAGATAGCTGCCGGNCGGCTGGGATTCAGGGCAGGCGGGCGGGGCTTCTGGGGCTTCCGAGGGAGTTTCTNTCGCTTTNTGGGATCTTTCTCCACCCGATTAGAGCTCCTGATCTTTTCCCACGAAGCCANCTGCTTTTTGTAGGAGGCCTCGGCTGCGCCGAGATCAAATCGTCTCATCTCGGCATCCANCTTCTGTAAAAGNGCNCGCCCCTCGGGCTCTGTCGCNAATGTTTCTCTGCTGGTAAACGCTTCTGCGGGCTTGCCTCCCCAGGCAGTTCGAATAATCCCAACCGGCACNCCCAGCTCGGCGTGCAGCNTCAANGCNAAATAGTAGCCTACCGCTGAGAANTTGCCCGCGCTCTGAGGAGTCGTNACATTCCACTCCCCNCCCACGCGGCGGCGAGGNATTGCNGAGGTGGTGAGATCGGCAAGGAACATCCGNATNCCAGGATGATTGGCAGTAGGAATATCCTTCCTCGCCCGCTCAGTGGCNGAGAGAGCCCATTGCATNTTGGACTGTCCCGAGGCCATCCATACTTCTCCAACCAGAATATCTTCCACNACTACTTGNCCGCTCTCGCTGCCCTTCGCAACGAGAACCTGCCCTTCNGCGNTGGGATCCATTGGGCCAAGCTCAAGACGCCACCGCCCCTTCACNTCAACCTCGACNTGCTCGGTCTGTCCCGCAAAACGNANTTCAACCTCTTCACCGGGCGTTCCCCAACCCCAGACAGGCACCGCTACNCCACGCTGNAGAACTGCGTGGGCGCTGAACATCCCCGGCAGCTCAATGCCTGAAGCNCCGGACGCCAGAAGGCAGGCCGCAGCNAGAAATANAGGGGTGANGCGNAAATGCATTGGTAGGCCCTAAGGNTTTATCTANGTGGCTCAATCANAAACTTTGCATCTTACGGNGCACGNTNCGGNAATCTATCGAATTTAAGGCTGCAAGCGAGGGCNCTCTTNATCTAGGCTTTAGAAATATGAGCTCGCTGAACAGACGCCACTTCGTAAAAAGCACCGCNGCGGCAGGTGCCGCCCCCCTGATNATTGGCACTAAATCCTCTGCAAAAGTCAGGGGCGCAAACGATCGNCTCCGAATAGCGGTAGCAGGACTCAATGGCAGAGGAGGTTCACACTTGGGGGGCTTCGGAGGCATCAAGGGGGTCGAGATCGCCTATGTTGCTGACCCTGACTCTGGTGCTCGTGACAAGCGCCTCAACGAGGTTCGCTCGCGGGGCCACAAGAACTGCAAAGCGGTAGTTGATATCCGNGAGGCCCTNGANGATCCCGAGGTTGACGCCATNTCGGTTGCGACTCCGAATCACTGGCACTCCCTCATGACAATCTGGGCCGCTCAGGCCGGCAAGCATGTCTANGTCGAGAAGCCAATGAGCCATGACGTCGANGAGGGCCGAGTCGCGGTAGCNGCTCAGAAAAAATACGGGGTCGTGATCCANCATGGAACCCAACGTCGCAGCGANAAGAACATCGCGGCCCTCCATGAAATGATCAAGGCNGGCACCTGGGGAAAATTGAAGATCGCCTACGGCTACTGCTGTAAACCCCGGGGAGGAATCGGAACTAAAGGAATCGCGTCTCCTCCAAAAAATCTGGATTGGNANACTTGGAAAGGGCCTGCAGTTATTGATGACTATCATGCCAATTTTGTGCACTACAACTGGCACTGGTTCTGGAAGACGGGGAACGGAGACCTTAACAATCAGGGAACTCACCAACTGGATGTTGCGCGGTGGGCCATCGATGATAATCAAACCCACCCCGTGCGAGCCATGGCCATTGGCGGACGCTTCCAGTGGAACGACCAGGGGGAAACCCCTAACACCATGTTTGGACTAGCCCAGTATCCTAACGGGCAATACTGCTTCTTCAATGTCCGGAACGTGAATTACAACGGCTACCAGAGGCAGGTTAAGAACGAGTATTACTTTGAAGATGGTGGACGCATCATGTCCGACACCAATCCCCACTATTATAAGCCAGGCAGTGACAAGGGAGAAAAGATCCAGCTGTCCGGGGGCAACGTAACCCCCGGGGGGTGCTGGAACAGTTTCGTTACCGCGTGCCGGGAAAATAAGCCCGAGATGGCGAATGGAGATGTCATGGAGGCCCATTATGGGTGTGTCGTTGGTCACCTGATGAACAACTCCTACCGTCTTGGCGAAAAGGTTCCATTCAACAAGAAGGCTGGCACTTTCGGCGACAACAAGGATGCCGGAGAGCACTTCGGGATCCTCCATGACGTCATGGAGAAAGGCTGCAAGATCCCAGTGGATAAGGAACATTACACGGTTGGGCCGTGGCTTACCTTTGACCCCAAGACCGAGCGCCATACTGGAGAGTTTGCNGCCGAGGCCAACGCTCTCCTGAAAGACCCCAACAACAAGGGTTTCGAGGTTCCCAACGCCAGTAAGGTCTGAACCTGAGGNTCTCCTCAAGAAATTGATCAANAGCGCGGGTGGGCGACCCCCGCGCTTTTTTATTGTCACTCCGGTAAGCCAGACACTCGGAATGCAGATCGCCAGAGAAGCGACTTACAGAATTACTGGTATACCCTGGCCGTCAGTGAATCCCGCCCGGAAACTGACACAGGCAGGGCGAGAGCATCAGGACCCCTGGCCGCTCTCCGGCTTCTTCCTGCGACCCATGGTCCACCCCGTCAGACCCAGCAAAGCGGAGATCAGAGGACATAACAGATTGAAAAAGGCATACGGCGCGAAGAGATGGGGCCCAACTTTCAACGCTCCCAGCATCGTTGCCCCACAAGTGTTCCAGGGAATGAGAGGCGAGGTCATGGTCCCACCGTCTTCCAGACACCGCGAAAGACTCCGCGGATCCAACCCGGCCCTTGCGTATGCCTCTCCATACATCCTGCCAGGAAGAATAATTGAGAGATACTGGTCTGCCGCTACCAGATTGATTCCAAACGACGAGGACAACGTGGCTAGCACCAGTCGACCACTGGTAGTAGCAGCCCTCAGGATAGCCTCTACAATTACCCGCAGCATTCCGGTTNCTTCCATAAGCCCTCCAAAGGATAGAGCGCAGAGAATAAGCCCAATCGTCCAATACATGCTCTCGAGCCCACCCCCGGTAAGAAGTTCGTCGAGTCGGGCGACTCCGGTCTCCGGGGCATGCCCACTCTGAAGGACCGAAATCACCTCACTCGCGGGGACTCTTTGGATAGCGAGCGCAAAAATAACGCCTGTAAGAGCTCCCGCGAGAATGGCTCCCGGCGCAGGAACTCTCAAAAACAGGCACCCCAGCACACTAAGTGGAGCCAGCCAAAGTAACGGAGATAGTTGAAAATTCGCATCAATCGCATCAAGGAGGGTGCTGATTTCTCCGAAGCTGGACTGGTCCCCAGACGAAAAACCCAGAAACGCGTAGGCCCCGAGGGCAATGAGCATACTTGGAATAGTCGTCCAGAGCATATGCCGAATATGCTGAAACAGAGGGACCTCTGCTACCGCGGCAGCCAGATTCGTAGTATCCGACAGCGGAGAAAGCTTATCCCCAAAATAGGATCCGGAAACAACGGCTCCTGCTGTCATCGCGCTGCAAACTCCCAGTCCCTCCGCGACTCCAATCATGGCTACACCAATCGTCCCCGCCGTGGTCCAGGAACTCCCGGTAGCCAACGACACCACGCCACATATCAAGCAGCAGGCGACCAGAAACACCTCCGGGGCAAGAAAACGCAACCCATGAAATACCATGAGCGGAACCACCCCGCTTACCTGCCACGATCCAATCAGAACACCGATGGCCAGAAGGATCAGGACTGAGGGAAGGCCAACTGAGATTCCCCGGACCATTCCCTCCTGGAGGCTCTTCCAGTTGAAGCCCAGAGCTTTTCCTGTAACAGCGGCAACCACACTTCCCAAGACCAGAGGCAAATGCGCATCCGCTCCCAGCAAGCGAATCCCAACAACGAGAAACACCGCCACTGCCGCAATGGGCAGCAGTGCGATTACCAGAGAGGGCGAGCGAGGGTTTCTACTCATGAGAGAGGGTTCAGTGGTTCCCCTGCCCGGAAAGCACCACCCGGGGTAACCCGTGACCAGTCAAATCGCTGCCAGCTTTTCGGAGAAAGGCCCAGTTAATTAATGTCGCTGAATAAATGGCGCTCTGGGAGAGGCTTTGGAACTGGACACTCCTCCCTCGTCATCTTAATTCGCTGGGTATGCGATTAGTCATTGCCTGCCTTATTCCCTGCCTGAATTTATTGCCCGTGGCCCCAGCTCAGGATGACTCCCAGACAAAACCACTGCCGGCAGACTCAGCTCCAGACCAGGAGCCCGGTGAGGAAGTAGTTCCGGAAGGAGATGAGGCCGCCGGGGAAGAGCTCGCCGCTCTCGAAGCAGCGGCGAAAAAAGACGCGGAAGAAGAGAAGGTGCGCGTGGCAAAAGCCGCAGCGGAACGAGAGAGCGCCGTTGGGGAAAAGCACCCTTCCCTCACTACTGGTAAGGGGCGGACTTATAAGAAAGTGGTGATCAAGGGCGTGGACGAAGTTGGAGTCAAAATCACCCACGAATATGGAACCGCCAGAATCAAGTTTGAACAACTACCTGAGGAATTTCAGACAAGGTTTGGTTATGACGCCTCCCGCGCTCAGGAGTTCCTTTCCCGGGAAAAAGATCTCGAAGCGGCGCGAGCACGAGCCTCCATTGCCGCTCTCCGGGCCAATGCCGGGCTACCCTCTTCTTCGCCCTCGCGTCCCGGATCTACCAAGCCAAGAACGACCAAGCCAAGAACGACCAAGCCAAAGACGACTAGGCCAGAGACCACCAAGCCGATTGGAGCCGCCCCATCGGCTCCTTCCAACAATGTGGAGATCCAGCCCCTGATGACGCGAATTGCCGAACTGGAACAAGTAGTTGAAAAGCTTAGGCCTGAAGCGGAGGCCCTTGACGACAAGGCCTCTGAAATTGAGGACGATGCCTTCAAGGGAATTGGTGGTGCAGGCGGAGACCCAAAAGTCAGCCAGAAGAAACTGACCGAGGCAAAATCCTGGAGAACCAAAGCCGAAGCGGTCTACAGTAAAATTAACACCGCACGTTCGGAAATCAGGCAGCTCAAGCGTAAAATCAAGCTGATCGAACGGAGTAGTAAGGACAAATAGTAGTCTGCTTATACCGCTGTTCGGGACGGCTCCCCTGCTGATGCCACGAGCTGGAGAGTTCGCTAAGGACCAGAGCGCTGGTGCTCTCTTTACGTTCTTCCTTGCATGCCCGAAGCCTCAGAGGATCCTCCGGGCTGCTCCTATGAATCGCCGTCATTTCCTTACCAGCACTGCCACTGCCACTGCCACTGCCACTGCCACTGCCGCTGCCGCTGCCGCTGCCAATCAGGCAACTGGAAACACCTCTAGTCCGAAGCCTAACGTTCTGTACCTCTTTTCCGATCAGTGGCGAGCAATGGACCACGGATACATGGGAAATCAGGAGGTACGCACGCCCCATATCGATACTCTCGCTGACCAAAGCGTGAACTTCACAAACGCGGTCTCGGGAATTCCTGTATGCTGCCCCCACCGAGGCTGCTTACTGACAGGCCAGTACCCGCTCTCGCACGGCCTCTTCCTGAATGATTTGCGCCTGAACGACAACGCCACCTCTATTGCTGAGGCCATGACCTCCGCGGGCTACGATACAGGTTATATCGGAAAGTGGCATATCGATGGGACAGGGCGCTCCGCCTACATTCCCCCTGAGCGGCGCCAGGGGTTTGACTATTGGAAGGTGCTCGAGTGTACNCACAACTACAACCAGTCCCGCTACTTTGACAAGAGAGGCAAAAAACCCCGGACCTGGGAGGGGTATGATGCCTACGCTCAAACTCAGGATGCCGTTGCCTACATCAAGGATCACGGCGCTACGCCCTCCCAAAGCCGGAAACCTTTCAGCNTCTTTCTCTCGTGGGGCCCTCCACATGCTCCCTACCGAACCGGCCCGACCAAATGGCTGGACCACTACGACGATCAGAAGCTGACTCTCCGCGGAAACGTTCCTCCGCAGATCCGCAAGCAGGCTCAGTCAACCTACGCCGGCTATTACGCNCACTGTAGCGCTCTGGACGAATGCGTGGGATCGCTTATTGCTGCCCTCAAGGAAAGCGGGCAGCTCGAGAATACGATCATTGTCTATACTTCCGACCATGGCGACATGCTGCATTCGCGGGGCCAGCTCAAGAAACAGCGCCCTTGGGATGAATCAATTCGGGTTCCTTTTCTTGTCCGCTGCCCGTCCCGCCTGAAGGTCAAGCCCCGCAAAATCGAAGCTCCCATCAACACTCCGGATATTATGCCCACCCTTCTCGGTCTGGCGGGGCTCGATATCCCGGAAACGGTAGATGGAGAGGACTTCTCCAAGGTAGTGCGCGGAGAACGCAAGCTTGAGGATAATCATGCACTCATTACCTGTCCCAGCCCGTTCGGGCAGTGGACGAGAGCGCAGGGTGGACGAGAATACCGCGGCGTGCGCACCCGACAATATACCTATACCCGGTCCCTTGAGGGCCCATGGGAATTGTTCGACAATGAGAGCGACCCCTTCCAGCGGAGCAATCTGATCGCTTCTCCCCGTCATCGTGTGCTACGCGATGAGCTGGAAGACAAATTGAGTGCACGTCTCAAGGAAACAGGAGACGACTTCGCAAGCGGAGAAGANCTGGTCAAGCGTTGCGGTTACCAGGTTGATGGTCGTGGCACTGTGGGCTACCGAAACCCGGGAGCNTGGGGCCAGGTTTCCGTTCCAGCTCGTATGACATAACTTCGACCCTGGCACCTGTTATCATCTTCTCAGACCTTCCCCACTACGTATTACCTCCGCCCCTTATGAGACTCCTTTTCCTCGCCCTCCTCCTGCTGTCAATTGCCTCCAAATCCGGAGCTGCTACTCCGAACATCATTCTTTTTGTGACAGACGACCAAAGCCCCATCGCAGGGTGCTACGGACACTCCGATATCAAAACACCACACCTCGACAGCCTGGCCGCAGAGGGAACACGGTTCACCCATGCGTTCGCAACAACAGCCTCCTGCTCAGCCAGTCGCTCGGTGATTCTTTCCGGCCTCCACAATCATCGGAATGGCCAATATGGGCACACGCACGACTTTCACAAGTTTGCTTCTTTCCCTGCCGTGGCTGCTGTCAGCCTGCCACTCCAGATGAAACAGGCAGGCTACCGCACCGCCCAGATCGGAAAATATCATGTCGCTCCTGTCTCGGTTTTCGAGTTTGAAAAGCGACTCGCTGGCAATGCTCGCAATGCACGGTCAATGGCCGAAAGCTGCCGTGATCTCTTCCANGAGAACTCCGATCAGCCCTTCTTCCTCTACTTCTGCACNTCTGACCCCCACCGCGGCGGAGGCGTAGATAAAACTTCTCCCCTTAAGCTCAAACCGGACCTCTTTGGCAACAAACCGGANCGGAAAGCCCATCAGGGAATCGAGGAGATCTTTTACGAGCCCTCCGAGGTCAAGGTTCCCGACTTTCTTCCGGATACCCCCGAGTGCCGCTCCGAGATCGCGCAATACCACCAAAGCTGCTCCCGCATTGACCAGGGACTGGGGCACCTCGTCAGCCTGCTCAAGGAAACCGGGCAATGGGACAACACGGTCCTCATCTACACTGCGGATCACGGAATGGCTTTTCCAGGGGGTAAGACCACCGTCTACGAGGCGGGCTTACGCGTCCCCTTCATTGTTCGTCATCCCGAGGCAAAAAAAAGAGGGGTCGTGAATAACGCCATGATCAGCCATGTGGATATCACACCGTCCATCCTCGATCTTGCCAAAGCCTACGATGCCGAGAGGCGGGCTCCTCTCAAGCTAATCAGTCTAGCCAAGGTTCCTTCAGGTGAGAACGGGGGCAAACCGGCCAAAGTCTATCACGGACGCTCCTGGGTCCCCATTCTGGAAGAAGCCAGCCCCAAGGGCTGGGACGAAATTGGAGCCTCTCACACCTTTCATGAAATACAGATGTACTATCCCATGCGGGTCGTNAGGGATCGCAAATACAAGCTCATCTGGAATATCGCCTGGCGTCAGCCTTACCCGTTCGCCTCAGATCTCTGGCGTGCTTCTACCTGGCAGGCCCAATANGCCAAAGGCGCCGAGGCTCCCTATGGAAAGCGNACCGTCGACTCCTATNTNAACCGCCCACAGTTTGAGCTCTACGACATCTCNTCCGATCCTTCCGAGGCCCGTAATCTNGCAGAGGACCCTGCNTTCGCTACTGTTCTCACTCATTATCAATCCAAGCTCAAAGCCATGCAAAAACGCACGGAAGACCCATGGATTATGAAGTGGCGCTACGAGTAACGCGCTCTTCCTCCTGCGGTTTACCTCCCGCCTTCTCCAAGCCCCATNGGAACTCTCCTGCCCTTCCACCGTTTATGAAAACCGTTTATTTTTTCCCTCTCCTTTTCCTCCTGGTTTCTGCTCCTCTCGTTCAGGCCACCGAACGAAAACCTAACATCATTATCGTCTTCTGCGATGACCTTGGCTATGCCGACATCGGGCCCTTCGGAGCCAAGAAGCACGCCACGCCCGTCCTTGACCAGATGGCCCGGGAAGGCATGCGGCTTACTGACTTTTATTCTACCTGCCCCGTATGCACCCCGTCGCGCTCCAGCCTCATGACCGGTTGTTATCCGCGCCGGGTTAATATGCATGTCGACGAACAGAATCTTTGTGTACTCTTTCCTGCCGCACGTAAGGGACTCAATCCAGAAGAAGTCACTATTGCCGAAGTCCTGAAGGAGCAGAATTACTCCACCATGTGTATCGGNAAATGGCANCTCGGGGANCACCCTGANTTNATGCCNACCAACCACGGCTTCGATCATTACTTCGGCATTCCCTACAGTAATGACATGAACCGCAAGGAGGTCCCATTGCCCCTCGTGCGGGATCTGACCGTGATCAGGGACAGAGTGCAAAAGGAGACGACGATAACCGCACAGTATACTTCAGAAGCCGTAAAATTCATTAAGTCCAACAGCAGCAAACCATTCTTCCTCTATCTTCCTCATACTGCGGTGCACCTCCCCCTCGTGCCCGGGGAGAAATTCAAGGGTAGCAGCAAGGGCGGAGCCTACGGGGATTGGGTTCAGGAGATTGATTGGTCAATGGGAGAGCTCTTCAACGCCATCAAGGCAGAAGGTATCGATGAACATACCCTGGTTCTCTTTACCTCGGATAATGGCTCCGCGAGGGAAAAACAGGGTAGTAACCTCCCTCTGCGAGGCCGGAAGGGACGTACCGATGAGGGAGGCATGCGAGTTCCCTGCATAGTCCGCTGGCCTGGAAGAATTCCGGCTGGAAGCTCCAGTGGAGCCCTCACCTGCACCATGGACCTCCTGCCTACAGCCGCCGCGATCTCCGGAAGCGAAATCTCCAAGACCCCTCTCATTGATGGCAAAAACATCTGGCCGATCCTCAGCGGAAAATCACAGGACCACCCTCGCGAAGCATTCTTCTATTACCAAATGGATCAGCTACAGGCCGTACGCTCAGGCGATTGGAAGCTCTTCGTGGCGATGGACTCCAAGAAGCGCAACTGGGGAAAGCCCGAGGGGAAAAAAGCGCTCGCTCTCTACAACCTCGCCAAAGATATCCATGAAGACAACAATGTGGCTGCCGAAAACCCGGATATCGTCAAACAGCTCCTCGCTCATGCTAAAGCCGCCCGTGAGGACCTTGGCGACGTGGATCGGCCTGGTAAGGGCCAGCGTAAGGCCGGCTGGGTGGAACAAGCCTCTCCGCGNCTGCTGAAATNATGAGCTCTCCTCACATCGTCGCAAAGGCTCCTGAAATTCAGATCGCATCCACAAGGATTACGAGGACCCTCCAATTGGTTCTTCTTGCTATTGCAGCCCCACTGGCCCTCCTCCCCGCGAGCGAACTCCCCCGACTTCCCAGTGANTTGGACCCAAGGGCCCAGACCTATGCGGAGCAGCAAAAACTTCCGTATCTTACTGAGCCTTACGTCAGCAATACCCCCGAAGATCTGGGAGACGGCTTACCGGTAGGAACTTTAACCGTGCCGGGCTCGGACAANGCAATCAAGGCCCTGCTCAACGACGATAAGGCGGGGAAATACTCCAATCTCGACAGTATCCTTCTCTGGAAGGACGGCAGATTGATCTTCGAGATGTACAACCGCCGAGGGCGTGTGGATGGTCCTCACTACGCCATGTCGATCACCAAAACCCTCACCTCCATCACCCTCGCCCGGGCAATTCAGCGGGGACTTCTCAATGTGAACGACCTCGACAAACCGGTCATCAGCTTCATGCCAGAAATTGACCGCTCGAGGATCAGAACTGGAGTCGAGACCATNACCCTGCGCGAGGCCCTCTCCATGAAATCTGGCTTGCGCTTCCCGGATAAGAACTTCGCNAGGACGCTTGGTGGAAAATACCAGCGCCAGAAATTCTTCCAGGTCTTATTTGAGAATAGCGAGCCTGTCACCTTGGGGANAAAGCAATACAAATACACCGGCACAGACCCGTCCATGATCATGATGATCGTAGATATTCTCGCCCCCGGGACGGCTCAGGATTTTATTGCCCGGGAAGTAGCGGGGAAGGTTGGGGCGGTCTACCACTGGGATAACCAGCCCTGCGGTCTCCCCAGATGCGGAGCAGGCAGCAGCTTCACCGCGCGCTCTTTATTGAAATTCGGCATCATGCTCATTCAAGGAGGCAGGTATGGCAACGAACAGCTCCTCTCCGCNGATTACCTGAAGCTCATCATGAGCANCCAACAGGGAGAAGGATATTTTTACCACTTCCACAACCGGCAAAAAAAAGCAGCTGGGCGACGTGTCCATATGGTAAGTGGAATAGGCGCGGGCGGGCAGTATATGGCTGCCTTTCCGGCATTGAATATCGTCGCCGTGGCCACCGCCCACAACAAGGGGAAGATCGGCCTACCACTGCAAGCGATACTGGAACACCTTGTGCCCCTGTTNATGAAATGAAATCATGCCTCAGTTCNATGGANGCTCCCNATTTTNNCTNNCNCTTGAAANNNCGGCCTNTTNCGCNCNTCNGCTGCCNTGGNCTGCTNGCTCTTCTNNTCACAGNGCCNCTNANTGC
>PBTP01000119.1:0-573 GCA_002729275.1 Roseibacillus sp. | reverse complement strand
GAGCGNCCCAACGTCCTTCTCATCTGTATCGATGACCTCCGCCCTGAGCTCAAATGCTTCGGTGCTGAGTATATCCACTCCCCCAATATTGATGCCATCGCTCGGAAAGGGAGGGCCTTCACCCGGCACTACGTTCAAGCCCCCACCTGTGGAGCCTCCCGCTACACCCTGCTCACTGGCCGATACGGGCCGCGAGATAATGGAGCACTGTTCCGTCAGGGTAATAACGAAACGATTCGAACCAGCAACATGCCCGCATGGTTCCGCCGCAACGGCTACACCACGGTTTCGGTGGGAAAGGTCTCTCACCATCCCGGGGGCCGGGGAGGTAGAGATTGGAACGATGATAGCAAACCAGAAATGCCGGGGGCGTGGACCAGACATCTCTGCCCGAGCGGACCATGGCAACACCCTCGCGGGCTGATGCACGGGCAGGCAAACGGAGAGATCCGAGGCAATGCGAAGGAAATGGACGTGCTCCAGGCCTTCGACGGTGACGACAGCACCTATCCAGATGGGCCTACTATTGAAGAAGCGCTCACCCAATTAGAGCAGCTATCTGGGGAAAAGAAG
>PBTP01000118.1 GCA_002729275.1 Roseibacillus sp. | reverse complement strand
GGCGTTTTGAGGGATTCGATGTTCTTGGAATACAGGGAGCAAAAGCGATCCAATCTCTTTTGGAGAAGAAAATCGTGAACCTCGGCCACGAGGAGATCCTCATCGGTGTGTTGAAGAGTTTTCTCGAAGAGCTGCTGCAATGAGGATCCACCGGGAAGATGGTCGAGATACGTGATATTGTGTCCTGTCTCCTTGAGTCGGGCTTCATAACGCTTCATGGAGGCCCGGTGTAGCCAGAGCTTTTGCTTGTGAAAGCGGGCGGGATGGTGTGGGTCACCGAAAAAGAGACTGTCCTCAATCAGATAGATCTGGGTCGGTTTCTCCGCGAGTCCGGGATGCTCCGCAAAGAGCTGATGAGGAAACACAAGGAGAGATCTGCGGCGAGGGCGAGAGGGCATAGGTGGGTAGGTTTCTATGATCCGCTGATGCAATAGACGAGGAAGAGCGCGAGGAACGACCGGATGGTCCAGAGAGCGGTCCTGATCCAGTTAGTTCGAACCAGCAGATGGTGTGCGGAGGAATCGAACCCGCTACTCAGAGTGTTGTGATGGCGTATCGAGAAGCGCGCAGTCGCGATCCAGGTCAAGGCAAGGAGAGCTAGCCCGGCGATTGGCAGGAGGCGGCCAGTGCCCGCAGGTGGATCAATGGCCAGCCAGAGTGCGGATGCAGCCTCGATCAGCATGGGAGGGCCAACCACCCATGCAGTTCGCGCCTTGTGGGCCTCATGGTAGGCAGAAAACTGGGCCGGTCCGACCAGCGCCTTCAGGGGGTAGTGGACGACCTGAACAAACCAAATGAGCCCTGTCATGTAAATGGTGGCCAGGGCGTGAAGAAGGGCTAATTCCAAGGGTTCGATCGGGGTTAGGTCATTAAAGGATCGAGATAAGGGGCTTTCGAAGTCGAAATGATTTGCCGGGATAGAAGAAAATCAAGGGGAACTGGCGTTCAGTTGCCGCCGGGGCTCAAGACTGGAGCGAGCCTGTCCTAGCTCGGGTTGACAGAGGTTCTCAGCCACGGAGACCGGAAACGATTGGCGCGCCTGAGGGTCTTGTGCTCTGGTGACCCTGAACTAATGGTTGAGCTTTTATCGCAGTCACACAATCAGCAGGTGAGTGTTGTGTGGTTTAAGCGGGATCTCCGCTTAAACGACCACCGGCCGCTCTATGAAGCCTGTCAGCGAGGAAAGGTGATCTGCCTCTATTGCTTCGAGCCGAGTGTCTGGCAGGCGAGAGATGCGGATGGCAGTCATTTTCGTTTCGTCATCGAATCGCTCGAGGAATTAAGGGAGGGGCTAAGGGCGCGGGGCGGAGAGCTCGTCGTCCGGGTGGGGGAAATGTTAGAAGTGCTTGAAGAGCTGTGGAAAGCGGTTGGTTTTCAAACTCTCTGGAGTCATGAAGAGACGGGGAATCTCCTGACCTTTGATCGGGATAAGCAAGTCCAGAATTGGGTGACAGCGCGGGGAGTAGCCTGGCGGGAGATCCCGCAGACCGGGGTAGTCAGGGGCTTGAGGTCGCGTGATGGATGGGCCCGCCTCTGGAAGCAGAGAATGGCAGAGCCGTTGACTGAAACTCCAGACAGAATCCTGAGCCCATGCAGGCTAGATCCCGGGAATCTTCCTAATGCTCACACCCTTGGATTAGCCGAGAGCACGAAGTTAGCCGCTCAGAAAGGAGGTGCCAAATTAGCGGAGGAAACTCTGCACTCCTTTTTGGTGGAGCGTGGCGTGGGGTATCGCAAGGAGATGTCGAGTCCGCTCACGGGAGAGGCGAGTTGTAGCAGGCTCAGCCCGTATCTAGCATGGGGTAATCTCTCTATCCGGGAGGTGTTCCAGAGCACGCGAGACCGGGTGATGGACGTGCGCTATGCCAAAGAGGAGGGCAGGCCGCTCGATAAACGCTGGGCTCAGTCCCTCAGCTCCTTTGAGGGAAGACTTCGGTGGCATTGTCACTTTATGCAGAAGTTCGAGGATGAGCCTGCGATTGAATTTGAGAACATGAACCGAGCCTATGATGGCCTCCGTGAAAATGAGTTTCGTGAGGACCGTTTCGAAGCATGGTGCCGGGGTGAAACCGGGTATCCAATGGTTGATGCCTGCATGCGCGCCCTGCACCAGACTGGGTGGATTAACTTTAGGATGCGAGCCATGCTTGTATCCTTCGCATCCTATCATCTGTGGCTGCATTGGCGACAGACTGCGGTGTTTCTCGCTCGGCATTTTCTCGATTACGAACCGGGAATCCACTACAGCCAGTTTCAGATGCAGTCCGGGGTGACGGGTATCAATACCCTCAGAATTTATTCACCCGCCAAGCAAGTGTTAGATCAGGATCCAGAGGGTGAGTTCCTTCGCCGGTTCTGCCCGGAACTTGAAGGTGTGCCCAAGGTTTACCTGGCCGAGCCTCACCGAATGCCTGCCAGTCTTCAGCAACATGTTGGCTGCCGTATTGGAAAGGATTATCCTCGCCCTGTAGTAGTTCACCGCGAGGCGTATGCGATGGCTCGGCAGCGGATGGGTGAGGTGCGTAAGCGCCCGGAGGTGAGAGCCGAATCCTTGAAGGTGCAGGAGAGGCATGGGAGCCGGCGCCGTGGGACACGCAGGCGGAAGTGATAGTGGAAAGTAGCTCTAGGGAGCGGCAGGCGTTCGAAGGCTCTCAAGTGGTCTAAGGCTCCAATTCTCTGCAATTCCTGCACTAAAAAACAACAAAAACTATACAGCTGCATTTAATGGTGATGGATCCCTTGCTTGTTGGTCTTTTGTAGTGAACAAAAGAGAATCAGTAGGCGTTAGCAGTGCAACAGCAGCCCGCAGCGCTCAACAAACAACCAAGAAAGGAAAAGGACGAATGGCACAGCTAAATTCAGACAGCAGTCTTCGAGTGTATCTTCGCGACATATCTCGGACCGAGCTACTTACCCCAACGGAGGAGGCTGAGCTCGCAGAGCGGGTGGGCCGCGGTGACGGAGAGGCCAGAGAGCATATGATCAGAGCGAACCTTCGATTGGTGGTCAAGATCGCGCAGGACTACGCCAACAACGGCCTTCCGCTCGTCGACCTGATCGCGGAGGGAAACATCGGTCTGATGACGGCGGTAGATCGGTTTGACCCCGATCGAGGAGCCAAGTTTAGCACTTATAGCGCGTGGTGGATCAATCAGTCCATTAAACGGGCCTTGTCCAACCAGAGCAAAACCATCCGGCTTCCCGCTCATATGGTCGACAAAATTGCCCGCCTCAGGAGGATTTCGGCGATTCTAACTGAGGAATTAGGAAGGGTGCCTTCTGACGAGGAGCTTTCCGAAGAGCTGGGGATTCCCACTCAGAAAATTTCCCGTCTGAAACGGGCCTCCCAGAGGCCCACCTCGCTGGATGCGCCAGTGAACGATGGCGAAGGAATTAACTTTGGCGAGATCATTGGGGATGAAAAAGCAGTTCATCCGTTGGAGGCTCTTGAAGAAAAGACTCTGATGGGACAGCTCACCGATCTTTTAGAAGTGCTCGACGAGCGCGAACATCGGATCATTGACGCCCGCTACGGGTTGGACGGAAACAAGCCCTTGAAGCTCGAAGAGGTGGGCGGCGAATTCGGTGTGACCCGGGAAAGGATCCGGCAGTTGCAGGCCAAGGCCCTCACCAAGATGAGAAGAGCTCTTCACAGGATCGAGAAACCAATGCCTGACCCTGTGGGGGATCCAATGGGACGCGACTTACGGGTAGCATCGTGACGCGGGATGTTTTCCATGTTCCGTCTCTGATGGGCGCTGAAAGGGCTCAGAGGACCTTGTCCCAGTGCCCTGGAAGGGGAGGAGCTCAAGGGGTTCTTGGAGTTGGTCCCCGGGGAGCGGAGAGTTACCATCAGCTAATGGATCGGAACACTGTCCCTCAAGCAACTCTGTGACTTCCTCAAAGCGTGTTTTGATCATCGGCGGGGGCTTCGCTGGTTTGGAGTGTGCCCGCAGGCTTGCCAACGATGACCGGTTCGAGGTGATCTTGGTCGACCGCACAAACCACCACCTTTTCCAACCGCTCCTCTATCAAGTCGCCACGGCCTCGTTGGCCGCCCCTGATATCGCTCGCTCTCTGCGACAGATTCTCATGAAGGCGTCCAACGTGACGGTCCTCATGGATGGGATCACGGATCTCCAGCCGGGAGAGCGACAGGCCAGAGGGGAGTCGGGCGAGGTCTACGAATATGACTATCTTTTCCTGGCCGCTGGAGTGCAGACCTCCTTCTTCGGTCGGCACGAGTGGGAAAACCACACCCTTGGGTTGAAGACCTTGGCGGAAGCGCAGTCGATTCGGCGGCGGGTGCTGAGCAACCTTGAGAAAGCCGAGCTGACGAAGTGCGAGAATGAGCGTCGGCGGCTCATGACCGTGGCCATTGCTGGTGGTGGGCCTACGGGTGTAGAGCTAGCAGGTGCTTTCACGGATCTGGTGCACCGTTCCCTCCGTGATGATTTTCGACGGATCGACACCTCGAAACTGAGAGTGGTTCTTCTGGAAGGAAGCGAGCGTCTGCTTGGTTCTTATCGCGAAGAGCAGAGCGAGTATGCGTTCAATCGCTTGAAGGAGCTGGGGGTTGAGATTCTTACCGGCACGATGGTGGCCGATGTAACCGAAGGGTGTGTTCACTTGGCGGACGGGTCTAGCGTCGAGGCTGCGGCAATTATCTGGGCGGCGGGAACCGAGGCCAACCCGCTGACGAGTCAACTGGGAGTTCCGCTTGCGGACCGGGCAGGGCGGGTCACTCCTGAAGAGGACCTTTCACTCCCCGGGTTACCAGAGGTTTTTGTTGGTGGCGATCTGGTCTGCCTCACCGATGCCCGTGACAGGCCGATACCGGGGGTGGCCCCTGCTGCGACCCAGATGGGGCGTCATGTGGCGTCGGTGTTGAAGGAGGAGTGCAGGCTCGAGAAGACGAAGTTCAGGGAGCAGAAGCTGGAACTGCGAGCGCGTTTTCGTTATTTCGATAAGGGAATCATGGCGATCGTTGGGAAAAACGCAGCGGTCGTCTTGTCGGGTAAGCTTAAATTAACAGGCTTCATCGCATGGTTAGCGTGGCTCTTTATTCATATCCTCTTTCTTGTCGGTTTCCGTAACAAGCTAAGCGTGCTGCTGGGATGGGCCTTTGCCTACGTAAGAGATACGCCCGACACCCGGATCATTGTCCACCGACCGGATTAAGGAAGCCGGTTTAGAATCAATGAGATCTAGTTTGGAACAGGAGGAGAGGAGTACCTTAAGAGATTCCCTTCAGCTGATGGCGAGGGTGTGTGATGCTCTCGAGCTCGCCAAGGACCTTCGAGAGGAGTCCACCGAGCGAGAGCTTAACCGGGTTCTTGAGAATCTCAGTATCAGGCAGGGGTTGTCCGTAGATGAGAGACACGTCTGGGACGCTCTGTTTGAGCTTTGCCCCCGGTTAGAGGAGCCTTTTTACCCCGATCGGTCTGCCAGAGAAGTATCCGCTCATCTGCGCAAGCGGGGGACTCCGCTTGCGCGATCGGTGGTCAGGATGGTTCTGGCTAAGTGGGGGCTGGATGTCAGGGGAAAGAGGTGGTGACAGGGTTTGACCCCAAAGGGCGCTTCCCCTGACTCGACAGATCCGGAGAGGGGTTTCATTCTGATGGCATGTCCCGGGGTCCTGCTCTTCACTGCTGTCTGGCGTTTTGGATGGTTATCTCCTGTCTGGCGGAGGAGATTCCCCCAAATCTCAAGAGGGAGAACCTCGTGCCATGGTGTATTGTCCCCTTTGACGCCGCGAAGCGTGGGCCNGCTGNNCGCTCCACAATGCTGGCTGAACTAGGCCTTCGTCGGTGTGCCTACGACTGGCGAAGCAAACATGTTGCTGAGTTCGAGGAGGAAATCCTGCAGTACGAGAAACATGGGATTGAATACTTCGCCTTCTGGGGTCAGCACGATCAGGCCTTTCGGCTCTTCGGGAAGTATGATCTCCATCCTCAGATCTGGAANACTCTTCCCAGTCCCGGGANGGCGACCCANGCCGAGAACGTNGCCTCTGCCACAAGAGCGCTGCTTGCTCTGGCCAAGCATACGGCAGAGATGGGTTGTAAGCTGGGGCTCTATAATCATGGAGGGTGGGGTGGAGAGCCCGCCAATCTTATCGCGGTTTGCCGGGCCCTTCGTGCAGCGGGTCACCGGCATGTGGGGATCGTGTATAACTGGCACCACGGGCATGCCCGGATCGGGAGCTGGGCAGAAGACCTGAAGGAGATGCTGCCCTTTCTGCACTGCGTGAATCTCAACGGGATGAATTCCGGCGCCAAGCCGAAGATTCTGGCTCTTGGGCAGGGAGAGCACGAGCTCTCGATGCTNCGTATCTTGATTGAGAGTGGCTATAAGGGAGCGGTNGGGNTTCTCGATCATCAGGCTCACTTGGATGCGAGGGANGTTCTTAGTGACAATCTTGAGGGNNTGGCATGGTTNACNGGGGAAATCATGCGCCCCGGGTCNGNCGGNCCGAGGCCNGCGCCCAGAGNCCGGTCGCAGGACAAGTGACNGNGGGCAATGGATTNNCCNNGGNGANAGAGGCGTCGGTNCGTNCGGGTGGCTGAATGCCGANGGAGNNTAAGGCGATAAGTTGCTGTAGAGACCTTTGCTTCCAATCCTCCTGAAGAGGGTCAGGGACCAGAGGGCAGCGATTTGGAACATTAATACGATTGAGTCTGGAACAGACCCTTTTTTAAATGGGCGAACCGGGAGTCCTTTCCTAGGGTTGGAGGATGCCTGTAAAACTGGATAGCAAAGCTGGATTACCCCTCAGGGTAAGGGTGCAATGAAACGTTCAAGATTGCCTGCCAGGAAGAATGCCAATGAATCTAATCCCCTCCCGTGTCTGGCCGGTAGTCCTGGCGGTTAGCCTTCTTGTTGTGACGCTCACGGTGGCAAGGATTTCCAAGCTCACGGATGGCAGGGGTGTTTCCTGGGTTGGTCACGAGGTCTACTCGGGCGCGCGAGTCAATTCTGCCACAGCCGCGGATTACGACGGCGATGGGTGCCAGGAGATCATCTTTTCTGCCGCCGGCAAGGTGTTCATGCTTCATGGCCCCGGTTATAAGACTAAGCAGGTCCTTGCTTCGCTTGAGTCGAAACGCCCGAAGTCAAAAGCCCAATGTATTCACAGTGTCCTACACGACGTGGATCACGATGGAGACCTGGATTTCGTGGGTTCCTATGTCCGTGGACTCTTCTGGCTAGAGTGCCCCGGGGAAAAGGCCACCACCACCACCTGGAAAACCCACCAGATCACCGACGAGATTCATGGTGTTCACTGCATTCGGTCTTTCGATATTGATCGGGATGGAACCCTGGACCTCATCGCTAACGACTTTACGGACGGTAAGGGGCCCTATTCGGGCTCCATTTGCTGGCTTAAGCCAGCAACTCCTCCCGGGGCCGATGGAATGAGATGGTCGATCATACCAATTGCCCGAGGTAGTGCGCCGGGAGGTAGCCACTATTTTGATTTTGGTGACGTCAACGGGGACGGCCGCCCCGACTTCACGCTCGGTGCAAAAGGAAAACCCTTT
>PBTP01000117.1 GCA_002729275.1 Roseibacillus sp. | reverse complement strand
CTTAAGAACAGCTGCTGCTGGTGGAGCGGACAAAGCTGGCCCTTTGCCACCACCCAGACCCTCAAAGGTCTCGCCAATCTTCTTCACAACTACAGTCAGGATCATGTTTCCCGGGAGGATTACTACAAACTGCTCCATATTTACGCTCGCTCCCATCGCAAGAACGGCAAGCCTTACATTGCCGAAGCTCTTCACCCTGACACTGGGAGCTGGGATCATCACGACTTCTACAATCGGAGCGAACACTACTTTCACTCTGGATTTGTCGACCTGATCATTACCGGGTTGTGCGGCCTCCTTCTTGAGGACAAGGACACCCTCACTGTCGACCCCCTCATTCCAGAGGACTGGGACTACTTTGCCCTCGATGAGGTTCCCTACCGGGGTCATCTCGTCTCACTGGTATGGGACCGGAACGGCTCACGCTATGACAAGGGGGCCGGGCTCCATCTCTTTGCAAATGGTAAAAAGATCGCATCTGCCCCCACTCTCAGAAAACTGATCGCACCACTGCCTGCTGCGCGGGAAGTCGCTCTTCACTCGCGCAGAGAAATCAACTACGCAGTCAATAACGACGGAACCTGGTTTCCTCGCTATCGAGCCTCACACACCGGGCCGAAGTCCTCTCTCTCCTTCGTTCACGATGGAAATACTGCATGGTATGACCTCCACCCACCCCTCCGCTGGACTAGTGAGGGCTCTCCCAACGAAAAGGACTGGGTCGAGGTCGACTTTGGAGCCCTTCGCCCCATCACTACCCTGAAAGCCTACCTCCTCGACGATGGAAACGATCAACCCGTGACCGCCCCTGGTGCCATTCAGTTCGAGTATTCCGTGAATGAGGACGGCCCGTGGCAACCGGTGCCCTCCGCCCCCGCAGCTTCGAGACCAATCTCGGGCGGAAAACCCTTCATTGTGCAACACCCGGGATTCAAAGCCCAGCGTATCCGAGTCACCCTCACCAACCGCGCAAACCAACGCTCGGGCCTGACAGAGCTTGAGGCATGGGGTCCACGGGAGGGCCCCTATCTTCCCGCTCCTGCCCCAGCCGGTAACATCGCATTCAACCCCGACCCAAAGGGAGGTGGATTTCCCAAGGCGAGCGCATCGTTTCACGATCGATACGGCGGAGTCCCCTCCAGCGCTCACGACGGGATCATTATTTACAGGGCCACTCCCACTAATCGCTGGACCTGCTATGGCTCACCCGACCAGCACACCGACTGGTTTGCCCTCGATTTTGGAGAGAAGAAGACCTTCTCCCGCGCCATACTTCATCTCTACGACGACCGTGGAGGAGTGCAGGCTCCGAAGGAATATACCCTCCAGCACTGGACTGGGCAGGAGTGGATTGAGATTCCCAGGCAGAAAAAAAACCCCGCAAAGCCAAAGGGGAGTGCCGCCAACACCATCACTTTCCCCCCCGTTGAATCGCAGAAGCTTCGAGTAGTCTTCACCCATATCGGGAAAGGTCATACCCGGAGTGGATTGACCGAAATTGAGGTCTGGGACAAATAGGACCACCCGAAAAACTTACTGAGACACATCTCCACTTTCCCGAAGGAATGCCTCCCCGACAATCCCTCCAGCCCAGTTTGAGCAGCAGCGCCCTCCTGCGTATTGTCACTCTCTGCTCCCTCTATGTCTCGCAGGGCCTTCCTCAGGGCTTCATCCACTACGCCCTCAAAAATCACCTTGCCGATCAGGGATTTACCACTGCCGACATCGGAGGAGTCATCGCCATGATCAGCCTCCCTTGGACCGTCAAATTTCTCTGGGGACCGATTGTTGACCGCTTCGGGATTGCCTCCATGGGCAAACGCCGCCCATGGATCATCCTGTCGCAAGCCCTGACCGTAGTTGTACTTCTGATCCTTGCAACTGTGCCGGACCTCGATTCGAACCTGCGTTTTCTTGGACTTGGGATCCTCAGCGTGAATATCTGGACTTCCCTGCAGGACGTCTGCACCGACAGCCTTGCGGTCGATCTCGTTCCGGAGAAGCAACGCGGTATCCTCAATGGCTTCATGTATGGCTGCTCCTACCTCGGGAGCTTCCTTGGCGGCACGCTCATCGGCCACTTTCTCTTCATGGAGGGTGGCAGTGTGCAACTCGCTCTCGTCGCCCTGAGCGCCTGCGTCTTTGTCATCATGCTCCTTCCTCTTTTCATCCGGGAGCGTTCGGGCGAGAAACTCCTTCCCTGGACTATTGGTTCCTCCCAGCTCAAGAAAGACGAGCAGCACGCTCGCTCCACAGCAATCCTGTTCCGTCAGATTAAGCAGGCCTTCAGCCGCCGAGTCGCCCTGACTGCAGCCCTGCTTGCAGTCGGATGTCATGTGGGCAATTCCGCTCTAAATATTATCGCATCCAAACACTTTATTACCGAGGTAGGATGGGACAAGAAAGCGTATACCTATCTTGAGAGCTTTGGGACCTGGTTCTCACTCGGAGGAGCCTTCATTGGTGGATTCGTTGCCAGTAAACTCGGAGCCAAGCGCTCTGTTATCATTGCTGGCACCCTGATTGCCCTCGTCTGGCTCACCTTCAGCCAGCTCGAATCTTTTTGGACTGAAGAGTGGCTTATCAGGTCCAACATGTGGGTGCTCGCAAGCCTTCTGGGACTCTTCAGCGTTTCACTCTTCACCCTTTTCATGAATGTCTCAGAACGTCGGGTAGCCGCCTCCCAGTTTACCGCCTACATGGCTCTTCTCAACCTCTCTATCTTTCTCGGAAACAAGGTTGCTGGCCCCTTAGAATCTGCTCTTTCCTCCGTGCCGGCGGTCTACTTCGCCTCTGGCCTCTTCCACCTCGGCGTCATGACCTTTGTCATTCTGGCCATCAAACCACCGGGGGAAGCCCCTTAACTTCCCGGATTGAAAATGTCCTTCGCGGATCAGTGGCGAGAAGAGCTAAAGAAAAAAGGTGAGGAGTAAATGCCGGGGTAAAACCTTCCCCACCCATGGCACCCTAATTCCCCCGGACCCATTCTTCCACCCTCTGCTTGACCGCTTCCGGGAAGAAATCGACCAGAAGGAGCGGATTCATCCCACCAGCCGCCATGAAATGGTCCACCGCGTAGGTAATGGTAAGTGATTTCTGATAGGCCTCCGCCAAGCTCGCTGACCACCTGGGCTTCACGATGGTATCACTCTCCGCAATCAGGTGCAGGGTCTCTATATTTGATGCGCTGTAGATATCCGGAATGTTTTCCAAACCATCCCGGTCATACTGGGGAGTAAGGTCTATCATCGCTGCGCTGTTGATAAAGATTGCCTTTCTTGCCTTCGCCAAGTTCCCAAGGTCCCGCTTCGAATCGAGGAGATTGAAAAGGTAGGAGGCGAGCGCTCCTCCCTGTGAATACCCGATCACCAGATCCACATCCCCGGGAATCCTGCTATTGGCGTAGTCGATCACGTAGTCGACCGATTCCTCCAGATCCCCATAATTAGCGGAGAGACAGTTCCACCATTCTCTCCCGATGACATTGAGGAAAGGGTTACTGTGAGGAGCCTGCGCATAGAAGAAGCGCGCCCTGTCACCGAGGGCATCTTCCAGACCTTCACAGAGGGGAGCTTGCTCCATCCATCCGGCAAACATGCCCTTGCCGTGCAGGACCAGAACATTGGCTGGGCGCCCTGCCGGCAGGATGGGCCCGTAGTCTGCCAGTCGATAGAGCGCGGCTTCATCTGCCAGCTCAGTATATTCATGCCCAGCATCCACCGGCCGTACCCATGCCCGGTTCACATCACGAAAAGCCCTGTCCCCCAGATTCTGAAAGGCCCCGGAATCCGCCTTCTGGAGAACCCAGCGGGAATCCCCTCTCCATGAAACCCTCACCAGAAATCCGGTCACCGAGACTTTCGGAATCGGGGAGCTCTCCTCTGCATCACCCAAGGAAGACAACATCACAGCCAGAACCAGAAATAAACCTTTCCGCACACAACACTCTACGCCCCGGACTCTGCGATGTCGAACTCGGAGTGTCTCACACAACCGCGAGAGAATCGTTAAACCATCTCGAAGGACCTTTCCCGTTTCAATACCCTTCTACTCAAACTTCGCTCCCTCCAAATCCACCCGGTAAACAATTCCCTTGTCATACCCGATAGCATAAAGCCCCCCTGATTGATCCCGTCCGAAGGAAACGATCCGGTCTGGAGACGTTCCAATCTGCCGGATGACCTTCAGCTTCCGATCCTTCTGGGTGATACCCCAGACCTTTTTACTCTGGTAGTCCGCACAGATGTAAACCCCATGGAAGCTCGACTGCGGATCAGTGCGCATCACGTAGCCACCCGTGACCGAGACCCCGTGCTTACGAAGGAAGGCTACAACCGGGGGAATGTATTTGGCAGTCTCGGTCCGATACTGCGTCGAGAATAACGAAAATCCCTCCTGAATATTCCACCCGTGGTTTTCCCCGGACCGCACGATGCACACCTCCTCAAACCGGTTCTGCCCCACGTCGCCAACCCAGAGATCTCCGTTGGCAGGGTCGAAGCTGAAGCGCCACGGCTGACGCAGTCCATAGGCAAAAATTTCCGGACGCCTCTCCTTTGGACCCCCAGTCACAAAAGGATTGTCACCGGGAATCCCGTAGGCCCGGCCTTCCTCNTCCCGGTCCACGTCAATNCGCAGGAGACTCCCCTCAAAACGGCTCAGGTCCTGNGCCTTGCCTTCCGGGTCCTCCTGNGGNCCCCCATCTCCCATNCCAATGTAGAGNAANCCNTCNGGTCCNAATTCCAGACCGCCTCCGTGATGAAAGAGAGTATCGATNTTCCACCGCAGGATACTCCGGGTGGGNNTTCCTGAATCTTTCCGGCGATCCGCACTGGCCACTCGCTCCACCACCGCCATACCCCGTTGCTGCCCGGTCATGGTTTCATGCATCATGAAGTAGCGCCCATTTTCCGCGAATCCGGGATGCAGAGCCACCCCCAGGATACCCTCGTCATTCGCCACGTAGATCTCGTCGAGGATGTTCACGAAGGGTGAGATCACCTCTTCCCCGTTCACCCTCTCCAGCAGGGAAATAGTCCCCTTGCTTTTCTCGGCAATGAGATAGCCACCCTGCACGGTCGGATGCCCCCCAAACCACACCGGCTTCTGAAATTTCTCCTTCATCCCGAATACGGGCTCGAAGGCAAGCTGCTGACTAATGACCGGAATTTCCAGTGGCGTGCCCGCCTCCTGGACCACCTTCGTCTCCGGTTGCCGGAGACTTTCAAGATAGGCAACCAGGTCCCGGAATTCCGCAGGACTGAGCTGGGAATGCAGACCGGGAGGCATCAGTGAAACTGCTCCCGTCTCCTCCTTCACCACCTCGGACCGGGCGATCTGAAGATCCACTCCTCCAACCTGCCCAAGGACCAGGGCCTCGTCAGTCCGGCTCCGTAGGATTCCCTGAAAGCGCTCGCCCTTCCGGTTCTCCAAGATCGTTGTGGCATAGCCTGTCATGATCGAGGACGAGGGATCGAGAATGGACTGAACCAAATCCTCGCGGGCGAACTTATCACCGGCGGCATACAAATCAGGTCCTAACCCACTCGCCGTCCCATCCACGGAGTGGCACTGGCTGCAGGCAGTACGTTGATCTGCGAATATGAGCTTTCCGCCCTCAACGCTTCCTCCCGTCAAGGCGGCCTTCAGGAACTCGCTATCAGGGAGAGGCTCCGCTCCTTTCATGAGAGCAGGGACAAGAAGAGATGCCGCCGTGTAGGCAAACCAGCGCGGATGGGTCATCCCCCAGACTTTAGCTCGGCCTCCCGAACTGCCAATCGTTTAAGATATGGCCGTAACTCACATTACCCCGGAACAGAAGTTCCAGACTCGCCTCTCTCCGGAAAAACACTAGGATAACAGTCCCATCAGCATGTCCCGTTACCTCCTTCTCATCCTGCTGGCCACCACTGGCCTTCATGCCGAAAACCCCTTCCGGGTCCCGGAGGGATTTGATATCACGCAGTTTGCAGGCGACGACCTCACTCATGACACCTGGGCGATGACCATCTCGGAGGACGGGAAAGTGGCTGTATCCGGGCCCGGATATATCAAGGTCCTTGTCGACACGGACAAGGACGGCGTAGCCGACCGAGCCGAGGTCGTCTTTGACAAGGCCCGCAACCCCCACGGCCTCCTCTGGAGCGGAAACGATCTCCTCAGCGTTCAGCCCCAGGGGATTTTCCTTCATCGCACCCAGCCGGGTCAAACCTTCCCGGGCGGCGACCCCGAACTCTTCTACAAACTTCCCGGAGGAGGCGGAGAACACGGGCCCCATGGGATCCGACGTGGTCCTGACGGGTGGTTTTACGTGGCCTGCGGAAATAACACNAATATCAGTCAAGACAACATCACCACCGCCACCTCACCCATCACCGACCCCTCTCAAGGNACCATCCTCCGCATTTCTCCAGACGGAAAACAGAGCGAAGTCATTGCCCACGGATTCCGCAACCAATACGATCTCGCCTTCAATCAGCACGGTCACCTCTTCACCTTCGACTCCGACGGAGAGCGGGATCACCAACTCCCATGGTATTCTTACTGTCGGGTCTTTCACATCCGGGTTGGGGGACACCACGGATGGCTCCTCCCTGGCCACCAGCGCTCCTTCAATCGGCCTCCGTATTTCTTTGATTCCGCCACCCGACTCAATGAGGTCGACCGTGGATCTCCCACCGGGGTGGAAGTCTACCGCCATACTCAGTTTCCCAAGCACTACCGGGACGGTCTGTTTTTCGCTTGCTGGACCTACGGGCGAGTCTACTTCACCCCGCTCACCCCCANAGGTGACTCCTACCAGAGCCACGCNCACGAGACATTCCTTGAGCCCGTCGGCAATCTCGGCTTTGCCCCCTCCGACCTCGCGGTTCACCCTCTTACTGGAGACCTCTACGTCTCGGTAGGAGGACGGGGAACCAGGGGAGCCGTTTACCGCATCTCCTTTCCGAACGGTCGAAAGGCGGCCAAACCCGTTGCCCTNTATGANACCCCGANGGACTGGTCTNTCCACAANGACCGCATTACCNCCCCCNCNNCTCTNTCACCNGNTCAAGCTCTCACNCTCTTNGAAAAGGCNNAGGANNCCTCNACTCGNNTNANCGCNATNCGNCACCTCATGCNCNCNATGGGAGACATCAGCACCAANGAGGCNCGCCGCCGGATNGATGCTGGCTACACTGCCAATAAGCCGGACNCTCTCTCGGAGAAACTCCGCCAAAAAGCGATCTCTCTACTGACCTTGGCGTTTGATCCGCAAGATCCAGGCCATCCCCAACAGTATGAGATCGCCCGCCTGCTTGCCATGCTGAAGGCAGACACAAGNGCCGCCATGGAAGGTCTCGCCTCAGCCCTCTCTCCTTCCTCTCACCCAACCCACGATGCCCACTACTTGTTCTGTCTCTCCCAGATGCCCGGACCAAGAGAGAGCGTTCGCGAAAAAATCNCAAAAGGCTTCCTCGGCATTGACCACAAGCTCGAAGAGCGCGATCTCCTCACCGACCGGAACTGGAGTGTCAACCTGCGCGANGCTCTGAAGGCTCAACTTGAATTCGATCCCGGAACTGCCACCTGNATGGCTCGAGCCAAGAATATNTCTCCCGCCAGCATACACCTTCTCAGCCTGCTACCGGAAGAGAACTCGAGGTCGATGGCGAAAGCGATGGCCTCATACGTGCAGGGATGGAACAGCGAAGCCCTTAGCTTTGTGGAGAAACACCTGCCTCCCTCAGCGATCCCACCTCTTCTGACCACCCTGCGTGGCGTCTGGGAAAGCGAACTCCACCTCAGGCCCGATCTCGTTGGGTTTCTCTCTCGTCATGGCAGTGAGGAAGATCGTAAAACCGCCTCGGATTTCCAACAGCCGCCGACTAGCAAGATCGACCTCACTCCATTCGCCGAAAAGATGAAGATCGTCGCCTGGGAGAAGGGCGACAGCGTTCGGGGACAGGCAGCCTATGCTCGCTACAGCTGCTCCACTTGCCATTCAGGTAATCGCCGGCTCGGCCCATCCCTTGATAACATCGCCAAGCGCTTCAGCCGGGACGACCTTTTCCGACACATCAATGAGCCAAGCCTGTCTCTTTCTGACCTCTACAAGGCCACTCAGATCACCACCGCTGATGGCGTCTACATTGGAATGAAGGTTTACGGCTCTGAGGCCCAGACCATCCTCGAAACGGGATCCAATGAAACCATCCGTTTTTCGCGGCATGACATCCTCAGCGAGCGATCTCCCAACCAGTCACCGATGCCGGCTGGCCTGCTATTGGGAGCGAGCACCCTGGACCTGGCAGACCTCTACGCCTACCTGAAGACACTGTGATCAATCGGAAGCCGACTCAGCCTATTCCTCGCTGTAGGCCTTGATCCAGTCGATCTGAAGGCGAAAAGGACCATCCTTTTTGTCGTAGATCATGACGCCGAGGCTGTCAATCTTGCCGCGTTCGAGGGGGTAGCGGTCCCGAGGAAGCTTCATGCCTCTCCAGCCGGCTGCGAAGGCGCTGAAGGGGATCTTGGCCACCTGCCAGCCCTTGGAGTCAGCCTTAGTGTCAAAATCCGCACGGTAAGTCGCCCTACTACCTGCCATCTCCAAGCCGAACTTATAGGTCCTTCCATCCCCTTTAAATCGGATCATCACCCCATCTTTCCCAGACAAGCCAAGGCTCACGGGACGAGTCCGGATTGAGGAAAACCCACCCCCATTTGTGTTCGTTGAACCAGCAAAGAGCAATCTATCGCCCTTGAAGGTAAATCCTCCCTTCGAGCGGCCACCCATCACATTGTCGTTCACGGTAATCCACTTCTTTCCGGGGTCGGCCTCGGAAAAATCAAAGAGAGTAACCCTTTCTGAGCTCTCAGTCTTTTCGGACTTTCCCTTGTCTTCCGCGGCGCTTGCAGTCGCTTGGAGGCAAATAAGGGCTATTCCCAGCACAATTGCCGCAGGTAACAGAGTAGCAGTAGGTCTCATTTCGTGAAATCTACGCTCATTTACAGAACCGTCAAGGGGATGAGTAATATTCGACCTCTCCTAAAACTTGCGCTCGATCCGCTCCTGTAAAACCAGAGCGCCCCTCTCCCAATCAAGCCGATCACCTCCTAAATCACGTTTTTTCAGGGACACATTGACGCCTCCCACTGCCTCCGGCACCCTCCAGAAGTAATGAAAATTCTCCTTCTCGCCCTTTCTCTTTCAATTGCATTCATGAGCTCCCATTCCCTCGCCGACCATCACGCAAAGAAAACGGGCGCCTACCGCCACGTCGTCTGCTTCAAGTTCAAGGATGACGCCACCAAGAACCAGATCACAGCCATCGAAAAGGCCTTCGCCGCCCTCCCCTCCAAGATCGACTCGATCACGGGTTACGAGTGGGGAACCAACGTGAGCCCGGAAAACCTCGCCCAGGGATACACCCACTGCTTCATCGTCTCCTTCAAGGATAAGAAGGGGCTGGAAGCCTACCTCCCGCACAAAGATCACAAGGCCTTCGTAGAGCAGCTTCTTCCTATCCTCGACAAGGCCTTCGTTATCGACTTTGTAGCAAAATAGCAGGGGCAGCTCTGAATGAGCGTACTGTGGAAGACAGCCCGAACTGCTATTTCTTCAGCTTCAACCTGGCTACATAGGCAAACCCGGTCACATAAAGATACTCCTCATTCTCATCGAAACAGCAGTTGGTGACGGGGTCTGGAAGCCGGATTGTGGCCAGCTTCTTACCCTCCGGAGAAATCACAAGTACTCCACCCGGACCTGTCGCGAAGATGTTCCCACTCGTGTGCATCTTCATCCCATCAAACCAGCCGGCGTCCTCCTTACCGTAGGGCCCTTCAAAAAAGATTCCCCCAGAACCATCCTCCGCTGAGAACCGCCACATCTTGGGGTCTTGCATGTCTGAACTTCCGACGTAGATCCACTTCTGATCTGGAGAAAGCGCGATTCCGTTTGGCAGATCCATTTCGTCACTTACGAGGGAGATTTTTCCAGTGGCAGCTTCATATCGGTAGATCCCGCAATAGGGAATCTCCCGCTTATCATCCACAAAGATCATCGCCTCCCCCGGAACACTGTTCGCGATATCACAGTGCCCATAGGGAGGATCGGTAAAGTAAATGTCCCCGTTGGCCACAACGGTCAGGTCATTAGGGCTGTTAAAGCGTTTCCCCTCAAAGGTTGCAATCAGCGTTGCAAGTCCCTCCTGAGTAATATTGTCGAGGGACAACTTAGCGAGCCTCCGGTCTCCGTGCTGGCAGATGATGAGGTCTCCCGCAGGATCAAGGGCCAGACCATTGGACCCGAGGACGCCACCCTCAAAGAAAGGAACTGTTCCGGTGTGTCCACCCGGAGAAAGAAAGACACTCGACCCCTTTTCTTGGGACCACTGATGAATCTTATTCCCCTTCACGTCTGAGAAGAGAAGCGTCTTCATAGAGGGAACCCAGACGGGCCCCTCCGTAATTTCAAACCCCGCAGCAAGCACTTCAAGTTGAACCGAAGCGTCGAGAATCATGTCCACGCTGGGGTCATGAAGTTCAACCCGGCAGATCTGGTTTTCTGGGATCGCAGCGCCGGCATTAGCCTCGGTTGACTGGATCTCTTCATTATCGCCGGAGGCGGTTGTCTTGTCTCCGCATGAGCAGACCAGAATTAAAATTCCCACCACCCACACCATCAATCCAAGTTCTTTCATCTCTACATTGCTAGAAACATGATCCTCGGGCTCAAGCCCAAAATCATCCTGACCAGGGTTCTGCACTCTCAGAGCCAAAATTGCGCAGATCTCGTTTTAGTCAAAATAGGTATCCTCGTGACTGTAGGGAGGCGCGCAGCAGCATAGGAAACGCAAGTCGCTAGTGGCAGTGATCTGATGCCACGCTTCCGCCGGAATCACGACCGCATCCCCCGGTTTCATCAAACGGGTCTCACCGTCGAGCTCCATCATCCCTTCCCCCTCGAGGAGAAAATAGAACTCCTCGCTGACCTTGTGGAAATGCCGCTCCGTGGCATTTCCCTTGACGATCGTTGCCTCGGCAAGACTCTGCTTCTCTACCGGAGCATTACTGAGATCCAGGACGCTTCGGATCGTGGATCCATCCCTGGTCGTAAACGGCTCCTGTTCAGAAAGCTGGCGAACCTCCATGACGCGAGCCTAAACACCGTAATCAGGACTGTCACGCTTGCCCATCCAACCCATTCTGCCTAATCAGTAGCTAATGGCCGAAGAGAAAGAAACCACCGTCCGGGAGGAGCAGGCCAGAGAGCCCGGACGATCGAGCCAATTCAAAGCACTTTCCATCGGGGCGGCCCTGGTGGCTTTTGCCCTTATCTACTGGCTCCTCCCGGTCGAGGATACCGCCACCCATACCACAGCGCAGGTCCGTACTGGCCTCGCGATCCTCGCTCTCGCTGCCACCCTCTGGCTCACCGAAGCGATCCCCCTCGCCATCACCGCCCTGCTCGTCCCCGTAGTCGCCGTTCTGACCGGAGTCTTCAGCGGAGATCCCAAGACCATTGTCCCCCAGGCCTTTGCCGGGTTCGCTCATCATCTCATCTTCCTCTTTCTAGGCGGCTTTGGCATTGCGGCTGCCCTCACGAGACAGGGACTGAACAGCTGGCTGGCCAACGGGATTCTGACTCTTGCGGGAGGTCGTTTTCATATGACATGCATTGGGTTGTTTTGCGCCGCCGCCTTCACCTCCATGTGGATCTCAAACACCGCCACCACCGCCCTCCTCTTTCCAGTCGCCTTGGGTCTCCTTAGCGATCTACGGACCAGAGCGGGAGCACAGACGGCAACCAAGGCCGCCCCCTTTGTTCTCCTAGGACTGGCCTACTCCGCCAATATCGGTGGGATCGGCACCATTATTGGAACCGGCCCTAATGCCATCGCCGCGGAACGGTTGGGAATAGGCTTCGCAGAATGGCTCAAATTTGGAATCCCCTGCGTGGCCATTCTTTTTCCTAGCCTGATTGCTATCCTCTTTCTCGTCCTGCGTCCTGGCAGGACCCCGGACCTGTCCCGGAATACGGAACCCTTCATCTTCACTCCTCGACGGATTCTCACCCTCACCATATTTCTCCTTACCGTTGTCTGCTGGTTGTGCAGCAAACCACTCTCGGTAGTATTCAGCGTTACTAAGGGATTCGACAGTATCATCGCTGTATCCTCTGTCGTCCTCATGGCCTCTTTCGGTCTTGTGCGCTGGAAGGATGTCGACCGTACCACCGATTGGGGAGTGATTATTCTCTTTGGTGGGGGACTCACCCTCGGGAAAGTCCTGACCTTGACTGGCGCTAGCAGCTTTCTCGCCAGTCACCTCAATCAGCTTACCGCGGGATGGCCTTTTATCCTCGTAGTCGGAGCAGTCGTCCTCTTCGTGATTTTCCTCACGGAACTCACCTCCAATACCGCCACTACGGCCTTGTTTGTCCCGGTCTTCTACCAGGTTGCCCTCGAGATTGGGGTCTCTCCACCTCAACTGGTCCTTCCTCTCACCATCGCAGCTTCCTGCGCCTTCATGCTTCCCATCGCGACGCCCCCGAATGCGATCGTCTACGGATCCGGTCAGGTTCTCCAGCGCACCATGATGCGCACCGGCCTCGTCCTCAACCTCTCCTTTGCGGTAATCCTGACCGCCCTCAGCACCGTTCTCTTCTGAGCAGCGAACCCTCCGGATTTACGCGAGGATGTCCCGCACCACTCGTCCGTGCACATCGGTCAACCGGAAATCCCGACCCGCATAACTGTAGGTGAGCTTCTTGTGATCAATCCCCAATTGGTGGAGGATGGTGGCGTGGAGATCGTGGAAATGAACCCGGTTTTCGGTGGCGTAGTAGCCATACTCGTCTGTAGCGCCGTATTGGATCCCAGGTTTGATCCCGCCTCCAGCCAGGAACATGGTGTTGGCATGGGGATTATGATCCCGTCCGTCACGCCCCTGAGCCACCGGGGTCCGGCCAAATTCGCCCCCCCATAAGACCAGCGTTTCATCGAGCAAACCCCGCTGCTTAAGATCGGTGATCAGGCCGGCCACCGGCTTGTCCATTTCGCCAGCAAGGCGGGCGTGCTCCTTGCGCAGGTTTCCATGCGAATCCCAGTAGCGATGAGTCACTTGTATGAATCGTACTCCGGCCTCACTAAAGCGGCGGGCCATGAGACATTGCTCCCCGAACTTGCGGGTATTGTCCTGGTCCATTCCGTACAACTTTTTAACCGCCTCGGGCTCTTCTGAGACGTCCTGCACCCCGGGGGCCTCCATCTGCATCCGGAAGGCCAGCTCGTAGGAAGCGATCCGGGCTTCCAACTCGGAATCCCCGGCGCTCTTGGCCAAATGCCCCTCGTTCATCCCCCTCAGGAGGTCCAGCTCCCGGCGCTGCAGGTCCCGACTCTTGAGCGGACTATTGATGAAGGGCACCGTCATCCCCCGTCCCTTTCCTCCGATTCGGGTTCCCTGATAGTGGGCGGGCAGAAATGCGGAAGACCACGCATTAGACCCTCCATGCCCTCCGGTCGGGTCGATCGTGATGAACCCGGGCAGGTTCTGGTTCTCGGTTCCCAGTCCGTAGTTAATCCACGAACCCATTGCAGGACGAGTGAAGGTGTCAGAGCCCGTATGCAACTCCAACAGGGCTCCTCCATGGCGAGAGTTGGACCCATGGATCGACTTCACAATACANAGGTCNTCCACGATGGAAGACAGNTGNGGAAGAATNTCACTCACCTCNGCNCCCGTCTGTCCATGCTTGGAGAACTTCCATGGTGANGCCAGCAGGTTCCCGGTCTTAGCCGAGACGATACGCGGCTTCTCGAAAGGGAGGGGTTTATTGTCGTCCCGGGTCAACTNCGGCTTGTGATCGAAAAGGTCCACCTGCGATGGCCCTCCATGCATAAAGACAAAAATGACTCGCTTGGCGCGCGCCAGTGATGGAGCCGGCTTGGGACTGAGTGCCGAGGCGGAAAAAGCCTCCTGCCCCATCAGGCCCTGCAGAGCGAGCGCTCCGAAGCCGGCCGAGGACGACCCCAGCATCTCTCGCCGCGTAAGTGGTCGGGACTGACGGTTCTGGCAGAGATGGCTCATGACAGGGGCAAGGGGAGTATGATGATAAACAATGGAAATGTCAAAGACACGAAGAGATCGGCTCTTACCTACTCGAGATACAGGAATTCATTACTGGCCATTAAGACTCGAGCCACACTTGCCCACGCCTCCCTTTCGGAAACCTTGGAAGCGACCGAAGCCTCCACTACCTTCTCAATCCGGACCATCTCCTCNGGCCGCGCAGGTCGTCCATAGTAATGCAGGATCATCCAGTCGGCACGCTGCCCACCGCTGGCCCCCCTCGTCGCCTCGATCATAATCTCCGCAATACGCGCCGCGGACGCATGAACCATCGGGCTGTTCATGAGCACAAGAGCCTGCTGGGTTACCGTGGAACTCTTGCGATTCCCGTTGGAAACAGAGGGGTCTGCAAAATCAAAGGAGTTCAACTCATCGTAACCGGCACTCCGGATCACGGGAAGATATACCGACCTCCGCGGACTCTTGATCCATTCCTTCATCTTCCCTTTGTCAATATACTCAGTTGGTTTTCGCTGAAGAAACCCTCCGCCCAGGGTCAGGTCCAGACCGTTCGACTTATACAGAATCGCATCACGAATGACCTCCGCCTCAACCCTGCGTGGCTTCCAGCGAGCAAAGAGCTTGTTGTCCGGATCCTTCTCATGGCTCTCCTGAGCTCTCGAACCCTGACGATAGGTCGAAGAGTGCATGATCTCACGATGCATGAATTTCAGCGACCATCCTCCCTCAATGAGTTTCAGGGCGAGATGGTCCAGGAGCTCGGGATGAGACGGTAGTTCCCCAAGAACTCCGAAATTGTCCGGGGTAGGGACCAGCCCCCTTCCAAAATGCCAGCGCCAGAGACGGTTGACAATCACCCGTGCGGTCAGCGGATGCTCCGGGCTCGCGATCCACCGGGCAAGCTCCAGTCGCCCGCTTTGCTTCGTGGGCATCGCTGGTTGGTCAAAACCTGCAATTACCGGCAACACCCTGCGCGGAACGTCCTCCCCGAGAGTCATATAATTCCCCCTGAGATGCACCTTTGTATCTGCGACCGTATCCTCCGTCACTCCCATTACCTTATACCTCGGGGGCAGGTCTTTTTTCAGCCCCGCGATTCTTTCTCCCAGCACCTTCTTTTCTTCCTCCGGAGTCTTCTTCTCTCCCCGTTTCTTCTCCAGCTCGGCGATTTCCTCCCACCGTTCAGACACTGCTGAATCGGTCAGGTCATACTGGTGATAATGCGCCACTACCGTGTATTTCGTCAGGGTCTTGGTAGAGAGAAAGATTCCTGCCAACCCATAGTAATCCTCAATGGACACAGGATCGAACTTATGATCGTGGCAACGGGCACACCCCAGAGTCATCCCCATGAACGCTCGACCAGTGGTATCCATTTGCTCATCGACAATATCCCGCCTCATCTTGTCGGGATCGTCACAGGCGAGCATCTTTGGCCCTACTGAAAGAAAGCCCAGTCCCGCGACCTGGTCACGACGTTGCTCTATCGAGTCATTGGGGAGCAGATCTCCGGCAATCTGTTCCAAGATAAAATTGTCATACCTCTTGTCGGTGTTGAAGGACCGAATGACATAGTCGCGGTAACGCCATGCTTCGGGATGGGCAATATCCTCATCCATGCCATTGGAGTCGGAATAGCGGGCNACGTCCAACCAGTGTCTCCCCCAGCGCTCNCCATAACGNGGNGANGCCAGCAAGTCGTCGATAAGGCGCTCCCAGGCGTCCGGCTGATCATCGAGAACGAAAGCCTGTATCTCCTCCGTGGTGGGCGGCAGGCCATGCAGGTCCAGATAGGCCCGTCGCACCAGAGTTCGGCGCTCTGCAACTGCTGCTGGCGAAAGCTCTGACTTTTCTATTTGGGAAAGAATGAAGTGATCGATCGAATTGCGAGGCCAGCCCGTAGCGTCGACCGCAGGCAGCTCATGCTTCCGCAACGGCACAAACGACCAGAACTTCCGGCCACGTTCATAATCAATTCCAGACTCCCCCTTAACCTTCGCGGCCGGTTCGTCACGTGGATCGGGAGCCCCTCGTTGAATCCATTCCTGAATCAGTGCGATTTTGTCGTCGCCCAGCTTCCCCGTGGGAGGCATCTGCAGATCGGAATTCCGGTAACTCAGCGCCTTGATGAGAAGACTTTTNGCAGCATCTCCCGGCATGATGATGGCCCCGGAATCCCCGCCCTTCCTCACCCCTGCCCTCGAATCAAGCAAGAGCCCCCCTTTCACCTCGCTGGATCGTGCCGAGTGGCATTCATAACAGTGCGCTGCCAGCAGAGGACGGATCTTGGATTCAAAAAACGTCAGATCGTCTTCCCCGAGAGCGAATCCGGGCAGCAGCAGCACCGCAAAAATGCCTTTCCACAGNAAAATTCCGCAGCACCCCCTTAAAGGCNCCCCCGTCCCTTTGCAGAAGCCTCGATCCACCTCGGCCTCATTGCGAGCTNCCCCGCTTCCCACTTTAGTTCTTGCTCCCATTCTCCTCAATGACCGGACGTTTCAACTCATGCTTGTCGTAGAGCCTCTGCCAGTAATCGAACCAATACTTATCGTAATAATCGTAGGCCGCAGTATCGATATGATCCGGNCTTACCACCACGGGAGCCGTTTTCGGATCATA